>JARRPL010000224.1:7516-9815 GCA_037382905.1 Gemmatimonadota bacterium | reverse complement strand
AGGGTCGCGAGCGGCTTCGCACCTCGGCGGCGCGGGCCTCGGAAAACACTCATCGAACCGGCCGCCTGCCACAAGTCGGGGCTCCCACACGGCCCGGCCGAACCCTCGGTTCCCGACGCCGCCGCGGGTTGCCGATTTCCCGACAGCCTCCTAAGGTCGGCGGTCTCTCCACCTCCTGCCCCGACCTCCATGCGTCCCCTCCTCGCACTTCCCCTGCCCCTCGTGGGGCTCGCCACCTTCATCCTGGCGCCCGGTTCGGGGGCCCAGGAGTCGGCGCCCGTGGGATTCACCGCCGCCACCGCCGAGACCCAGGCCCGGTGCGAAGCGCTCTTCCTGGAGCTCCCGTCCGGCGACGCCTTCCGGGAGCATCTCAGGATCATCACCTCGGCCCCCCACCCTGCCGGGTCGGCCCAACAGCTGGAGGTGGCCAACTACCTCACCCGGGTCATGCGGGCTGCGGGGATGGAGGCGGAGCAGCATCCATACGACGTGTACCTCCCGCAGCTCACGGACGACGTGGAGGCCCACATCGTCACGCCCGTGGCCATGCGGCTCTCGAACCGGGAGCCGGCGCTGGCGGAGGACCGGTTCAGCGGCCACCCGGATCTCCTGAACGGGTGGAACGCCTTCTCCGGGTCGGGAGACGCCGTGGGCGAGGTGGTCTACGCGAACTACGGGCGACGGGAGGATTTCCGGGCGCTGGACTCCCTGGGAATCGACCTGACGGACAAGATCGTCGTGGCGCGGTACGGTGGGAACTTCCGCGGCTACAAGGTCCTCTTCGCCGAGGAACGGGGCGCCGCCGGTGTCATCATGTTCAACGACGCCCCGGAGGAGGAGGTGGACCCCTATCCTCAGGGCCCCATGCTCAACGGCGACATCATCCAGCGGGGCTCGGTCCTGACCCTTCCCTGGACCGGCGATCCCCTCACACCCTTCGAGCCGGCGCTGCCTGTGGACGGGGATCGTCGGGTGGACCGGCTTGACCCGGAGGACGTCCCCCTCCACACCATCCCGGTCCTTCCCCTCGGCTACAACGCCGCCCGGGAGATCCTCTCCCGCATGACGGGTGAGGCGGCGCCGGAGGAGTGGCAGGGAGGCCTGGACCTCACCTATCGACTCACCGGCGGCCCGGACCTCACGGTGCGGGTCCGGGTCAACCAGCCCAAGGCACTCACCCGGGCCGTGAATGTGGTGGGGACGCTCCGGGGCAGCGAGTTCCCGGACGAGTGGATCATCCTGGGCGCCCACTACGACCCCTGGGGCTTCGGGGCGGTGGACCCCAACGGTGGCACTGCCATGCTCCTGGCGATGGCCGAGGCGCTGGGCCGGGCGGCGGAACAGGGCTGTCGGCCCCGACGCTCCATCCTGGTGGCCCACTGGGACGCGGAGGAGTACGGGATCATCGGCTCCACCGAGTGGGTGGAGGAGTTCCTCCCGGAGCTCACCGCCGGGGCGGTCGCCTACATCAACGCCGACGGCGCCGTGTCGGGGCCGAACTTCGGAAGCTCCTCGTCCCCGTCGCTGAAGCAGCCGATCCTGGACGCCACCCGGGCCGTGCGGTATCCGGGCGGCGACCGGACCGTCTACGAGTGGTGGGCCGAACGTTCCGGGCAGGACGGAGCCGCCGGCGAGGCCACGGAGCACGATGCGCCGGGCGGACGGACCCCCAGCATGGGCAACCTGGGCGGGGGATCGGACCACGTGGCCTTCTACACACACGCCGGGGTCCCCTCCGCCGGGCTCAGCAGCGGGGGCCGGAGCGGCATCTACCACTCCAACTACGACAACTTCGCCTGGTTCGAGCGCTTCGGGGATCCCGAGTGGATCTACGGACCCATGCTGGCCCGGGTGGACGGGCTGCTGGCGCTCCGACTGGCCAACGCCGACATCCTCCCCTACGACGTCACCCGCTACGCCACCGATACCCGGACCCACGTGGAGACCCTCCTGGAGGTCGCGGAGGCCCGGCGGGTGGAGGTGGACCTGACGAGGCTGGTGGAGGCCACGGGAACGCTGGACGCCGCCGCCGCCGAGCTCGACGCCGCCCGGGCGGAGCGGGTGGCCTCGGGACCCGTCGCTCCGGCCGAGGCCGCCCGCATCAACGAGGCCCTCATCGGATTGGAGAAGGCGTGGCTGGACGAGCGCGGACTCCAGGACCGGGAGTGGAGTCGCTCGCTGTACGTCTCGCCGGATCCCTTCAGCGGATACGCCTCGTGGATGCTCCCGGGTCTCCGCTACGAGATCGAGACCGACGATCCCGGGGAGGTTCCAGAGTGGGAGGGCCGCTACCTCGACG
>JARRPL010000224.1:0-7485 GCA_037382905.1 Gemmatimonadota bacterium | reverse complement strand
CGGATGCGGGAGGCGACGGCGCTGATTCGACAGAGCGGAGCCGGACCCTGACCGGATCCGGGGGTTCCGACCCCTCCATGAGGCAAAGGCCGGCGGGCGGGTCCTACTCCTCGCCCGATGCCTTCTCCACCATCTGGGTCAGGAGATCCTCGTCGTAGTAGTCCACCTTGTGGAGGGGCATGACGATGCCGGAGAGGATGTTCATGACGTGGGCCGCGATCCGCTTGTAGTAGCGGGTACCCAGGATCAGCGTCGTGGTCGTGGCGGCGTCGTAGGGTCCCCTGGCGATCCTCGTGACCAGGCGGTCCGCCCGCTCCACCACGTCGCGACCCACCCGCATGAGTTCCGCCGCCTTCTCGCCGTCCGAGGCGACGAAGACGTCGTTGAGGTCGGCGAGGATCATCTCGACGATCCGGCGCAGCTCCTGGAGCTCCTCTGCGTTCTTGTCGGCCTCCGGCAGCGGACCGCCGCCCTCGTCGTAGACTTCCGAGAGGTTCTTGGCGTAATCCCCGATCCGTTCGGCGTCCTTCACGAGGGTCATGAGCAGCAGGCCGTAGGGTGCACGGTTTCCGGCGCCGTCCAGCGCCAGATGGGCGATCACCTGCTTCCGGATCCGGCGCTCCAGCTTGTTGACCTTGACGTCCTTCCGAATGAGCGCAGTCCGCTCGTCGGCCGTGGGCTGTCCCTCGAAGTAGTGCTTGCCCGCCTGAAGGGTGAGCTCCCGTACGCGGGCCAGCATGTCCGCGAAGTCGTCGCCCATGCGGGCCACGGCATCGTCGGATTTGAAGAGGCTGAGAAGTTCTCGAAACATGTGGGTGTCCTCCGTTTCCACGTCCTACCCCAGATACCGGTTCAAGATGGCGAAGGCCGCGGGCACGGCATAGAAGAGCAGCACCACGTATGCGATGGCGAGGAGCCTGGACCGTACGGCGAGGTCGGCCAGCCACCGGGCCAGTCGCAGGGGAATCTCCCGTATCGGCTCGAAGGGATAGATCAACAGCGTCGCCGAAAGGTTGAAGAGGAGGTGCACCAGGGCAATGGTGAGTCCGGCCCCGGCATATTCCCCCGTGGCCGCCAGCGCCGCCAGCAAGGCCGTCACCGTCGTGCCGATGTTCGCCCCGAGGGTGACGGGGAATGCCTGCTTGAGCGTCAGCACACCGGCTCCCGCCAGAGGGACCAGGAGCGATGTCGTGATGGAGCTCGACTGCACCATGACCGTCGCCACGATGCCCACGGCGATGGCCAGGAGGGGGGTCTTTCCAAGCGCCATGGACACCAGAGCCTCGACACGCGTCCGCATGGCGGACCGCATCAGACTGACGATGGACATGAGGCTCACGAAGATGATCGTTCCCGAGAGGGCGATCAGCACGAGGGCCGCCCAGCCGTCGGACGGCGTCACCGTTTCCGCGAACCACCCCAGGGGCCGGGTACCGGCGGAGATCGCTCCCTTGATGGGGCTGTCGTAGTCGGCGCCTCCGAGCCCCCCCAGCACCCCCGCCAGCCAGGTGGCACCCCGCTGCAGGAAGCCGGTGGCCAGCTCCAAGGGGAGGAGGATCACCACCGCCATGTAGTTGAAGAAGTCGTGACAGGTGGCCACGGCGAAGGCTCGTCGGAACTCCTCCTTCCGGTTCATGTGGGCCAGCGAGGCCACGGTGTTGGTCACCGTGGTGCCGATGTTGGCCCCCATGATCATGGGAATGGCGGTGGCCACCGGGAGCGGATTCACCGGTGCCGCCACGAAGCCCACGATGGAGGCGGTGGTGACGGAGGAACTCTGGACCAGGGTGGTGGCCAGAATCCCGATCATGAGCCCGATGAACGGGTTCTCGGTGGCGGCGAAGAAGGAATCCAGCAGGTCCTCGCCCACGAGTTCGAACCCGTCCCCGAGCCCGTTGACCCCCACCAGGAAGAAGAAGAGAAGGGCCACCAACAGCAGCGCCCGGACCAGCGGGGAGATGGAGGCGTCCTGCTGCTGGGAAGATGGAGTGTCCACCGCGTCGGGTCCCGGAGCCGAATGAGGGGCGAAACGTCGCAAAGTAGTGGATCGTCCCAGGTGCGTCGACGCTTCAATCGACCGTTATTCATTTGTTACACGAGCACCCTCGGAAACCCGCCCTCCCTTCGATTCCAACCCGTCGGCCATGTCCCTCCTTCGTCGGATGACCGCCCTCGGCCTCCTCTTTGCCCTCCCCTCGGTCGTCGCGGCTCAGGTGCCGGACAGCACCCGGACCGACACCACCGTCTTCCGGGTGGAGGGGATCCGGGTGCAGGCCACGCGGCCCGTCACCACGGTGGGAGGCGCCAGCGCCTTCGAGGTCGAGCTCGACTCCATGCAGCTCCCGGCGGCCGCCACCACCGCGGAGGTCCTCCGGGAGCTGCCGTCGCTCCACCTCCGGACCAACTCCCGGGGTGAGGCGGAGGTGACGGTGCGGGGCTCCGAGTCCCGTCAGGTGGCGGTCCTGGTCGACGGCATCCCTCTCACCCTCGGCTGGGACGCCCGTACCGACGTCTCCGTCCTCCCGGCGGGGGCGGTCAAGGACGTGACCGTCGTTCGGGGCCTCTCCACCCTCCTTCATGGGCCCAACGTCCTGGGTGGCGTGGTGGAGATGCAGGTGGGCCAGGGCCGGAGCTTCCCCACCACCTCGTCGCTCGTCGCCACGGCGGGCCTCGACAACAACGGCGGCTTCGGAACCTCGGTGGTGGGCGAGACGCCCTTCGACACCGGTGGGGGCCAGGGGGTGATCCGCGTCGGGGGAAGCTATCGGGACTCGCCGGGCTTTCCCCTCCCCGGAGGCGTGTCCGAGCCGGTGCCCACCGGGGACGATCTGCGGCTCAATACCGACGTGAACAACCTGAACGGGTTCGCGGCGGTGCGGTACGAAGCCGACGGAGAGGGCGTATGGGGTAGCCTTTCCGCCTCGAGCTTCAAGGCCGAGCGGGGCATCGCCGCCGAGCTGGGCGTCGAGGATCCCCGCCGCTGGCGATATCCCGATATCCGCCGGACCCTCGTTGCCGTATCCGGCGGCACGGGCCAGCGGGAGACGCCCTGGGGACAGGGCGACCTGGAGGCCGCGGTGGGCATCGACCTCGGGAGCACCGAGATCAACTCCTACAACTCCCTGGCCTACGACCAGGTGGACGGCACCGAGCTGGGGGACAGTCGCACCGTCACCTTTCGCGCCCTGGCGGATCACACCCTGGGCCGCCGAGGCGAGTTGCGCACCGCCTTCACCGTTGCGGACATCTTCCACGAGGCCACCGAGGACGGCGTGGCCGAGGAGTTCCAACAGCGCCTCCTCAGTCTGGCCGCCGAATCCGTCTGGCGACTCGTGGACGATCCCGGCGGGGCCCTGGAGGCGCTCCGTCTCTCCTTCGGAGGGGCCTGGGACCGGGGCACGACACCGAAGACGGGGGGGCGCACCTCCCTGGGCACGCTGGATGACTGGGGTGCCCGGGTCGGGCTCTCGGCGCTGATGAACGACGGATCCACCCTGATTCACGCCGGATTGAGCCGTCGCGGACGCTTCCCTGCGCTAAGGGAGTCGTACTCCGAAGCGCTGGACCGTTTCGT
Source organism: Gemmatimonadota bacterium (assembly GCA_037382905.1). GTDB lineage: Bacteria > Gemmatimonadota > Gemmatimonadetes > Longimicrobiales > Gaopeijiaceae > Gaopeijia. Next base: position 3,911 of record JARRPL010000224.1, on the reverse strand, counting down.
CCCCAACCCCGATCTCGCCCCCGAGCACCTGGTGTCGCTGGAAGGAGGGATCACCACCCGGGTGGGGTCGGGGGACCTTCAGGTGGTGGGCTTCCACAACCGTTTCACCGACGCCATCCGCCGCATCACCCTCTCCGACGGAATGCGTCAGCGGGTGAACTCGGACGAGTTGGAGAGCACCGGTCTGGAGGTCCTCTTCTCCCAGAATTTCGGAAGGCTGTCGCTGGGTGGAGACCTTCTACTGCAACAGGTGACCCTCACGGACCCCGGGGCAGCCATCTCCACCCAGCCGGAGAACATGCCGGAGCAGCAGGGACGTCTCTGGCTGAAGCTCCCCCTGGTCGCCGGGATCGCCGCCGACGGCGAGGTGGAGTACACGGGGTCCCAATACTGCCAGGACCCGGACTCGGGAGCGGACGTCGAGCTGGACGGGGGGAGCTGGTTCAACGCGGGGCTGTCGAAGGTCTGGAGCCTGTCTTCGAGCCGGACGCTGGCCCGGCGTCTGGAAACCCGGGTGTCCGCCGTCAACCTCGGGGACACGGCCCTCTACGATCAGTGCGGGCTTCCGCGACAGGGCCGCCAGTTCCGATTCCAGATCCGGCTCTTCTAGCGCCGCGCCCGGCCAGCACGCCGCCCGGGCCTTCTCCCCGTCCGCCGCTCGACCGCCGGATATCGCCTCCGCGGTTCAGTCGTGGCTGCTCTCGTATTCGACCCGCTCCCGCATCCGGTCCTCACCGAGCTTCTTGTCCCGACGCTTCGCCGCCTGCAGCCCCTTCTGACGCGTGCCTTCGGTCTGCACCCGGGGGAGGGACAGCTTCCGGGTCAGCTCCCGACTCCCGCATTCGGGACAGGCCGGTGTCTCGGAGCCCCGGACGAGGCGCTCGAACTCGTGGGTGCAGGAATCGCAGACGTATTCGTAGATGGGCATGTCGTGGCTCCCGGTGAGGGTCGAGGCGGTGCCGCAGCACGTGCGGAGACCGGAGACGTTCCCAACGGGATACGGTCGTTCCCCGTGCCCCGCGTCGCAAGCCATGCGGCCTCGCCGTCCACCGGCCCCGGGATCCGGCCTCACGGCACCCCGAACTTGGTGTCGATTTCCACGCCGCAGGCCCTGAGGAAGGATGTCGGCAGGTCGCCGCCGGCGAACACGAAGACCTGATCCGCCGGCACACGGCGGGCCGACGGAGACTCCCGGGATGCCGGGGACGACCCGTCCTCCGTGGGCTCCGGGACCTCCGCGTCCTCCAGCACCACCGCGTCGGGCTCGATGGCCAGCGGACGGGTGCCCCACAGAATGTCGACTCGGCCCTCCCTCGCCGCCGCCTCGACCCGCTCCTGGTTTTCGGGGCGGATGCGGCTGAAGGCACGTCTCCGGTACGAGATCCGGACCTGGTTTCCCGGCTGCTCGCAAAGGGCCAGGGCCGCCTCCACCGCCGAGTCCCCACCCCCCACCACCAGGATCCTCTCGCCTCGGAAGGACTCGGGATCTCCGAGAGCGTACTGGACGTGTGCCGACTCCTCACCCGGGACCCCCAGCTTCCGGGGTACGCCTCGGCGACCGATGGCCAGCACCACCCGCTGGGCCTCGAAGAGCTCGTCGGCGGCGGTCCGGATCCGGAAGTGCAACGGCCCCTGCCGCTCCACCGACACCACCGTGACCCCCGTCGTCACCTCCAGTCCCACCGAGCGGATCACGTCGGTCCAGACGTCGATCAGCTCCTCCTTGCGGATCTCCCGGAACGGGAGCCGGCCGTACCCGGGCATCGTCACCGGGCGGGTCAGGACCATCTTCTTGCGAGGGTAGTGGCGCACCGCACCGCCGGGCCCCTCCTTGTCCAGAACCACCGGCGTGACTCCGGCGTTCAGCGCCGTGGTGGCCGCCGCGAGCCCCGCGGGGCCGCACCCCACCACGAGGAGCTTCGCCAGGCCGTCGGGGCCCGACTCCGGTTCGTGCAGGATCCCCTCGACGCACTGTCTTCCCTGCTCCACCGCATTCGCCACGAGCCCCATCCCACCGAGCTCTCCCACGATGTAGAGGCCTGGGACGTTCGTCTCGAAGTTGCCCTGCACCCGCGGGAGTTCCACGCCCCGGCGCTCGGTCCCGAACACCAGCCGGATGGCCTCCACCGGACAAACCCGCTCGCAGAGCCCGTGTCCGATGCAGCGGGCCGCCCGCACCGCCGCCGCCTGTCCCGCCTCAAGAACCAGCACCTTCTCGGGGCACACCTGCACGCAACTGCCGATGCCGATGCAACGGGCAGGGTCCACCACCGGGTGAAGGGTGACGGGCTCCGCCAGCCCGTATCGGGTCGCCTCCGTCCGGGCCTCCCGGGCCTCACGCTCCCGGCGCCGGACGGACCGGATGAAGGGAAGGGCGAAGAGTCCCGAGAGGAGGAGGGCACCGCCCCAGGTCAGGAGGCTCTCGAAGGTGGGAGTCACCGTCAGAACGCCCGGGTCAGCGCCAGGTGCACATACTGACCGACCATCTCGTCCCCGAACGTCCCCCGGGTCCTGGCGGTGGCGGAGATTCCCCCCCACAGCGGCACCTCCAGATCCAACTCCGGGGCGTGGGTCGTCCGGGTGCGCTCCAGGAAGCTCGACGAACGGAAGTGGTAGCCGATCCGGATCCGGACCTCCGACAGCCGAAACGCCAGGGACGTCCCTGCCGTCAGCGCTTCGTCCCCTTCCCCGCTCCACCAGCTGCCGTTGAGCCGCCACGAGCCGCGAGCCAGACCGGGGACCCCTCCCAGGGTGAGGGCTCCGGACCACGTGGAGCGGTCCCTCCCTCCCGGGTACCGGTTCAGGGCATAGTCCGCCGAGACCGACAGCCGCCCGGCTCGGGCAGAAAGCCCCGCGCCCAGGCGATCCCGGCGCGGGCCGAAGGGATCGGCGGCACCGGAGACGGTGAACCGCTCCCGTCGGGCGCCCCCGACCCGGAGCGACACCGCCGGCGCGAGCGCCACGGAGGCCTGCGCCACAGCCTCCCCGATGCGGAAGCCCCCGCCCCCGGGTTCCCGGTCCGCCTGGATCTCCGCCCGGACCCGGAGAGGCCCGAGCGTCAGCCGCTGGCCGAACCCCAGAAAGAAGTGATCCTCCCACCCTTCCAGCCGGGGCGCCACGAGGTGGACGCTCACGTCTCCCTCCCACCGGGTCCGGCCTCGGCCCAGGCGGTAATCCACGAACCCCGTGGCTTTCGGAAGGTCCAGCGAGGGCGTGCGACTCCAGCGATCGGGCTCGAACCCCAGCAGCACTCCGCCCCCGAACGAAGCGCTCCCCACCCGGGCCGCGACTCCGTCCCAATACCCGCTGAAGGACTCGGCAGGGCTGAAGAAGCGTCCCAGGGTCAACCGGAGGGGCACCCCCTCGAAGCGGCGCTCCAGAGCCAGATCGTGGACCCGCACGGTGGTTGGGCGCCCGAAATCCGCTCCGGACGTGTAACGGTAGCTGACCCTGCCCCCGGTCCGAAGCGTGAAGCCGCCGAAGACATCGGAAACGGTCGCGTCGAGACGCAGCGCAGGGGTGGCCAGGGTCCGGGAGACGTCCACCGGGTCCACCACCCCGAGCTCGGTGACCGAGTGGCTCATCCCCACCTCCAGCGTCATCCGGCCCGAGAGACGGGGAGCCGGTGGCGGGGGCACGGCCGCGGTCGCCTCCGCCCCGGCTGGAACCCGGATCTCGGGCTCGGGCCCCACGGTGGCGGGCGGGGCTCGCACCAGCTCCACCATCACCGCGTCACCGGTCCCGAGTGGGAAGGGCGCGCCCACGAAGGTCAACACCGAGCGGGTCGCGGTGGCCGCCACCACCGCCAGCCGACCGAGCGACGATCCGTCGGGGTGGAACACCTGGACCGTATCCCCCGACACCAGCCCGCCGGACGTTCCCAGATCCAGATACACGTTGGCCCCTGCCAC
>JARRPL010000223.1:0-5391 GCA_037382905.1 Gemmatimonadota bacterium | reverse complement strand
GACGTCGATCCGGTCGTGACCGAAGGCGTCGGCGAGCAGCCGCCGGACGGAGGCACGGGTGAAGCGCCAGTAGTCCCCGGAGCGCTCCATGTCCTCCGAACTGATCCGCGTGATGCCGGGAACGGTGGCCAGGAGCGTCCCACCGGGCTTCAGGACGCGGTGGAGCGTCCTCGAGGCCTCCCCCACGTCGTAGATGAACTGGAGCGTCTGCGTGCAGATGACGCAATCGTACGAGGCTTCCGGGAGCGAATCCGGGACCGTAAGGTCCGCGACCACCGTGGCCTTCGGATTGCCGGGAACGTGGTGCAACACGTCGCTGTGGGTGACCCGATCCCCGCCATACCGCACGGTGTAATGATCGTTCAGCACCTCGAGCACGCGTCCTCGGACATCGGCCTTCCGGGCCTCGAGGAAGCGCTCGATGTAGTACCGGTCGATGGGCTGGCCCCGGTCGAAGCCCCAGTCCGGACTGATGGGTTCCGTGGAACCCAACCGGCCCAGCTCCACACCCCCGATGGGAGGCCAGCGGGTGGCGCGGCGGAGCCCGTCGCCCAGCGTCTTTCTGAACCGGAGGGGAAGGAGCCGTTGGACGATCGCCCTGAACGGGCCCGGCGGCTTGCCCACGGTCAGTACCTCCACCCGAACACCCGGTACTTCCCGAAACCGTCCACTGCGGCGACCCATTCGTCGGGCCCGACCCGGACCGGATCGATCTGGTGCATGCCCTGTCCGTTCCAACCCCGGCCGCTGGGGGCCAGCACCGGCTCGTCCTGAGCGGACCGCTCGGCGTATCGTGTCGGAGTGAGCTCGGTGATCTCGTAGGCCATCACCCTGTGCGTGCCCTGGGGCGGGGCGACGTCCATGGTGTATCGGTAGAGCCGCCCCTGGTACTCGGTGATCCTGCCGCTGGGCCTCGACCTGTGGAGGTCGTCGGTGACGATGGGGCTCTCGGGATGCTCGGTCCACGGCCCGGTGAGGGAATCGGCGGAGTGCAGGTACAGGGTGTCGTTCGACGTGACCGAGGAGAAGAGCCACCAGCGGCCGTCATGAAAGACGATGGAGTTGTCCACGTAGTCGCGGCCTTCCACGAGCGTGGTCACGAACGACCACCGAGAGGGAAAGTCGTCGGCACGGTAGAGCCGGACGGAGTTCGTCTCGAAGGACTCGGGGATCATGTAGTAGCTCCCCTCCGACTCGAATACGTAGGGGTAGGACAGGTGGAACGGCTCGTCGAGCACCACGCCGGCGTAGTCCCAGCTCCGAAGACTCCGGCTCGTGGCGACCGCCAGGTCTCCCTGCGCGGTCCGGTTGTTGTACACCTCGAAGAAGAGGTACCAGAGGTCGTCGCCTTTCACCAGGAATGGATCCGCCACGAATCGGGCCGGGAGATCGGTCACCGCCTCGGCGCTGAACCGGGGATTGAACCACGCCTGACGTGGACTGAACCGAAGGGGGGAATCGCTGCGGAAGATGCCGATGCTCCACTGCTCGCCGGTCTCGACGAAGGGGATGCCACGGGTCCGGCCCACCTGCACACCGACGACGAATCCAACGCCGAGGAGGACGACCCCCCCGGCGAGTCGCCTCAGCCTGGCGGTTGTCCCGGGCTGCCTCAACGGCTCTCCTCCCGCCGGTTCAGTGGCAGGACCCAGTACGCCGTGCTTCCGGCCCTCCGCCATCCTTCCGTTTCCGGCGGACCCGTCTCGGGGGTCACGCCGGCCACGGCCCAGGAAGCCCCGGCATCCCGGAATCGATTCAACACCTCGTCTCGCTCCTCGGCGGGCGCCTCCCAGAAGGCGGACGCCTGCTCGGGCCAGATCTCGGCGACGATCCTCGCGTCGAGGAGATACGCCCAGAGAGCTGTGTAGGAGTAGCCGATATAGGCGATGTCCTCTCCCGTCGCGAGCCCCGCGGAGCGGAGGCTTTCTGCCACCGTCGGCGGAGACCCGAACGCTCCCCTCGTGCCGGTGAACTGCCCCCGGGCTTCCACCTCCACCGGCGGCCTCATGCCGGTCAGCGCAGCCACACCCTCCACGTTCAGAGCGAGGACGTTCGCGACGAGGAAGAAGACCACCAGGATGCCGGCCGCCCTGGGCAGCGCCGTCGGCAGATGGGGGGTGAAGGCCCGCCAGTAGCTCAAGAGGCCGGCCCAGAAGAGAACGACGAACGGCGCGACATACCGCTCCGTGACGAACACGAGAGAGTACATGCCGAAGCAGGCGATGGCCCACACGGCCAGGGACCAGGCACCGTCGCGAGCCTCGGGCCGCGCGCCCGAGGCGAGACCCGCCGCGAACACCAGGAGGACGATCGCCAGGATCGGGCCCTGGGTTCGGAAGAACAGTCCGAAATAGAACGCGAGACCGTTCGCCACTTCGTTGAGCTGCTCGGCGACGTCGAACCTGGGGGTGAGTCCCTCGGTCCAGTAGTCCGGGTCCGTGGACGGCGGGTACGGACCGCCGACCGGTCCGTCATAGACGAAGACGTCGGGCTCCGAGTGAACCTGGCGAGGCGGATGCTCCGGAACACCGACGCCCTCGACGACGCCTGTCCGCCAATGCGGGAAGGGAATGCGGTTGACGTGCTTCAGGTAGGTGAAGCGGCTGGCCTCGCTGAAGGCGATCCTCCCCTCGCGCACGGAGATGGCGGCGACCAATGGACCGGAGACGAGGACGAAGGCCAGGACGGCCGGCATGCTCTTCCGCAGACCGAGGAGGACGCGCCCGTGGACCAGGACGGTCAGGGCGAGGGCGACCCACCCCAGGGGAAAGAGTGGAGCCTTGGCGAGGTACCCTACGCCCAGGGCAGCCCCGAGGGCGAGATAGGTGCGGGTCCGGGCTCCGCCGGCCCCGATGCGGACCATGCGCGACCCGGCCAGATACACCATCGCCGCGATCAGCATGTCCGGCGTCACGGACCAGATCTCGACCAGGGCGAGGGCCGCCCAGACGAAGAGGGCGTAGCCCGTGGACCACCAGAGCCAGGACGGGAGCGCGGGGGCAGGGCCTTCGGGGGCGGGCCCCCCGCCCTTCCCATCCCGGCGCCCACCGGATGCCACGGTCCACAGCTCGCCCCACAGGGATTCGAAGCAGACCAGGCTCAACACGAAGATGAAGAAGTTCACCACCTGGACGGTCGGGAAGACGAGCTCGGTGGGTGGGTCGAGCAGGGCGAGCACCCCCCCGGCGATCACGCCGTACAACGGGCTCCAGATTCCGTTGAGTGCCGGGGCCCAGTCTCCCCTCCAGAAGGCCTGTCCGAGGGTGAGGTAGTTGAGACCGTCGGCGTTCATGGACTGCTGTGCGCAGGCGACTGCGGTGTGCCCTGCGGCGAGCCCGAGGATCCCCACCCGCCAGAGGTTCCTCACGGCGGGAAGTGTCACGGGACCGTCCCTTCGCTCGGACCGGGCCCGGCCTCCTCCGCCCTGGCGTCACCCTGCCGTGAGGATGCGGCCCCCGACTTCGACTCCATGGAGGGGCCGGTCGGCGAGCCGCTTCGACCGTCCGGGGTCGACATGAGGGCGATGGCCCGCGCCAGCTCGGTGATGTCGTGACGCGCAGCACGGATCTTGAAGTTGAGATTGAGCCCTATGGCGAAGGACAGCACGATCCAGACGTAGATCAGAAGGTCCGTCCCCCGTCCCACCCCGAGTCGATTGGCGATGATCGTGGCATGGTCCGGGAACCACACGAAGTAGATGCCCAGCAGCACCACCGTGAAGATCACGATCTTGAGCGCCCGGGGCGCGACCCTCTGGATGAGGGTGTAGGCCACCACGACGGCCAGGCCCAGCGTCAGGACGAGCTTGATGGGAATCACCGGAGCTTCCCCACCGCCAGTTCGATCAGAATTCCGAGGGCGTTCCGACTCGACTGGCCCTTGGCACGGGAGTATTCCGTGTAGCGCACCGAGACGGGGACTTCCACGTGCCGCAGGCGGAGCGCTCGAATCTGGCCGATGATCTCGGACGCATGCTCCATTCCGTCCTGCCGGATCCGGAGACGTTCCGCCGTCGCGCGGGTGAAGACGCGCAGGCCATTGTGCGCGTCGGTGAGTCGCACACCCTCGGTGAGCGTCGTGAAGACGACCGCCATCTTGAGCAGAACCCTGCGGCCGGGGGGGATGCCCGGTGCTTGACCGAGGAACCGGCTGCCCAGGGCGACATCCGCCCCGTCCCGCTCCAGCGCGGAGATCAGCGCAGAGAGATCCTCCACACGATGCTGCCCGTCGGCGTCGAAGGTGGCGACATATGCGGCCCCGGAGCGTGTCGCATACGCCAGCCCCGTCTGGATCGCCGCGCCCTGACCCCGGTTGACGGGATGCCGAAGGACCACGGCTCCCTGGGATCGCGCCACCGATCCCGTCTCGTCGGCAGAGCCGTCGTCGACCACCACCACGGCATAGCCCTGGGCCACGAGTTCGGCCACGACAGGCCCGATGGCCTCGCCCTCGTTGAAGGCCGGCACGACCACCACCGTCATGGGACGTGACTGCGCCACGGATCCGTCAGACATGGCCTCCGAGGCCGAGAGGGTCAGCAGGGGGTGCACGATCACGACCCGCAGGTGCTCGCACAACCGAGGGGCGACTCATGTCCGGCAACATGAGCGGTGCGGAAGCTGCTACGCCAGGGTCCGCCCCCTGCGCGAGGGCTTCACGACCCCTGGGATTCCCGGAACCACTCCAGGAACCGTCGGATGCCCTCCTCGAACTCGACCTTCGGGTCGTACCCGAGCAGCGAGTGCGCCTTCGTCACGTCCGCGAGGGTTCTCGTCACGTCACCGGGTTGTGACGGCAGCCGCACGATCTCGGGCGTCACCTCCATCGCGTCTCCGAGGATCCGGATCATGTCGGAGAGCATGATGGGCTGACCCCTTCCCAGGTTCACCACCTCGCAGGTCGCCGGATTCGCCTCCGCCCAGTCGAGAGCCCGGACGACCCCTGCCACGATATCGTCGATGTACGTGTAGTCCCGGGACGAGAACCCGTCCCCGAACATGGGGACCGGCTCTTCGCCGGCGAGGAGCTTGCTGAACTTGTGGATGGCCAGATCCGACCGCTGGCGCGGTCCATAGGCCGTGAAGAAGCGCAAGCACATCGCGGCGACCCCGTCGACGTGTGAACTCGAGTGGCACAGCAGTTCGCCGGCCTTCTTCGTCGCGGCGTACGGGGAGATCGGATGGTCGACGGGATCCGTCTCGGAGAACGGGACCTTCTTGTTGTTGCCGTAGACGGAACTCGACGAGGCGAAGACGAAGGTCGGGACCCGCCTGGTCCGAACCAGTTCGAGGAGCCGGGCGGTTCCCGTCACGTTCACGTCCGAGTAGAGGACCTCCCGACCGATCGAAGGACGAACGCCACAGAGGGCGGCCAGGTGCACGACCGACGTGA
>JARRPL010000222.1:0-5409 GCA_037382905.1 Gemmatimonadota bacterium | reverse complement strand
CCGGTGGGGCATCCGGGAGTTCAATCCCTACGTGGAGGCCGATCTGAACACGCACCTCCGGGACGAGGTGGCGACCAGGACGCTGCGGGGGGGCCTGGTGGTGGACTTCCTGGCCGGCGGACAGTTCACGGCCCAGGTGGCCGACCGTTACGAGCGGCTCTTCCAGGAGACCCCCATCGCCGGTGCGGTCGTGGCCCCGGGGACGTACGAGTGGGTCGAGCCGGAGCTGCGCCTCTCGACGCCCGGCAACCTTCCGGTCTTCGTATCCGGTGGCGTCCAGTGGGGTGATTTCTACGACGGCAGCCGGACGTCCCTCTCGGCGGACCTCACGGTACGGCCGGACGAACACGTGGCTCTGGAGCTCGGCGCCCAACGGAACGACCTGCTGCTGGGCGGCGAGGACTTCACCGCGGACCTCTACAGCGCCCGCCTGCGGTTCGCCGCCAACACACGACTCTTCTTCCTGGCCTTCGCCCAGTACAACGAGTCCACCGACGAGCTTATCGTGAACGCCCGTGTCAACCTCATGCACGCCCCCCTTTCCGACGTCTTCCTGGTCTACACGGAACGCCGGAGCCTGGCCGACGGGGTGGCCGATCCGCTCCTGGAACGGGGATTCACCCTCAAGGTGACGAAGCTCTTCGCCTTCTGAGCCGGACCCTCAGAAGATCGTCCAGATGTAGAGGGCGTAGGCCATCACCAGCCCGGCGCCCACCCGGCGGCCGATCCGCCAGCTCCGGAATACGAAGAGGGTCAGGAGCAGGGCGAAGCCCAGCATCACCCATAGATCGAACCGCAGCAGCGTCGCCGGGACGGGGATGGGAGTGATCGAGGCGGTGACCCCGATGACGAAGAGCAGATTGAGGGCGTTGCTCCCCACCACGTTGCCGATGGCCATGTCGAGCTGCTTGTGGAGTGCCGCCAGCACCGACACGCTGAGCTCCGGCAGGGAGGTCCCCAGGGCCACGACGCTGGCGGCGATGGCGGTCTCGGGGACGCCGGCCACCAGGGCCAGCTCGGTGACGCCGTCCAGGGTCAGATCGGCGCCCAGCGGCAGGAAGACGGCTCCCAGCAGAATGAAGAGCCCGGCGAACACCGGCCGTTCAGGGAGACCCAGGGTGCGCTCGTACTGCTCCTCCTCGGCGGACAGGTCGATGAGGGAGAGTCGACCGGTGACGGTGAGGACCACCGCCAGGACCAGGACCCCGAGGAGCACGAGGCCGTGCCAGAGGGTGAGGGGGGACAGGAAACAGAGCCCCACGAAGACCACGGAGGCGGCGATCATGAAGCCGCAGTGGACCCGCATCGAGGAGTCCTCGACCACGATCGGCGAGATCAGGGCGGGGACGCCCAGGACGACCAGGACGTTGGCGATGTTGCTTCCCACCACATTTCCAAGGGCGACCCCCCCATGCCCCGTGGACGCCGCCAGGAGGGACACCACCAGCTCGGGCAACGAGGTGCCCAGCGCCACCACCGTCGCTCCGATGATGGCCGGCGGAATCCGGAACTTCCGGGCCACGGAGATGCTTCCCCGGACCAGGAGGTCGCCCCCCATGAAGAGGTAGGTGAGGCCGCCTGCGATGCTCAGGGCCGCCAGGGGAGAGATCACCGGGGAGCCCGGTCCTGCATGTGGTCCATGAGCCGGTTGAAGGACTCGGCCAGGAAGCTCACCTCGTCCTCTCCCGCCTCGCTGGCCCGGAGCCCGTCCTGGCCGTCCCGGACCATGCGGACCACCTCGTTCAGTCGACGAAGCCGCCGGGCCATCAGCGTGCCCACCAGGCTGCCCGCCAGGATCGCCAGCGCCGCCACCGACAGACCGACCCGGACGAGGCGCCGCCGGAGCTCCGCCACCGGCGCCAGCTCCTCGGCGGCGTCCACCTTCACCACGAGCCCGACCGGGGGATCCGCCACGGTCCGCACGGCGGCCCACACGTCGACGCCCCGATAGTCGGGCACGTCCTGGACCACCCCCTCCTCACCGTTCAGCGCCATCCGAACCGGCCGGCTCACCTCCTCCAGGGGCAACACCGCGAGGGTGTCGCTCTCCCGGTGTCGAAGCGGATTCAGGAAGGTCACGAATCCGGGCGTGAGCTCCATGGGCAGGAGGATCTCCCCCGTCTCCCCGAGCCCGACGTAGCTGCCGGTGAGGTCTACGAAGCTCCCCACCGCCAGCTCGCTCGCCACCCGGCCCACCACGCGACCGTCCAGGGACAGGGGGGCCTCCATGACGGTGGCGAGGGTGCGGTCGGGTCGCTCGTAGTACCGCGTCACCGTGCCCTCCCCCCGGTCCAGCGTCCCCAACAGGCGGTAGGCGACGTGCTCGGTGCCCGACCGGGCGATGACCTCACCCCGTGTGTCGTAGACGGTGATCCGGGTGACGATCTCGGCGCTCTGCTCGGCGTCGTCGATGATCCGCTGGATCACGGGCCGGGCGCCCTCGGGGTCCCGGTCGTAGGCTGCCACCTGGACCCGGAGGTTGGTTCGGCTCTGGATGAGCCGAACCTGCTCCCGAAGCGCCTCGGCGATGGTCGAGAGATCCCGGGCCCGGGCCGCGGCCAGGGATTCGAGCTGCTGGGCGGATGCTCTCCGGAGCGAGGCCGCCGATTCCCCGTAGCTGAACGCCCCCAGCACCAACATGCTGGCCAACGAGGTGGCCACGAAGGCGAAGATCAGCTTGGTGCGGAGGTCCATCCGTCGAGAATCGCGCCCGGCCGGGACGAGGGCAACTGCGGCGGCGTGGGGAGGCGGGCCCGGCATCCCGCCGGTTCGCCACGGTGCGTCGGGCCGCTACCGGATCAGGTACCACTCCGTCTGGTAGGGCCGGAAGTACCGGTACCCCTCCTCCGTGAGGTACGCGTCGTCTTCCATGGGGATCCGGACCTGGCCTCCGTCGTACTCCGGAATCGCCGTGGTGGCGCTGAACTCCACCGAGCGGTAGGCACCCGGGCGGAGCACGGAATCGTCCTCCGGGGGGGAGGAGAGCTCCATGTCCCGGGCATTGATGGAGGGGCCCACCCCGTGGCCGTGATTGCCGATGGGGTGGGAGTACAGGCTCGGGAGGAAGGCCACACCTTGGAGCTCCCGGGCGATGGCCAGGGTGGCCTCCCACCCCGTCATCCCCGGGCGCGGGGCGTCGGCGAAGGCCCGGTGGACCCGGTTGGCGTTGGCGAGGGCCGCCACGAGTCCGTCGGGCACCGTCTCCTCTCCATCACGGAGGATGTACGCCACCTTCTGCCAGTCGCTGGCGAGACCCATGTAGTCGAAGCCGCAGTCCAGGTGGATGATGTCTCCCCGCTGGAAGACCAGGTCGTCCGGCGCAGGGTGCACGTAGGGGATCATCTCTCCCGACTCCGGATCGAAGCGCTGCACCGCCACGTGGATCTCGAACCAGGGTACGGCCCCCACGCCCAGCTGGGCGATGGCCTCCTCGAAGAACCACTTGATGTCGCCGGCCCGGGTCTCCCCCGGCGTGATCACCTGGTTGGACAGCGCCGTCTGGGCCAGGACGTCGGTGGCGGTGACCAGATTCCGGTAGTGCTCCATCTCCCCGGAAATCCGGGTATCGAGGTACGCCTCCACCAGGTCGGCGCTGGAGACGAAGCGCGCTTCCGCCTCCGGACCGAGCGCCTCGGCGAGGAAGCGGTAGGCGTCGTGGGTCAGGCCGCTGTCGTGGCCCCGGGTGCCCCCCATGTTCAGGGCGATGCGGCGCGGCTGGTACCGTTCGAAGAGGGCGCGCAGCCCCGAGGCCGTGTCCTGGATTCCCCGTGCGTTCCGTTCCGAGGGCATCGGCTGGATGAAGCGGGCGTAGTCGGCGGTGGGCCTCCAGTAGTCGGAGTAGGCCGCCACCTGGTCGGATCCGTCGTCCACGAACACCAGGACGTCGCGGCGGCGAGTGTAGCGCAGCGGTGGCGCCACGTACTGCATCACCGGATCGGGGTGGAACTCCTCACTGACCACGATCCACACATCCAGCTCCCGGTCCCGCATGAGATCCAGCAGGAGTCGGTGACGCTCCTCCAGCCATTCGAGTCTGACGTCGTACTGCCGGCGCATGCCCAGGAGGTCGGGCATGGCCGGGATGACCCGACCGTCGAAGAGCTCGACGGGTCCGTTCTCCAGGGAGGTTGTCGAGGACTCGGCCGGGGGCTCACAACCCCCGAGGAGGACCAGGGCCGCCAACAGAGTCGTCCCGACCCGCACTCCGAACTGGCGCCCACCAGGCGGAACGTCGCCGGCGGGCGTCCCGGAGGCGGAGGATGGACGGTGACGGGTGGCCGGGTCGGGATTCGCAGACATGCGCGGGGGGGCAAGCGGTAAGGGGATGCGGGGGCTCCTCATATGGAGCCGGCATGCCCCGGGTCGCCAGTCCGGGACCCGCCGGGGACTTCGCCGGAGCCTCCACGGCGGTGCCGCAGAAATCCCCACTTCTCCGCGCCCCCAGCCTGGGCGGGGACGGCAGCGGGTACCCCGGGGTCAGAAGGAGTCCGGCACGTCCTGGCGCAGGCGCTCCCGCTCCGCACAGCGCAGGCGGGTCCCCTGGGGCCACTCCACCGTGGCCTCTCTTCCCTTGATCCAGAAGAAGGCTCCGAAGGGCGCCTCGTAGCGCGCCCCGGAGGCGGTGGGGGTCTGGAGGGCCACCCGGGTCTGGCCCCCCCGTTCGATGACCGCCGCAGGGGGGTCGGTGGCGAAGAAGGTGGTCACGAACTCGTTGGCCGGGTTCCCCTGGCAGCTCCAGTGGACCGTGGCGGTGGGCTCCACCAGTCGGTAGGCCGCCTGGATCTCGGCGATGCGCCGCCGGTACGCCTCTTCGGTGCAGGACCGGACGTCTTCGGCCTTCCAGCATTCGTCCCGGCCGGAGATCCAGCCCCGTTGCTCCGTCCGGAACTCGGGAAGCTCCGTGTCCGCACGGGCAGCTCCGTACCCTTCGAGGACGGCCACCGCCTCGTCGAACGTCCGCTGCAGCTCCCGGTCCAGGCCCGCCAGCTCCGGGTCGGAGCAGATGAGCGCCTGAACCGCTCCGTCGGCGGCGGAGCAGTCGAAGGCGGGGGCGGTCTGGGCGGCCATTCCCGGGGCCGAGAGGCCTGCCGAGAGCATTAGAACGGTGGAGGGGAGGGCCCTCGTCATCAACCGCCCCCGTCCCGTCCCGACGCCCGTCGTGCTACGGCGAGTGCCTCGTCGGCTCCACCCGAGATCCCGGCGTCTCCCCCCCAAGAGATCGTGACGAAGTCGAACCCCTCGGCCAGCCGACCTTCCACGGAACCGGCCCCCGTGGTGAGACCACAGGGCACGCCGTTCGCCTGGCAGGCGGCCAGGACGCGGGAGATGGCGGCAACCATGTCCGGGTGATTTCCGGGCACTCCGTAGTTGAGCGAGAGGTCGGCGGGCCCGATGAAGATGGCGCCGACG
>JARRPL010000221.1:0-11260 GCA_037382905.1 Gemmatimonadota bacterium | reverse complement strand
CAGAGTTGCGTCCTTTCCTCGAGAACGCGATCCGGAACGCGGACCGCAACGAGCCGTTGCTCGCGGGAGCCGTCGTCCAATTCGCGAACGACCGGTTCAGGGTGCTCCTGGGCCGGAGCGACGCGAGCTTCGATCCCGCCGCCGAGGTATCTTTCACCGACATCGCGCCGGCCCCCGACACCGCGGACAACCTCGGCCTCGTCACGGGCGTGAGCGTGGGCCCCCAGCAGATCGAGCTCGGCTCGGGCGCCGACGGAAGTCTGCCCGGGCCCACGGCGAGCACCGCGTGGGCGACGGCGCTCCGGGGAGTCCGCAACGACAAGAGCGGCCTCTACGCGCTCGAGGACGCCGACATCTTCAACATCCTCTGCGTGCCGGTGGCGACACGCCTGACCGCGACCGACATGCGCGACGTCTACGGCGAGTGTGAGTCGTACTGCACGGAGCGTCGGTCCTTCCTGATCGTCGACGTCCCGGATTCCACGGCGACGATCGACGCGATGATGACCTGGCTGAACGACAACGCGAACCTCCGCGACCACAATGCGGCGGTCTACTTCCCGCGCGTGCGCATCTCCGACCCGCTCAATCAGGGTCGGGCGCGTAGCGTCGGGCCCAGTGGAACGATGGCGGGCCTGTATGCGCGCACGGACGTCGAGCGCGGGGTCTGGAAGGCACCGGCGGGGACGGACGTCGGACTTCGCAACGTGCAGGACCTCGACTACGTCATGACCGACCGGGAGAACGGCGCGCTCAATCCGTTGGGCGTCAACTGCCTGAGGACCTTCCCGATCTACGGGACCGTTTCCTGGGGAGGCCGGACGCTCGACGGTGCCGACGTGCAGGCCTCGGAGTGGAAGTAGTGGGTCGTGTTCGAGCCCAACGATGAGCCCCTCTGGGCGCAGATCCGGCTGAACGTGGGTGCCTTCATGCAGCGGCTCTTCCGTCAGGGCGCGTTCCAGGGTCAGACGGCCAAGGACGCCTACTTCGTCAAGTGCGACGGCGAGACCACGACTCAGGCAGACATCGACCTCGGCATCGTCAACATCGTCGTCGGCTTCGCGCCGCTGAAACCCGCCGAGTTCGTGATCATCAAGATTCAGCAGATCGCTAGGCAGCTCACGACGTAGCCCGGGGAGGACCCATGGCGCAGTTCACGGTCAACGCAGGCCGATTCGACCCTTACAAGAATTTCAAGTTTCGGGTCAAATGGGATGGTCGCTACGTCGCCGGCATCAGCAAGGTCGGTGCGCTCAAACGAACGACCGAAGTGGTCGAGCACCGTGAGGGGGGCGATCCCAGCACGAGCCGGAAGTCACCCGGTCGCTCGAAGTTCGAGCCCATCGCACTCGAGCGCGGCGTGACCCACGACCTGGAGTTCGAGGCGTGGGCCAACAAGGTCTGGAACTTCAGTGGTGGCGCGGGGGCCGAGTCCTCGCTGGCCGATTTCCGAAAGGACATCATCATCGACGTCTTCAACGAGGCGGGTCAGAAGGCAATCTCGTACAAGGTCTATCGGTGTTGGGTCTCCGAGTACCAGGCGTTGCCTGATTTCGACGCCAACGCGAACGCCGTAGCCATCCAGACGCTCAAGCTCGAGAACGAGGGATGGGAGCGCGACGAGAGCGTTCCGGAGCCGACCGAACCGAGCTTCTAACCGTCCGATGCCGCCATGTCTCTGACTCCGGTTACGGTCCCCGGCGGTTTCGACCTGGACGATGATTGGACGCATAGCCTCTGGCTCCGCCCCTGGGATGGTCACGACGAAGAGGCGTTTCTCGATCGGCCGTCGCCTTCCGTGGCGTCGCAGACGACCGCGCTGCTCTCGCGCTGCGTGTTCCTTGACCCCGATGGTACGCCCGCATCGTCGGATTTCCTCCGGAAGCTCCAGGTTGGGGACCGGGAGGCGCTGCTGCTCAGCCTCCGCCATCTGACGGTCGGCGACTCGCTTTCCTGCGTCCTCGATTGCGGCGCGTGCGGCAACGTGCTCGAGCTGGAGCTCACCACCCAGCAGCTGCGCGTGCCACCGTACGCGCATCGAGGGTGGACACACGACGCCCAGTTGAGTGACGGTGAGCGTCCCGTCACCGTGCGGTTCCGACTGCCCAACGGCGGAGACCAGGAGACCATGGCGGCACTGGTGGCGGATCCCGCCCGAGCGGCCGCCGCGCTCGTTCAACGCTGCGTATCGGAGGCGAGCCCGTTCGCGGCCCGGGATCTGAACGAACAGCACGTCGCCGAGCTTTCGCGTACGATGGCATCGCTGGATCCCCAAGCCGAGATCGTGCTGCGGACCACGTGTCCGCACTGCGGTGAGGCGCTCTCGAGCCTGTTCGATGCCGCGCGCTTCCTGAGCGCCGAAATCTCGGGTTCCAGCGAACAGCTCCACCGCGAGGTCCACGTCCTCGCCTACCACTATCACTGGAGCGCGGCGGAGATTCTCGGAATGTCCGGCAGGCGTCGCCGCACCTATATCCGGCACCTCGCCGACGCCTTGAGCGAGCGGAGGGTGTCGTGAGCGACTTCCTGACACGCCTCGTCCTACGCGGCGCGGGCGTCGAGAGCACGGCGCGCCCGCGACGGCAGCCGGGAGCTGCCCTCTTCGGCCTCATCGAACCGGACGCGGAGCTCGCGGACGCGGGGAGCGGGGACCGCGTCGGCTCGTGGTCGGAGACGCCGGCCGTGAGGCCCACCGGGAGCCGGACAGGTCGCGACGGCGTACGCGGCGATGTGGGCGCCAAGGGGCACGCGGCAGGAGTCGAGGGTGCCCCGCCGCCGGGGCCACCCGTGCCCGAGGCGTCAGACTCCGAGCGACCGGA
The DNA here is from genome assembly GCA_037382905.1 of Gemmatimonadota bacterium. Taxonomy (GTDB): domain Bacteria; phylum Gemmatimonadota; class Gemmatimonadetes; order Longimicrobiales; family Gaopeijiaceae; genus Gaopeijia. The sequence goes on along the minus strand of JARRPL010000221.1, from coordinate 8,441 downwards.
GCACGAGCCGCGGCGTGCGTCACCCGGGCTGCCGCGCCACGAGTCCCTGCGCTCGACGACCGACGGGTCGGTGGTCGAGCGCAGGGAGCCTGCGGCTGCGACGCCCAGGCCCCCGGTGCCACCCACGCTCCTCGATTCCTTTCCGGCCCTGCCCGAGCCGGGAGCACCCGCGGACAGCGCCGATCGCTTCGGGCGGCCCGAGCAGGCTCATCCCTCCGAAGGGTCCCCCCGGGACGCCGAGAGCATGGCTGGCAGCCGGTCCGTGCAGAAGGAGCGGGAGGTGAAGCCGCCCCTGATCGTTTCCGATCCTCGTGTCGTCGTCACCACGATCGCACCCGCGGTGCCATCGACCCGGGCCCATGACGCGCTCCCGGCTGTCCCGCAACGGGCGCTCTCCGAGGAGCCGACGGTGGACGTGACGATCGGCACGGTCGAGATCGTGCCTCCGCACCCGGAGCCCCCGCCGCCGGCACCGCGCAGAGCCCGTCGCCCGGATTTCAGTGCGCTCGAGGACGCGCGCCGGTACGTGAACCGGCGCTGGTACTGAGGAGCGGGGCATGGCCACGTACCGCGCGCTCGCCGGTGTCAGCACGACGCTTCGAAGCCTCCTGATCGATCGCATGGAGAACCCGGTTCCCGTCACGATCGCGCCGCCCGACATCACCGTGTCCGGTGTGACCGGCAGCCGGGTCAACCTGTACCTCTACCACGTCGCGGAGAACGGATACCTCAAGAACCAGGAGATTCCGGGAACGGGTCACCCTTCCAGCCTCGGAGAGCCGCCTCTCTCGATCGATCTCCAGTATCTGCTCACGTCGTTCGGAAGCAGCGCGACCGGGGCGGACTCCGACCTGGAGGCGCAGCAGATCCTCGGCGACGCCATGAGGGTGCTGCACGACTTTCCCGTCGTCACCGAAGCCCTGCACGTCAACGACGACCCAGCGGACCCGCCCATCCTGGACGTCTCGCTGCTCGGTGAGCACGAGAAGCTGAAGATCACGCTCGATCCGGCCGGTATCGAGCGGTTCACCGGCCTCTGGAGCGGCCTGCCTGACGGCAACTTCCGGCGGTCCGTCTCCTACACCTGCTCGGTGGTGCAGATCGAGAGCCAGCGCGCTCGGCGCTCCGCCTTGCCGGTGCGGGTGCGGCAGCTCCACGCCGTCCCGCTCGACACGCCGCACATCGACGAGATCGTTCGCGATCCGCTGTTCGACACCGTGCGCAACGCCGTTGTCGAGGTCGGCGACACCATGGTGATCCGTGGGCGCAACCTGCGACGCGAGCCGACGCGCGTGACGATCGGTTCCGAGCAAATCCCGATCCCCGCCCCTCGCGCCACCCGCATCGAGTTGACGGTGCCCAGCACGCTGGAGGTCGGCGTGCACGCGGTACAGGTGGTTCAGGATCTGCTGCTGGAGCAGGAACCGGGACAGCCGCCCGTTCCCCATCGTGGCTTCGAGTCGAACGCCGTACCCATGCTGGTGATCCCCAGGTGGGTATCCGTCGCTCCGCCGAGCGCGTCGGCCGGGAGCGTCGTGACCGTGACGGTCGATCCGCCGGTGGGCGCGCTGCAGGACAAGGTCCTGTTCCTGGGAGACGCTCAGATCCCGGCGGAGGCGGTCGCGCACGACGCCGCGCCCAGCACCACCGTGGACTTCCGCCTGCCGACCGGGGCTGCGGCGCTGGCTGCGGACACGTACATCGCGCGCATCCGTGTCGACGGGGCCGAGAGCCGGATGACGGTGGACGCAACCGGGGCCTACGACGGCCCCACGGTGACGGTCACATGACGACGCACGCGACGTCCCCGCCGCCGGCGACCGTCGAGGGACTGAACACGGCGTATCTGGACGCCTCCGTTCAGTACGTACGCGCGCTGCTCGAGCGCAGGATCCATTGGCTCCGCACGCAATGGTCGGAGGACCCCCTGGACGAGTATCGGGAGGTCGTGGTCAGCGACGAGCGCGCCGATCGGCTTCTGGCCCCGGCGCTGCGTGACGAGGAACGCCGCTTCTACGCAGAAGACCACGAGGCTCTCCGGCTGGGCTCGTTGCTGGCTCGGATCCGGAATCGCATGGACCGGATCGTCGAGCAGGCGGCCCACGAGGAAGAAGAAATCGGCCTGGAGGTGCTGGCCCGCCGCTTCGGCCTCTCGGCCGCTGCCCGCGACGTGGTGCGGCTCGCGTTCGCGCCCGAGATCGATCCTTCCATCGAACTGCTCTATGGGTACGCGCAGGACGACATCGCCAAGAAGTACGCGACGCCGGCGCTCGCACGCGCGTTGCTCGAGCCGGAGATCGAGCGGGCGGACAACGTGCTGAGGGCACTTCAGGTCGACGCGCCGCTGCGCCGCTTCGGGCTCGCCCAGTTGGAAGCGCAAACCGGTGCCTCGGTGAGCCGGCAGCGGCTCTTCGTGCCGGAGCGCGTCCAGGCCTTCTTGCTGGGATTCACGGCCACGGAGCCTCGCCTCGTTGGTCTGGTGGGCGGGCTCGACAACGCACCTGTCCCGCGCCCGTACCACGAGGTGCTGGATCGCTTGACACCCGTCGTGGCCCGCGCCCTCGCGGAGCCGGAGCCCCCGGTCGTGAACCTCCTCGGGCCTGAGCGGTCCGGACGACGCGCGTTTGCGGTCGCGCTCGCGGATCGGTTGGGCCTGGGACTGTGGGAGCTGGACGTTGCCGACCTGTTCGGTCGATCGGGCGACGTGGACGATGTAGCCCGGATGCTGGAGCGGGAATCGCGGCTCTCGGACGCCGCGCTGGTGGTCGACACCGCTCGGATCAGGGACCTGCCCGAGGCGTCGGCACGGCGAGCGCTCTCGAAGCTCGTCGCGCGGCTGGGCGTGCCTCTGCTCGTGATCGGCGAGGGCCCCTCGCACCTGCCGTTCACCCGGCGCACGGTGATCCCGTGCCGCCTCCCCTCGCTGGACGCTTCCGCGAAGGCCGCCCTCTGGCAGGAGGCCCTGGTGCGCGTGGGTGCGGAGCTCAACAGCCAGGCGGGCGAGCTCGTTCAGCAGTTCGACCTCGGACCGGCTGGCGTGGTCGAGGCGGTGCGGTTCGCGGCGCAGACGGCTCGCTTACGCGACGGGACCAGTGCCGGCCTGACCTTCGCGGACCTGTGGCATGCCTGTAGGGAGCGGTCGGGCGACAAGCTCCCGAGGTCATCGCCAACGACCTGTGCCTCAACCTCTACCGCATCGACCTCTCGGCGGTGGTCAGCAAGTACATTGGCGAGACGGAAAAGAACCTGCGCCAGCTCTTTGACGCGGCAGAGGATGGGGGGGCGATCCTCTTTTTCGACGAGGCCGACGCCCTGTTTGGCAAGCGCAGCGAGGTCAAGGACAGCCACGACCGCTATGCCAACATCGAGATCAACTATCTCCTCCAGCGGATGGAGAACTACGCCGGCCTGGTGATCCTCGCGACGAACATGAAGTCGCACATCGACCCGGCATTCATGCGGCGGCTGCGCTTCCTGGTCGACTTCCCGTTTCCCGATGCGAAGGACCGCCAGCGTATCTGGAGCCGGGTGTTCCCCGCCCAGGCCGACACCGACGACCTGGACTTCCGCGCTCTCGCTCGTCTGGCCATCCCGGGCGGCAACATCCGCAACATCGCCGTCAACGCCGCGTTCCTGGCCGCGGACGACGGCGAGCCGATCGGCATGCGTCACGTCTATCACGCGGCGCGCCGCGAGTACGAGAAGATCGACAAGCTCGTGATGGAGGTGGAGTTCGGGAGCTACTTCGAGGCCATCCGATGAGCAGGATGCGAATCACCATCGAGCGCGTGCGCCTGAGCGCGGAGTCGCTGCCTCCGGGCGGCCGTCGGCCTTGGGTCCGCAGGATCACCGAGGCCATCGAGCGCGCGGCCAGGTCCGAGGTCCGGGGTCCGGCGCGTAGCGCGTCGGGACGGGTCGTGGTGCCGCATGTGCGCCCCATGGCGCCGACGGATGGTCGCGGTTCGTCGATCGAGGCCCAGGGTCGGGCCGTGGTCGACGCGGTGCGGGAGGTTCTCCCATGACCCTTCTGGGACGCCTCTCGCAACTAGGACCCGAATGGCGTATCGGCGCTTCCCACGTGAACACGTACCGCGTGGCGGGGCATGCAGGTCTGCTGCTGGCCTCCGCCGTGGCGTTGTCGCTCGCGCATGCTCGCGGCCTCTCCGTAGTCCTCTCGGTCGTCGTGCTGCTTGCGGGCTACCCGACCATCGTCGCGGTCACGTTCGTGCGGAAGCTCATCACCGGCCGCGAACGTCTTGCCTCATTCCATGTCGCCATCGCGTATCTCCTGGCCGTGGGTGGGATCGCCCGGGTCGCCGGTGCGCCTGCCCTGCCGTACCTCGACGTCACGGCCGTGGGAGTCCTGACGGTCCTGGTCGTGGGCCGGCTGGGCTGCTTCGCGACCGGCTGCTGCTACGGGCGGCCGCACCCACGCGGCGTGGCCGGCGAAGCGCACGTCCGGGCAGGCTTGCCTCGCTCTATGTCGGGTGTGCGCCTCGTGCCGGTCCAGCTCCTGGACGCCGGTGTGGCGGGGGTGGCGGCCAGCGCGGGCGCCGCCGGGATCCTGATGGCTGCGCCTGTCGGTTGGGCGCTCGCGGCGTGCACGGTTCTGTACGCAGCGGGTCGCTTCGTGGTGGAGTTCTTCCGGGCGGAGCCGCATCGCCGCCATATCGGCGGCCTCTCCGAGGCCCAAGCCATCAGCGCGTCCCTGTGCCTGATCTTCGGTCTGGCCCTGTGGGTCGGCTGGCCAACCGACTCGCCGTGGTTGTGGGCGATCGCCTGGTCGACCGTGGCCGCGGCCTTCGTACGCGTGCTCCGTGCGTGGGCTCGACCCGACCTGGTGAGCGTCTCCGAGCTCGCCCACGTGGCACACCTGCTCGCGCCGTGGCGCACGACGCCGCCGACCCCCTTCGCCCTGCGCGCTGGCGACCCGGCGCCCAGCGCGAGCCTGGCGTCGCGAGGTCTCATGGTCTCTGCCAGCGCCGTGCCCGAGGCAGGACCCGGCGTCGGCGTCGTCAGCTTCTCCCGCTGCGAGCGGCCACTGCACCGGCGCGACGCCGGTCGATTGGGTCGGCTCGCACAGGAGTTGAGCGGCGCCTCTCGTGCGCATGCGATCGCCAGTGCGGCGGGTGTCGTCCACGTCGTCGTCGAAGGTATGACCCATCGAACCGGGAGGACCGATGCCCTCTGAGTTCCCGAGGAGCGCAAAGAACCTCAAGGGCGCGCTGGTCGTGTTCGAATCCTCCAGGCCGATCCCCACGAATCTGATCGTCTTCCAGTACAACCCGGATTCGATGCAGCGGAGCTTCCGGCCGTCGCGACGCACGACCAGCGACGAGGAAGCGCCGGCCGGTGGAGGAGGGGGCCGCGAGGTGCTCCCGCCCAACGAGCGCTTCTCCCTCGAGGTCGAACTCGATGCGGCCGATCAGCTCGAGGTGCCTGGGCAGAACGTGCTCGCCACCCAGGTCGGGCTGCATCCGACGCTGGCCGCCCTCGAGTTGCTGCTCTACCCGCCCTCGAGCGCGCTCATCCTGAACCGGGCCCTTTCGTCGGCCGGCTCGTCCATTATCAGCCAGGCGCGCTCGCCCCTGGTGTTGCTCGTGTGGGGGAGCATGCGCGTGGTCCCGGTCCGTCTCACGTCCCTTCGGGTGCACGAGCAGGCTTTCGATCCCCGTTTGAACCCCCTGCGGGCCGAGGTATCGCTCGAGCTGCGCGCGCTCACCGACGCCGAGCTCGAGGATGAGGGCCCTCCGTTCGAGACGCTCGGCATCGTCAATCAGATCGCCAAGGAGGTCCTGGCCAGGTCCCACGTGGCCGGCTCGGTCGTCGAGATCACCAGCCAACTGCCCTTCTGAGGACATCGTCATGTTCGAACGAGGAAGTCGTTACGAGAAGGTGGCCGACACGACGTACGTCGATCGTTCCGGCCGCGAGATCGTCTACAAGCGACTTCGCTTCATCCCCTCGTCGGTGGGTCTGCGTGTGCACTCGGTCCAACCCCATGACCGGCTCGATCTGATCGCCCGGGACTACCTGGGCGATCCCCTGCAGGACTGGCGGATCGCCGACGCCAACCTGGCCATGATGCCGCCCGAGCTGGTGGAGGTCGTTGGGCGCCGGCTCCTCATTCCGTTCGTGGGGGGATAGGCGATGCCTGATCTGACCTTCTCGCTGCAACTGGACGGCTCACCCGCCCCGTCGGCCGTCGTGGACGCGGTCCAGTCGATCGAAGTCGAGAGCTCGGTCGACGTGGCGAGCGTCTTCCGCCTGCGCCTCGGGGTCCGGCAGTCGAGCACGGGCGACTGGACGCTCATGGAGCACGACACCTTCCAGCCGCTGACGCCGGTGACCATTCGAGTGGCCAACGCCCGCGGCATCCCCGAGGCCCTGATCAACGGCTACGTCACGCACAAGACCGCTCGGTACAGCGACGACCCGTCGGCATCCGTCCTCGAGGTCACCGGGATGGACGCAACCGTCCTGATGAACCTCGAAGAGAAGGTCACCGCGTGGCCGAACATGTCCGACAGCGCGATCGCCTCGGCCATCTTCGCGCAGTACACGCTGGTGGCCCGCACCGGGTCCACGAGCCCCCAGCTCGTCGAGCCCGAGGGGACGACCACCCAGCGCGGCACCGACATCCGCTTCCTGCGCCGACTGGCCCGTCGCAACGGATTCCTCTGCTACGTCCAGCCCGAGGCCACAACCGGTCTCGACCAGGGCTTCTTCCAGGCCCCGGATCTCAGCGCCGGCAGGCCGGACGCCGTCATCAACGCGGGCATGGGCTCCGACAGCAACGTGAGGGACCTGTCGCTCAGCTACGACATGCTGCGTCCCACCTCCGTGCAGGCGAGCGGTCTGGACATCTCGACCAAGGCCGTGCAGCGCGCGCCCGCGCCCAGCGCGACCCGCACGCCCATGGGAGCCGAGCCGGCGCTTCAGCGCGTAACGCCCACGCCCGTGGTGCGCCCCGCGGGCACGGGGCTGGTGCAGAGCGGCGAGCTACAGGCGGCCGCGCAGTCCATCGCCGACGAGTCGTCGATGGCGCTCCAGGCCCGGGGCTCCTTGACCGCGGGCGTCGGGATCCTGCACGCCGGTGGAATCCTGAACATCCGGGGTGTGGGGCGCCTCTTCAACGGATCGTACTTCGTGACGCGGGTGACCCACCGCATCAGTCGCGAGAACGGACACGAGCAGGAGTTCACAGCCGTGCGCAACGCGGTGACCATGACCGGCGCGGAAGTCTACGCGAGCACCTGAGCCCCGACCGACGGGAGGCAAGCGATGACCTACACACCCGAAGCGATCGAGCAGGACACGGACCGCTTCTACGGCAAGTACCGGGGCCTGGTCGCGGACAGCGACGACCCGCAGAACCTGGGTCGTATCAAGGCTACGGTACCCGAAGTGCTCGACGACGTGCAGACGGGCTGGGCACTGCCGTGCGCTCCGTATGCGGGCCCCGACGCGGGGTTCTTCACCGTGCCGCCCACCGGTGCCGGCGTGTGGATCGAGTTCGAGGGTGGAGACACGTCCCGGCCCATCTGGTCGGGAAGCTGGTGGGGCCGCGAGGAGGTGCCCAGCGACGAGCAGGGCACGCGCGCGCAGCAGCCGCTCAAGATCCTGCGCTCCGAGCGCGGGATGCTCGTGGCGCTCGACGACTCTGCCCAGACGATCACACTGTCCGATGCGAACGCGCGCAACCTGGTGACCATCAAGGTCACCGAGGGCACGATCGACGTCCGCAGCAGCGTGAAGGTGATGCTGGAAGCGCCCCTCATCCACCACGGGGAGGGCGCCTCCCACCCCCAGGTCTTCGGCGACCAGCTCCTCGTCTACCTGAACCAGCTCGTCGCGCTGTTCAACACGCACGTGCATCCCGGAGAGCTGGCCGCCGGCTTCATTCCCGTTGTGCCGGCGCCGCCGGTGTCGCCGTTCCCGCCCGCGACTCCGGATCTGCTCTCCGTCAAGAACTTCAACGAGTAGGGGGCGTCATGGGCGACCGACTGAAAGCCGGCGGCCTCGGGTCCAAGAGCGACACGAGCGACGTGCCCGGCGCCTTCTCCGACAGCATGGCGAAAGCGATGGAGGACGCGCTCAACCTCCTGTTGAGCGCCGAGGGACGGGCGCGCGTGCCCGTGGACAACACGCCGGAGAGCCGAGACCGACGGATGATGTTCGTGGCCATCGCGCGGGGGGTCGTCAATCACCTCGTCGCCAACGCGGACGCGTTCGACGTGAAGCGGAACGACGGTACCACGGTCGCCGACCGCCGCATCACCATCCGAATCTAGAGGGAACCGATGCCTGACACCTACCTGGACTTCCCCTACCGGATCGACCTCCAGGTAGTCGATGCCGTTCAGAGTCGGGTGGTTCAGCACGTCCGAGCGTCTCTGCCGCTCGTCCCGGCACCCAGGTGCTTGATCGTGGGACATGGC
>JARRPL010000220.1:0-6744 GCA_037382905.1 Gemmatimonadota bacterium | reverse complement strand
GGTTACGTTCTCCGACTCCAGTTGGACGCTCCAACTCCGGTCCCGAGCGATCCACTTCAGGGCGGCAGGGGAGTAGAACGCCACATGGGTCGGGTCCCGGAGGTACCACCACGAGGCCAGGTCGAGACCCGGGCGTACGATCCCGGTCATCAGTCCGAACCAGCCACCGGGGGCGATGAGCCCATCGATCCGACGGAACTCCCCGGCTGGATCGAAGAAGTGCTCGGCGGTCTCCGAGCAGGTGACGAAGTCGTACTCCCGGTCCAGTACCGACGGGTCGGCGGTAAAGAAGGGGTCGTAGTCCCGGGTCGGGTGGCCCGCCTCGGTCAGGATGCGGGAGAGCGTCGGACCGGGTCCGCTGCCGTAGTCCAATCCCACAGAGCCCGGGGCGAGCCTCTCCAGGAGTGGGTCCGCAAGCCGACGCAGGAAGGCGCGGTAGCGGGGATCCTCCGGGTGGTTCTCGTGGGTCTGGTACCGGGCCCGTTCGTCCGCCGGCCCAAGACGCTGGACCGGGTCGAGGAAGAGCAGATCACACGTGGGACAGCGGAGGAACCGCCGACCCCCCTGCCGGAGGTGTTCCTCCGCGTCCTCAACCCCGCAGAGCGGACAGCGCAGGGCGGACGCCCGGGGCGGACGCAGAGCGCCGAAGACGATCAGCGCCCCCTCTCCTGGGGCGCGATCGAGGGCACTCTGGACCATAGGGTCGTACCCCGCGGCCCATCGACGTCGAGTCGCGAACGGGCCGTTGCCAGCGCCTCGGGGCTCCGAACGCACTCGCCGCGGGGTACGCCGGACCGGGTGGGCAGTTCCTGGCCGATGACGACCTGGGTACGCTCTCCCAACTGCACGACGACCCGAGGTGAGGTGGCCGTCGTCACGATCAGACGAGCACATTCGTGCGGCGCGGGTCCAGGATCGCCGCCGGCCCGCAGGGCTGAGAGGCCCAGACTGCCCAGGATGCCCCCTGCCACGATGCAGGAGACGGCCGTCAGGTCCGATCGCATCACACCCATGTGCATCCTCCTCGGCGGGGGGTCTGTCGAGTGTACTCCGTCGGGTTCGACGAAGTTAGCCGCAAACCGGTTGCCTCGCGACCATGCGCCGCGGACCCTCAAACGTCGCCGCCGTCCGGTCCCCCCCGCCGGGTCGGGGCGACGTGCCGGACATAATATCGGGCGTAGAGGACGACGTTCAGGAGCAACACCCCCGCCCCCAGGAGGACCTGGTGCGTCCGGGTGAGCCCTGGAGGATAGAGGATGGGCGTCAGATAGTGCTCCACGAAGCTCCCGCTGTACCCCGCCTGACCCGCCGCCCAGCGGAGGCGATTCTCCAGGATGGTCAGCGGGCAGATCCCGCCGAGGAACTCGATCGACGCGCCCCAGGCGGCCACCGGGAGGTGAAGCCACGCCATCCTGGGCCATCGCAGGGCCAGGAACCCGCCGGTGATCACGAAGGCCACGAACCCCAGATGCAGGGCGACCACCACATCCGCCAGGATCCGCGGAATCACGGGACCGCCGGGGAATCCGTGGAGCGATCCCGTCGGCTCTCCCGTGGCGGCACCGCGGAGCCGAAGCGCACGGCCGGCTCAGACCCGCGTGGTCCGGGCGTATTCGGCGCCGACCGCTCCGTCCCGGATGGCCTCCCCCGCCAGGAACTCCGCGGCGTGTCGAGCCTGAATCTCCAGAGCCCGATCCAACGCCGCTCCGCACGATGCATCGATACACGCCCGGATGGCCTCCCGCCCGGCGGCCATGGCCGGCCCGTCGGCCTCGGGGAGCCCCTCCAGGTCGCAGATTCCCCCCGGGAGGGCCTCGGACTCCAGTGGCCGCCGGGGACTCCCGCCCTCCTCTCCCGTGACGAGCCTCCACGCCTCGGCCAGCGCGTCTTCCAACGGTCCCGAGAAGTCCACCAACCACCCCACGGCCTCGCGAGCCAGGACGGGACGGCCCGTGAACAGCATCTCGACGAGGCGAGGCCGCTCCCCGGGGGTCGCCCGGCGAAGGGGCCAGTGGCAGGCCTCCATCCCCGGGACCACCGGGAGTGTGACCTCCGGCCACCCGAACCGGGCATCCTCCACCGCCACCAGATGATGGGCGTGCATGAGGAGTTCCAGCATCCCACCCAGGCACCGCTTGCCGGGGACGAACGCAACCGAGACATCGAAGTCGTCCCACAGACGTCGTGCCGTCCGGCTCCAACCGTTCGTGATGGCGAGTCCCGCCTCCACACTCTCCAGCGCCGGGAAGAACTCCGCGGTATCCGCCCCCACCATCTGGGTGGAGATGTGGAAGTCCGAGGTGACGATCACCCTCTGGATGCCCTCCTGGAGCAGCCAGTCCAGAGCCCGGTTCAGCTCGCGGTCGACGTCCCAGTTGTAGCTCTCCCGGCTCAGGGTGACGACACCCACCGTCCCGTCGTGCTCCGCATTCACGTAGAGCTGCTCCCAGGCGGGGGAGCTCATGTCGCGGAGCGCGCCGGGATGCCAGGCGCTGCCGGCGGAATCCGGATGGAGGGCGTGGTACCGCTCCACCGTCTCCGTCACGCCCGCCCGTCCCCGAGACCGCATCCGGGCCAGGATCCCACGGCGGAACTGTGCGCACAACTCGCCGATGGCGTTCATGTGGCTCAGGTGACCCCGGCGCTCATGAAGCATGAGGGCGGTCATCTGAAAGAGCGGGCCCAGGATCCACGCCTCGAACTCCGCCTCCTCGGCGGGGCTCAGGGACCAGTCCACCACCGGGCGGAAGTGGTTTGGGGGGTACCATTCCTGTCCCGTGTCCTTTCGTTCCACCAGGTCGGCGGTGGGGGTGAAGAGGGCGCCGTAGCGATCCGACAGATGGTGCAGGCAGGACCAGGTCAGGAAGTCCGCGCCCTTTGCGCCGATGGCGTCGTGCGCCCGAAACGGGTTGGGGCCCAGCAGCTTGCGGATGTACTTGTCGATCTTCCAGTAGGGGGTGTTGGTCGCCTGGTGGTAGCGCAGACCCGCGAGCGTGGCCCCACAGAAGAGCACGTCCAGGATGAAGGACCAATCATCGCTCACCGGGACGGGGATGAGCCCCAGGGACCACATGAGCCGCGTGACGTCCGAAGGTTCGTCCTCGACGGTTTCGAAGACCTTGTTGATCTCGTGGGGAAAGGCGGGATGCGCGATCCCGACGCCCAGCTCCGCGCTGGGGAAGCCCGACGTGACGGACCGGATCTCCAGCTGGGGAAACGCCTCCCGGAAGAGGGCGTAGTGGGCCCGCTTCACCTCGAGAATCTCGGGGATGGCCTCCAGCAGGAACCGAGGCTTCAGCGCCTCGAGTTCCGGAGGCAGGGTCCTGCCGTCGTAGTTGAGGCGGACCACCGACTGCATGATCCGATCCGCCCCCTCCTTGCCGAAGGAACGCACCAGACCCGGATACTGCCGGCCGATCCCGTCCGGAGCCCCCGCAAAGTCCAGCGCCACGATGGGGACGCCGTAGTCCACCAACCGAGAGGCGAACTGCATGGTCTTTCCAGCCCCGACGATTCCGCTGGCGCCGGAGATGACCATGGAGCCCCGGTCGTCCTCGGGACCGAACACCCGTTCCACCAGGGTGGCTGTGCGTACGGGCAGGCGTCCGTTCCGGAAGATGTCCAGAACGGTGCCGAGCCCCAGGGTTTCCAGGGTGGGCTGACGCAGGGTGGTGACGGTGGGGGCCTGCTCGATGGTCTCGGTCATGGTCTCTGGCTTTCGTCGAGTCTCGTGTCGCCCGGTGTGCCGGGCCGTCGGACGGGGGTCGGTTCGCACGGGCTCGATGGGACGCCCGGGAGCGGTCGCCTCAGCTGACCTCGAAGAGTGCGGCGATTCCGACGTCGCCGGCGGCACAGCCGAAGATGAGAACGCGCCCCCCTCCCTGCTCCACCGCCTCCTCGAGCCCCTCGATGAGCACCCGGGTCAGCGTCGGCCCCTGGGGGTGCCCCCATACCAGCGAACAGCCGGTGCGATTCATCTCGCGCCAATCCTTCCCGGTCTGACGCATGAACACCGCGTCGTTCACGGCAAAGGGATTGTGGTTCTTGTAGACGGCGATGTCGTCCAGCGACATGCCGAGGCGATCCAGGAGCTTGTTCACCGCCAGCCCCGGGGCCTCGGGCATGAGCGAGGGCTGAGCCCGCGCCTCGGCTTTGCCGACGAATCGGATGTCGATCTCCGGCCGGGGACTCAACTCCTTCGCCCGATCCTCGTTGGCCACCAGGAGGCACGCCATCCCGTCGGAAGCGTGGGTCTGGGTACCGCTCGTGACACAGGTGTCCAACTCCCGCTGCGCCCGAAGACCCGCCATGGAGACCGGGCGCACACCCTTGTCCTCTTCGATGCGCCCCAAGGGCCGACCCTGCACCGTCAGGACATCCAGCGGAACCATGATCCGATCGAGGAACCCCCGTTCTCTGGCTTCGAAGTACTGCTGGTGCCGGAGGAAGGCGATCTCGTCCGTCTCGCTCCGGGCGACGCCGTACTTCCGGGCGGTGATCCCCGCGGCGGTGATCATGGCGTTCCCGGTCGCCGGATCGAAACCGAAGTTGTCCCACACGTCGGCGATGGCCTGGGTGCGCTCGTGAGCGCGCCGCTCCGGGAAGACGCCCACGGGAGAGTCGCTGGTGCGATCGAAGGTCAGGACCCCCACCACATCGTTCGAGCCGCCGTCCACCTCGGCGCCGCCGGCCAGAACGGCCTGCAGACCCGTGGCACAGGCCTGCTCCAGGTGATAACCGGGAATCCGGTGGCCCATGCAGCTCGCCACCAGCGGGGCGGTCCAGAACTTCCAGTGCCACGGGATGGTGGAACCCAGGATCAGGTAATCCAGCTCCGTCTGGGGAACCCCCCGGAGCCCCAGAATCCGGGCCATGGCCTCGCCGGCGAACTGTCCGATGTTCACCTCGGCCAGCGCGGAGGTCTGCCAGGCCGGAAAGTAGCTGCTCCCCCAGGTGCCATAGGGGATGCGCGCGTCGGGAAAGAGACGGGAAAAGCTCATGATGGACGTTCAGGGATGGCGGAATCTCCAACGGCGGGCGTGGCCGAGGATTCAAACTAACCCGGCTGGAATCCGGGGCTCCACCCCGGCGGGGGGCCGGCCCCCTCCATCACCGGCGGCGGGAGGCTGTCGAAGGAGCGAAGGCACGGGCGCACGCGCCGTCCAGCGCAGTCTGCCGACCGGAAGGCCGACTCAGTCGCTCTCCTTCGACAGCGCCAGGGCGTTGATGCAATAGCGGAGGCCGGTCGGGCGGGGACCATCCGGGAAGACGTGACCCAGATGGGCGTCACACACGCTGCACGTCACCTCGACCCGCTGCATCCCGTGGCTCGTGTCCATGTGGTGGGCCACCACGGCGTCCTCCACAGGCTCGGTGAAGGAGGGCCAGCCGGTACCGGACTCGAACTTCTCCGAGGCGTCGAAGAGGCCGAACTTCTCCGAGGCGTCGAAGAGGCGCGTCCCGCAACAGACGCATCCGTAGACCCCAGGTTCGACCCGGGAGCACATCTCTGAGCTGAAAGGGCGTTCGGTGCCCGCCTTGCGGGTGATGAAGAACACGTCGGGGGGGAGTGTCTCTCGCCACTCCGCCTCGCTGCGCTCGTCCCGACGGGGAGGCTCGGGATTGCCCTTCCGGGCTCGGCGGAGAACCTCGTTCCAGTTCAGCATGGTGGCCAGGGCCAGAGGGGCTCGTCCGGAGCGGGGCCTGCCCCTCCGGGCTTCCAGGAGAGAAGCCCCCGCCCCGCCTTCAGGTTCCACGTCGGGGGAACCGGCGGGCGGTGGCCCGCTCCGCCATCGCCCGTCCCCACGAAACGGGGTACCAGAGCGGCGCCCTGGCTCGAGCGGGTCCGGGCCGGGTGCCGATGTCTCTGCCCCGCGCCCCGCCGACTGGGACCCCCCCTTGCCAAATACGAAACACTTCGTAATCATACCCGAGTCTACGAAACACTTCGTAAATGGAGCCCCACATGACCAACCCCACCGACTTCACCGACCGGGAGCTGGACATCATGTCCGTGCTGTGGCGAGACGGCTCCGGCACCGTGGCGGAGGTTCGGGGGGCGCTCCACGACGAGGCCGGGTACACCACCGTTCTCAAACAGCTTCAGATCCTGGAGACCAAGGGGGCGATCCGGCACCAGAAGGAGGGTCGCGCCTACCGCTACTTCCCTGTGGCGGACGCTGTCGACGCCGGTGAATCGGGACTTCAGCGGCTCCTGGAGACCGTCTTCCAGGGCTCGGCGGAGATGGCGCTGGCCCGACTCGTGGAGGCGGCCCCGCCGGCGGCCGACGAGTTGGCCCGGATGAGAGCCCTTCTGGACGAACTGGCGGAAGGGGAGAAGGAAGGATGAGCCTCCTCACCCCGCTCCACGCGATTCTCGCCGGGATGCTCCTGGCGGCGGCGGCGGGGTCGGCGGATTGGGGCCTCCGGCGCCTCGGTCTCCCCACCCGCTGGGTCTGGCTGGCCACCCTCCTCATCACCGCCACGACGCCTCTGTGGTCCCCTCTGGTGCCCAACCTCTTCCCCGGCTCACCCGGGATGGACCTCGACGCCCTGGAGGCGCTCGTGGTCACCGAGAGCAGTTCTCCCGGCGCCTCGCCCGGGTCCACCCCGGCGTGGGCCGGGCTCCAGAAGGATCGCGGCTGGATCCCCGTGGCCTGGTTCTTCCTGGCCGGGGCCGGCCTCCTCGTCCTTGCCGGGGGACTCGGGAGACTCGGCCGAAAGACCCGTCTCTGGCCCCGCGCC
>JARRPL010000219.1:0-5543 GCA_037382905.1 Gemmatimonadota bacterium | reverse complement strand
TCGAACGACTTCGTCTTCGGGAGCTTCCGCATCGGCACGCTCCTCGACTGGTCCGAGGGGAACGACATCATCAACCTGACGCGGCTTCTCGCCGACGCCGGCGCCAACACGGCGGACTATCGGGCGGACGTCCGTGAGCGGACGCTGTCCGACGGTAGCACCGGGGAGTACGGGGAGGGTGAGTACCGCCTCCTCAACTGGGCCGTGGCCAGCGACACCAGGGGCTACATCGAGGACGCCAGCTACATGAAGGTTCGGGAGCTCTCCCTGACCTGGGAGCTTCCCGCCAGCCTCCTGGGGTCCGTCCTCTGGGACGGGGTCCGATCCGCCTCGGTCACCCTGAGTGGCCGTAACCTGTTCGTCGTCACCGACTACACGGGGCTCGACCCCGAGGTGAGCAACTTCGGCAGCCAGGCCATCGCCAGGAACATCGACGTGGCCCCGTTCCCGCCGAGCCGGAGCTTCTGGATCTCCTTCTCCCTGGGCTTCTGACCACCGAATCGAGGACACGACGATGAACAAGCGATATCTGACGACGGCGGTCCTGGGAGCGGTGTTGCTCACCACGGGCTGTTCCGACGACTTCATGATCCCGGACCTCAACAACCCGGGACTCGAGCAGCTCGAAGGGAGCCCAACGCGGTCCGCCGTGGTGGACGCCACCCAGGGGCTGCTCATCGGTGGCCGCGCCGGCATCAGCACCCAGGCCGGTTACGTGAACCACCTCGGCACGCTGGGCCGGGAGGCCCTCACCTTCGACAACTCCGACCCCCGGTACTTCGACGAGATGCTCGCCGGGGCCCTGAACGCCGGAAACGGCGCCTTCGGCGGGAGTGGATGGGCGCCGCGGTACGCGAACATCCGGAACGCCAACATCGTGCTCAACAGCCTGGACGGGGTCTCCGGGTTCACCGACGCGGAGCTCGAAGGGATCCGGGGCTTCGCCAAGACCCTACAGGCGTTGGACTTCCTCCTGGTGATCAATATGAGGGGAATCAACGGCGCCGCGCTGGACGTGAACCGGCCGCTGGACGCGGACCCTGCGCCCTTCGTACCGGAGGCCGAGATGCTCGCGGAGATCTCGGGGCTGCTGGACGAGGCGGCGGCGCACCTGAACAACGCAGGGAGCGATTTCGCCTTCGCGTTGAGCGACGGGTATGCCGGGCTGGACGATCCCGCCGGCTTCCTTCAGTTCAACCGGGCGCTCAAGGCCCGGGTGGAGGTGTATCGGGGGAACTACGCGGACGCCATCACCGCTCTGGAGGCGTCCTTTCTCGAGCTTGAGGGCGACTTCGAGCTCGGGGCCTACTACAGCTACGGCACCGGGTCGGGGGATGTGACCAACGGTCTCTTCCAGGGCGCGGATCCCCAGATCGTGGCCCACCCGACGGTGTGGGCCGAAGCCCCACTGAAGGCCGGCGGGGAGCGGGACGACCGGGTGCTGGCCAAGGTGGAACCTCTGGCGACGGCCAAGAGCGACCCCCGGGGCGTGACGTCGGACGTCCGCTTCATCCACTACTCGACGCTGAGCAGCCCCGTCCCCATCATCCGGAACGAGGAGCTCATCCTCCTCTGGGCGGAAGCCCAGTGGTTCACCGATGGGACGGTCGAGGCCATGGCGGCCCTCAACGACGTCCGGACCCGGTCGGGTGGGCTGGAGGCCGTCGGCACCCCGGGAAGCGACGACGCCTTCGTCGATCTGCTCCTGGGGGAGCGGCGCTGGTCGCTGCTCCTGGAGGGACACCGGTGGCTGGACATGCGCCGGTTCGACCGCCTGTACGAGCTTCCCATGCATCGCCCGTCCGACGTGGAGCCCGTCGACTTCCCCATACCGCTGAAAGAGAGCAACGACCGTCACCTATCGATTCCCTGCGGCATGAGATCCGAAGCCCGGGCAAGGCGGCACCGCGCGCCCGGACGTCGAGCACGAAAGAGCCCGGTCCCCGAGTCGGGGGCCGGGCTCTCCGTCGCAGGATGGGGAGCCTGGGGCGCCAGGGGCTCCTGGAAGGAGGGATCAGGCCTCCGCGCCCTCCACGGTGAACGACCGCACCATCCCCAGCTGGATGTGGGGCGGGGCGTCGGGCGTGTCGGTGAAGTTGCAGACCAGCATGTAGGTCCGTCCCGCCTCGAAATCGAACTGGAGCCGGCCCAGGGAGGTCTCGCCAGGGCCCGCGATGAGGATCCCGCCGATCCCGTCGGTCAGCCCCCGAGGGTCCTCGCCGGCCGCCATCGCTTCCGCGAAGTCGGCCATCGTGGCACCGGGCTGCAACCGGATCAGCACCAGCTCGTGGTCGACCTCACCCCGGTTGTCGAAGGTGATCTCCGCAGGACCCGGAGGCACGGACTCGTCCATCTCGTAGGTGTAGTCCAGGCCACCCACCACGATCCTGTGGACCTCGGCTGCCTCGTCCGCTGGCGGCTGTGCCGCACAGGCCCCCAACACGAGGGTCAGGGAGGCGAGGCCCCGGAAGCGGACCAGGCCTGCGGGGAAGCGGGAGGGGAGGGACATGGGCCGGACTCTCTGGTCTCGGGACATGGATCCGCCATCCGGCGGGCCGCAGAGGCCAGGGTCGGGCCCCACCCTGCTTCACGCAACCTCGACCGGCTCCCTCGCCGCGAAGGTCGGGTCCACGGCCACCTCCACGTCGATCCCCTGCCGGACGCTCTGGGTGACGATGCAGAAGTCCTCGAACAGCTCCAGGCAGCGGTCGTACTTCTTCGACGGCTCACCGACCACGGTGGGGACGATCGTCACCGAGAGTCCGGCGATGCGGAAGCGCCCCTCCTCGTTCCGCTCCGTCACGCCCTCCACCCGGGCCTCGAGATTCCGGAGCTCCACCCGGGCCTTCTCCAGGCACAGCAGGAGGCTCGCCGCCAGGCAGTTCCCCACTGCGGCGGCCAGGAGCCGGGCGGCGTTGGGACCGGCCCCCCCGCCGAGGGGAGCGGGCTCGTCCACGACGATGGGGTCCCAGCTCTCGTCGTCGAAGGTCACGTCGAATCGGAAGTGGTCCTGCTGCACCACCGTCGCGCGGAACGGTCCTGGCATATCATCCCCTCGGGGTCTGAGGAACGGGCGATCTCCTTCAAGGTTCACACATTCCCGGCCCAAGGGCTGCCCGGAAACCCCTGACGGCGATGTGGGGACTCCGCCGGACCACCCCGCTCCGCCTACCGCTTCCGGACCACTCGCCCCGACCGGACATCGGTGAAGGCCCCATCCCGGATCGCCGCCTCGCCGTTCACCAGCACGTGGACCATCCCTTCGGCCAGCTGGTGGGGCTCGGTGAAGGTGGCCGGGTCCCGGATCCGGTCCAGATCGAAGACCACCAGGTCCGCCACCCGCCCCGGCTCGACCAGCCCCCGGTCCCCCATGCGGAAGACCCGGGCCGGAAGGGAGGTCATGCTCCGGATCGCCTCTTCCAGCGTGACCACCCCCTCGTCCAGCACGTAGTGCCGGATCTTCCGGGGGAAGGTCCCGTAGGAGCGGGGATGGGGTACCCCCTCCTGCCAGGGGACCAGGTCGCCGTCGGACGCGGTCATGGTCCAGGGCTGGGCCATCAAGGTCCGGACGTCGTCCTCGTGCATGTTGAACGACACGATGGAGGCCCCGCCCTGGCGAAAGATCCACAGGGCTGCGTCCACCGGGTCCTCACCCCGGTCCCGGGCAACGTCGGAGAGCCGCCGTCCCTCGAGGGCCTCGTCCCAGCGGACCCGACGGAACTGGATGCGGTCCGCCCCGCCCCGCCGGGCGAGGTTCTCCACCACGGCCTCCCGGATCCGGGCCGCATCCTCCGGACGGTCCATCCGGGCCATGAGCGAATCGTTCCCGCCGGCCTCGGCCCAGCGGGGGAGGAGGGCGGCGTTCAGGGAGGTCGCCGACGCGGGATAGGGGTACTGGTCGGCGTACACCTCCACCCCGGCGCGGCGGGCCTCGTCGATCCGGTGCACCAGCGCCCGGGAGAATCCCCAGACCGGGGGACCCAGGACCTTCACGTGGGTGTGGACGCCGGGGATCCCCGCCTCACGGGCCACCGTGATGACCTCGTCCAGCGCCGCCACCACGCCGATGGTGTAGTTGGATTCGTCCCGGACGTGACTGGTGTAGACCCCGCCGAAGGGCGCCGTCACGCGGGACAGCTCCACCAGCTCACGGGTATCGGAATAACTCCCGGGAACGTAGAAGGGTCCGCTGGAGAGCCCCCAACCCCCGGCTTCCATCCCCGACCGGACCAGCGCCCGCATGCGGTCCATCTCCTCCGGGGTAGCCAGCCGGTCCTCGGTACCCAGCACCTCGCGACGGACCGATCCATGGGGCACCATCTGAGCGGCGTTGACCCCCAGGCCGTCCCGCTCCAGCGCGGCCCTCTGCTCCGGGAGATCCACCGGGCCACCCCCGTCGGGATTCACGAAGACGGTGGTGATCCCCTGGGCCAGGAGGGGTCGGGCGTGGCTGAGCCCCGGTGTGGCGAGCCCACCCCCGGCGTGGGAATGGGTGTCGATGAACCCCGGAGCGACGTAGAGCCCGGAGACGTCCCATTCCTCGGCGGCTCCGGCGTCCCCGAGATCTCCCACCGCGGCGATTCGGTCCCCCCGGATCGCGATGTCGCCCCGGAACCACGGGTTGCCGGCGCCGTCCAGGATGCGGCCGCCGCGGAGGATCAGATCGTAGCGCTCCTGGCCCTGGGCCGGCCCGGCGACGAGGCCGAGGCCCAGCGAGAGGACCGTGCCGACGGCGAACGCCGAAGCCCATCTGCGCCGCCTCATCGGACGTCTCCCCTGGGAACCGCCACGGCCCCCTCCCAGTCCGGGTCCGCGCCGCCCTCCCACACCCCCTCCTCCGGATGCCAGAGAACCGCGTGGACCCGCCCGAACGCGCCGGCCTCCTCCACCCTCTCCACCCCGTACCCGTGTCGCAGGAAGAAGTCGGCGGTGGACGGCCCGAATCCCAGGCCCGGCACCGCCTCCAGCTCCGCCTCCATCTGGCCCCCCTCCGCGGACGTGGCGGCGGGCCCCGCCTCCGGCACCACCCGCGGGGCCGCCAGCGCCGCCTGTAGCGTCATCCCCCGATCCACGATTCGGCTCACCACGGCGACGATGGCCGTGGGAATTCGCCCACCCCCGGCAGCGCCCAGGGCCAACAGGAACGAGTCGTCCCCCTCGACCATCAGCGGAGAGATGTGGGAGCGGGCGCGCTCACCGGGCTCCAGACGACCCAGGTACCCGCCCAGGGTCGCGGCATAGAGGAAGCCCAGCCCGGGTGACGCCACCCGGGATCCCATGTTCGGACCGAGAGACTGGGTCAGCGCCACCATCATGCCATCCCCGTCCGCCGCCGAGAGGTGGCTCGTGTGGCCCGACTCGGTCCCCAGGGGTGCCGGAGCCCCCTCCCGACCGCTCCCACCGGCGGACTCCTGCAGCCGCATCAGATCGTCCCGCTGGTCGGCCCACTCCTCGGAGGTGAGGCGGAGGGCGTCGTCCCAGTCCTCCTGGGCGGCACGGTCCAGATAGCCCACCCGGATCGCCTCCGACAGCGCCAGGGCCCA
>JARRPL010000218.1:0-5557 GCA_037382905.1 Gemmatimonadota bacterium | reverse complement strand
GTCCGCACAGGCCCGGAGCTTGGGGCCCATGGTCCCGGGCTCGCCCGGGAAGGACCGAGCCTCCGCCGGGGTCATGCGCTCCCGCAGCCGTGCCTCCGGAGTCCCGAATTCCTCCATCACCCCCGGCACGTCCGTCAGGAGCACCAGCCCGCCGGCATCGAGGACCCGGGCCAGGACGACGGCAGTGGCGTCCTTGTCCACCACCGCCTCCACCCCTCGCACCTTCCCGTCGGAGTCCCGGGTGACGGGGATACCGCCCCCGCCGCCGCAGATCACCAGCACGCCCGCGTCCACCAGGAGGCTCAGGCTTTCGGCCTCCAGGACGGCCTGGGGGCGGGGTGAGGCCACGAGCCGCCGCCACTCCCCTCCGTCGGGGCCCACCGTCCACCCCTTCCGCTTCGCCAGTCGGCGGGCCTCCGACTCCGGGAAGCCGGGACCGATGGGCTTGTCGGGGTCCTGGAAGGCCGGGTCGTCCCGGTTCACCAACACCTGGGTGAGGACTGCGGTCACGACCCGGTCCGGAAGCCGGTTTCCCAGCTCCCGGGCCAACAGATAGCCGATGAGTCCCTCCGACTCCGCACCCAGCAGGTCCAGCCCTGTCGGGTGTTCCGGGTCGTAGGCTTCGGCCTGCAGGGCCAGGAGACCCACCTGGGGCCCGTTGCCGTGGGTCAGGATCACCTCGTGCTGGGCGGCGATGGTGGTGATGGCGGAGACGGCCTCATGCAGATGGGCCATCCCAACCGGACCCCGGGTCCCATCCTCATCTCGTCGAAGGAGTGCGTTGCCCCCCAAGGCCACAACGACACGCATCTCGGTCTCCTGCCGTGAAGGGATCAGACTCCCGGGACTCCCGTTTCGGTGATGGGCGGGAGCCCCAGCGCCCGCAGCGCATCGTTCAACCGGGCCAGCGGCCCCTGCCGAAGGCTCTCCAGGGATTCCCGGGTCCCGGCGAGCTCGGCCTGCAGACGAGCGTGGACCTCTCGAGCCTGGTCCGTCGGTCCGTGGTCGGTTCCTCCGATGTATCCCGCAAGGCTCGTCAGGCGGGCGTAGATCCCCCGGGGCCAGCGCAAGGCGTCCTGGCCCGCGGTCCCCCCGCTCATCCGCAGATCGTAGAGATCGGACTCCAGGGCCTCCAGCCGGGCCCGGGCCCTCGCCAGGGCGGTGCCCGTCTCCCCGGCTCCGTCGGGGAGCGCCGCCAGGGAGCGGTCGACCCCAGCCCGTAGGGCCTCGATCTCCTCGATGAGATCCGCAGCACGATTCACCTCGTCCCGAAGGGATAGCGCCATGGCCAGCTGGTCCTGCATTCCCGCCGTCGATCCGGTGGAAGAGGGATCCATGAGGACGTCCAGAGGCGCGGTGCGTTCCGCGCCGTCGGCCTTCAGTATCACGGTGTAGCGTCCCGGTACGGCGGCAGGTCGCACCCGCCCGCCGTCCGGCGCTCCCCGCCAGCCGCCGGAACCCAGTTCGACGTGGCCGTGCTCCAGCGGGCGGGTCCGGATGCGGGGGGTCCTGGAGGGGGCGTGGCGGAGATTCCACTCCACCCTGTGGATGCCTGGGGCTCCCGGAAGCGACTCCATGCGGGTCACGACACGGCCCCGGTCGTCCACGATTTCGATCGACACGTCGTCCGCCTCCCGGGGAAGGCGGTAGGTGAGGGTGGCGCCGGCGGGCCCGTTCTCCCCCGCGGCCGGGTCACCGGGCTGACTGAAGGGGGACTCGGTGGGCACCCAGCGTATGGCCGGTCGAGGGGGGAAGAGGACCGGCCCCTCCCGATCCACGGCCTCCAGACGCTGGAGGGGGGTGATGTCGTCGGCGATCCAGAACCCCCGCCCGTAGGTCGCCACCACCAGGTCGCCGAATCGGGGCTGGACGTCGATCCAGTGGACCGGCGCCGGCGGCAGGTTTCCCTGGAACGAGGCCCAGGACGTCCCGTCGTCCAGCGAGACGTAGAGTCCGTTCTCTGTCCCGGCGTACAGGAGGCCGGGTCGCACCGGATCCTCCCGAAGCACGTGGGTGAAGGAGAGCGGCCCGCCGGGGATGCCGTTCACGATCCGCGTCCAGCTCTCGCCGTAGTCCCGCGTCACCCAGAGGTGGGGCCGGAAATCCCCGAGCTGATGGGCGTCCACCGCGACGTACGCGGTTCCCGGTACGTGACGGGACGGCTCCACCGAGGAGATGGTGCTCAGGGGCGGGAGGCCAGGCAGCCGGGCGGAGACGTCGGTCCACGTCGCCCCACCGTCTCGGGTCAGGTGGAGCCGTCCATCGTTCGTCCCGGCCCAGAGAAGCCCCGGTTCCAACGACGATTCCGCCAGAGCGAAGATCACGGCGGCGTACGTGGGGCTGGCGTCGTCGGGGGTGAGCCCCCCGGTCTTCCGCTGAAGGGAGTCCAGCCCGGTGCTGAGGTCCGGGCTGATGACCTGCCAACTCTGACCCCCGTCGGTGGACCGGTGGACGTGCTGGGAGCCGACGTAGACCGTTCCGGGATCGTGGGGTGACAGGTGGATGGGAAAGGTCCACTGGAAGCGGTAGCGGAGCGGTGCCGCCGGCCATCCCTCGGGGTTGTCGGGCCACACCGACACCCGGCGGGACGTCCGGGTCGAGAGATCGTGCCGGTCCAGGATCCCCTCGTAACAGCCGGACCACACCACCTGGTTCACCGTGTCCGGGACCGCCCAGCCGCTCTCGCATCCGCCCACCGAGCGCCACTCCCCCACCGGGATGGAGCCGCCGTACAGCACGCGGCTCGGACCGCGGGTGGAGGGGCCGTCCTGTCGGTTGCCGTAGAGGTTGTAGGGGACGGCGTTGTCGGTGGTGACGTGGTACATCTGTGCCACGGGCAGAAGCGGCCGGTACCAGTCGTCCCCCCGGTTGGTCGAGATGGAGATCCCCTGGTCGTGCCCCACGATCCGGCGGTCCGGCATCTCCGGGTCGATCCACATGGCGTGGTGGTCCCCCCCGGAATTCCCACCCCGGGAGGACACGGTCCGGCCTCCGTCCCGCGAGACGGTGTGGCGGGTGGCCAGGAAGTGGATCTCGTCGGCGTCGTCGGGGGCGGCGAGGGCGCGGGAGTAGTAGTGGGGACGCTGAACCAGGGTGTGGTCCGCGTTGACCATCGACCAGCTCTCGCCGAAGTCGTCGGACCGCCAGAGCACCCCTTCGTGCTCCACCAGCGGGGCGAATTCCCGGTTCGAGTTGGTCTCGATGAGGGCGTACACCCGATCCGGAGCATCGGCGGACCCGGTGAGGCCGATCCGACCCGTGAGGCCCTCGGGAAGCCCCGAACCCTGGAGGCGGGTCCACGTGTCACCCCCGTCGAAGCTCCGGTAGAGGCCGTCGTTCGGACCGCCGCTCCAACGGCCCCAGGTCCGGATGTGCATGGTCCACATCCCGGCCATGAGTCGATCCGGATCGGTGGGGTGCATCCAAAGGTCCGAGGGGCCGGTCATGGAGTCGGTGAAGAGGACGCGCTCCCAGCTTTCTCCCCCGTCGGTGGTCCGGAAGACGCCCTTCTCTTCCTGGGGGCCGTACAGGTGGCCCAGGGCGGCCACGTAGACCACGTCCGGGTCGGTGGGATGGATCCGGATGCGACTGATGCGGCCCGACTCTTCGAGACCCATCAGGGACCAGGTGTCCCCTCCGTCGGTGGAGCGGAAGACCCCGGCGCCATGGGAGATGTTGGAGCGGACCTTCGACTCCCCCGTGCCGGCCCAGATCACCTGTGGGTCCGAGGGGGCGATGGCGAGGGCGCCGATGGACTGGACGCCCTGGTCGTCGAAGATCGGCTCCCACGAATGACCTCCGTCCCGGCTTCGCCAGATGCCCCCGGATGCGGCGCCCACCACGTAGGTGTTCAGGTCTCCCGGTACGCCCGTCACCGCGCTGATGCGGTTCCCGACCGGGCCCACGTGCCGGAAGGGAATGGCGTCGGCCAGTTCCCGCACCACGGTCTGGGCCGTGGCGCGGGAGGGTGGGGTCGAGAGCCCGAGGGAGAGGAGGGCGGCCAGCAGGGCGGCGTTCGGAGCCAGGCGGAAGTCCATGGGCATCGCGTGTTTCGGGCGCGGGGAGGACGGGCGGCGAAGCTACCGACCCGTGGGTAGACGGGAAAGAGAATCGCCGGCCCCACCGGCGGAGAGCCCGTTGGCCCCCTGGCGGCGATCGCCGCCGGCCCCCCGGACCCCGTCGGCGGGAGACGGACGACCAGGCGCGGGTCGCTCGTCCGGGGTTCTCGTCCAGGGCGTTCTCGAGGAGGAGTGCCGCACCCGGGAGATTCCCTACCGCAAGTCCGTCGCCACCACCACAGACGCGCCGCCGGGCGGACGATACCGTAGGGATGCGGGAGTGGAGGCGATCCCGCCCTCCCGCCCGTTGTCATCCATCCGGCACAGGGAGGCATCGATGCGTACGCGACTCGCAGGCGTCCTGAAGGACGGTCTGATCGGGGGACTCCTGGCCTACTTCGCGGTGGTGGTGGCCTTCGCCGTCATGAACGCGGCCCAGGGGCTTTCCGTCTTCCATACCGCTGCAGCCATGGGGGCGGTCCTCTTCCGCGGTGGGGACACGGCATCCGTCGTCGCCCTGGAACCGGGGCCGATCCTGGCCTACAACGCCATCCACCTCCTGGGCTCTCTCGTGGTGGCGACGGCGGCGGCCTTCGTGGTGTTCGAGGCGGAGCAGCATCATTCCCTCTGGTATGTGGGGCTGATGCTCCTCATCGCCGTGGGCTTCTACGCAATCCTGGTGTTCGGCGTCGCCGGGGTGGAGATCGGTGGCGTACTGGGATGGGGCACGGTTCTCGTCGGAACCGCCGTGTGGGTG
The DNA here is from genome assembly GCA_037382905.1 of Gemmatimonadota bacterium. GTDB lineage: Bacteria > Gemmatimonadota > Gemmatimonadetes > Longimicrobiales > Gaopeijiaceae > Gaopeijia. The sequence continues at coordinate 742 of JARRPL010000218.1, read as the reverse complement.
GGTGCCATGACGGCGTATCTCCTCGGGGCACACCGAGGGCTCCTTGCCGGAATCCGGGCCGAGGCGGCGACCTAGCGGGAGGGAGGCACCTCCCGCAGCCACACCCGCCGGAACTGTATGGGGTGGCTCTCGCTCTGGAGGGCGATGTAGCCCCCAGTGAGGGGGGTTCCGTCGATCTTGGCCTCCGGGTCGTACCCGTTGACCACCCCACCCCCGACCCGGGGGTGGGCGTACGCCAGGACCGTGTCTCCCTCCACCAGGTGAGCGATGAGCGAGTCTCCCCGGACCACCAACTCCACCGTGACCCATTCCCCCAACCCGAAGGTCCGGGAGGACGACTCGATGCAGTGGGGCACCGCCTGCTCTCCCCCCAGGTCGATCTCGGTGCCTGGCGTGCACACGTTCGCCGTCGGCCGATCTCCCTCCCCGAGGCCCGCCAGGAGCTGAGCCTCCACGGAGATGGGGAAGTCCTGTTCCGGTGGCATGGAGACCGGGCTCTGGGCGTGGATCATGATCCCGCTGTTGGCCCGAGCCCACCCTTCCCCGCCCTCCACCTGCTCCCCGACGAAGCGGTACTCGACCCGGAGGTCGTAGGAGGACAGCCGACGGTCGAAGAAGAGATGGCCGAACCGGTCGCCGAAGGTGTCGTAGCCTTCGTACGAGACGGTCAGGAGACCGTCCTCGACCCGGAACGTGCCCAGGGAATCGACGCCGGCGGGGCTGTAGCGGATCCTGGGCGTCC
>JARRPL010000217.1:3442-17967 GCA_037382905.1 Gemmatimonadota bacterium | reverse complement strand
TGTACGGCGAGCCCACCACCACCAACCAGCTGTTGACGGACGCGGTGGTGCGGTTCGACGACGCCCTGGGGTCGGGAGGCTTCGCGAGTCTCGCGGCCGTGGGGAAGGCCCGGGCCCTGTTGAACCAGGGTGAGTACGGCGCTGCGGCCACCGCCGTGGCCAGCGTTCCCACGGACTTCGTGTACCACATCGACCACTCGGTCAACGGGGCCAGCAACCCGATCTTCTCGTTGCAGGGCAACGGCCGCTACTCCATGAGTGACCTGGAGGGCGGGAACCAGACCGGGCTCGACTTCCGGTCGGCGGGGGATCCACGGGTCCAGTGGTACGAGGACCCGGCAGGCGGGTTCGACGCCAACTACCCCCTCTTCGTGAGCGAGAAGTACACGGGCTTCAGCTCGCCGTTGGTGCTGGCCTCCGGTGTGGAGGCTCGGCTCATCGAGGCCGAGGCCGCCCTCGCACCTGGTGGAGCCGGTCCCGGTGAGATGATCACGATCCTCAACGACCTTCGGGCGAACGTGGATGATCTCATGGTCGTCCTTCAGCCGGACTACACCAACGAGGACGGGCTCACGCTGGACCCCCTGGTGGATCCGGGGACTCCGGAGGCGCGTGTGCAGATGCTCTTCCGGGAGCGGGCCTTCTGGCTCTACCTGACGGGCCACCGTCTGGGCGATCTGCGCCGCCTGGTGCGGGACTACGGCTTCGACCAGGCGGAGGTCTATCCGTCCGGCGCGTACGTCCAGGGTGGCGACCACGGGGTGGACGTCGTCTTCGAGATCGACTTCGATGAGACGAACAACCCGCTGTACACCACGGCCGAGTGCGACGTGACTTCGGTGAACTGACGGGTCACGGCAGGTAGCAGTACGACCGACGGGGGCGCTGGCTCAGCCAGCGCCCCCGTTTCTTTTTCAGGTGGCTCGTTGCGGGACCGGCGGGTTCGAGGGGCGGTCCGGGCTCAGCGGTCGTTGCCCCCGGCGCCGTCCCCGATGGGACGGGCACCCCCGGAGACGAAGGGCTCGGTGACGATGTCCGGCGCCACGCCCCGCTTCGACTCTGCCACGATGCGCTCCACCTCCTGCATCACCCGGTCGTTCTCGATGACGATCCCGTCCTTGATCGTGTGCAGGATGCCCCGGGTCCGATACATCTCCCGGGTCTCGGGGTCCATGCGGATGGTGCCGAAGGGGTAGAGGGTCTTGAAGTCCCATGCCGGGTTGCCGTCCACCACCAGGAGGTCTGCGACGTAGCCCTCCTGCACCATCCCCAGATGGGGCTCCATGATGAACTGGGCCCCGTTGAGCTGGGCCGTCTTCAAGACCTCAAGGGGATGCATCCCCGACTCCAGCACCAGCTGCAGCTCCCGGATGTTGCCGAAGCCCCCGGTGGACCACTGGTAGTTGTCGTCCGTGCCGTAGACGACCGTCCCGCCCCGCTTGTTGAACTCGAAGATCATCTTCGCCCACAGGTCGTACATGTAGGTCCAGTAGAACTCGTCCATGGAGGTCCAGTCGTACTGGAAGGAGGCGTGATTGTCGGGGTTCGGCAGGTGCCACTCCCACAACGCCTGGTGGGTGTACTTCTCGTGCCAGGGCCAGCCCTGGGCCGCCAGGATGTTGCGGTTCGCCTCGTAGGTGGCCCGGTTGGGCTGCATGACGACCCCGAAGTGCACCAGCGAGTCCACCAGGGTGTTCAGCAGGAAATGCCGGTTGTCGGGGTTGGTCCCCACCTCGTGCCAGACCCGGGCCGCCTCCCGGAAGCGGATGTTCTCGTCCTGGTACCGGTAGTCGGCGGGGAAGTCCTGGACGCCCCGGGGCAGCGCCGACTCGGCGTAGCCGTAGTGGTGGACGATCATGCTCACGCCCAGGCGCGCCGCGTCCATGGCGTTCACCAGCCTCGATGGCCCGTGCGGCGGCGCCGAAGAGGTCCGGGGTCCAGGTCAGGTTGTTGATGTAGACCTGACGCACCCCGCTGGCGATCATCTCCCGGGCGATCTCCGGGGCCAGGGTGGTGTCCTGGAGTTGCTCCGGGGTGTAGTCGGTGAAGCTGCCCCACCCGTAGAGGGGGAAGAGCCGGGGAGCCAGGATCTCGTTGTCCCGGACGTCGTCCAGGATGTCCCGGACCCGGTCCTCCTCGGCAGGCCCGACGCTGGTCACCCCGGTGGCCAGCTGCATGTAGAAGATGTAGTCCAGGGGCAGCGCCTCCTCCCGCAGGTGGAGGTGCAGGTTCATGAGCCCCGGCATCACGTAGACCCCGTCGCCGCCCTCGATGACCCGGTCCGCCTGAACCACCCGGTTCGGGTCGTGGGACCGCATGCTCTCGATGGTGTTGCCACGGATGACGATGTCCATGGGCCCCTGACCCGGCCCCCCATGACCCGGAAGCACCATGACGTCCCGGATGAGGAGCGTCTCGTAGGGCCCTTCGGCCAGACCGTTGTAGTTCCGGGTGGAGACGTCGTCGGGGCGGGGCTGGGCCCGTTCGAGCTGAGCCGACCCGGGCACGGCGACCATCAGGGCCATCAGGGTGGTCAGGATCCCCCGGGAGACGAGGGAAAGCGGGGGGGCGGGGGGCGTCATGGGCTACCTCCTGGAGGGTGCGCAGGACCGGTCCCTCCGGTCCCTGCGGGATGCAAGAGTACATGGGTCACCTCGCTTCCGCATGGGTCCGCCGCCGGGTGCGGTGTGCCGGGGCCCGTCGGAACTCGCCAGCCCGGCGCCCCGTGGGCTCCGTGACGGAAGGAAGGCGGAGCCCGCCGTGGAGGGCCGGAGCCGATTGCCAGAGCGAGCCGCCCCTTCTAGCGTGGTCCCATGACCTCGCTTCACCCATCCCGCCGCGGGCTCGCCGCTCCGTGGGTCGTCCTGGCGATCCTCGTGGGGGCCTTCCAGGCCGGGCCCTCGAGCCTGGGTGCCCAGATCGTCGGGCGGGTCGTGGATTCCGAGACGGGCGATCCTGTCCCCACAGTGGGTGTCGCGCTCCTGGACGCCCAGGGGACGGTGCACGCCCAGGTGGTGTCGAACGAGGTGGGGCGCTTCATCATGGTCCCGGTTGCGGGACCCGGGGAGTACCAGGTGCAGGTGGTGGCCCTGGGCTACGTGGATGTGCCCTCCGAACCGCTTCGCTACAACGGAGAAGCCACCACCGTGGAGATCCTGCTGGACCCCGCCCCCATCGGCATGGCGGGGATCGAGGTCACTGTGGAGGCGCTGGACCCGGCCCTGGAGGCCCAGGGATTCTATCACCGGCGGAGGTTCAGCTCGGGCTATTTCCTGTCGCCGGAGGAGCTGGAGGAGCGGACCTTCGTCCGGTCCTCCGAGGTCCTCCGACGACTCCCCGGGGTGGAGGTACGGGATGGAGAGCCCCGGTTCACTCGGCGGGTCGCGGTGGCGGGCGGCGCCGGCTGCCTTCCGGATATCTGGCTCGACGGGATCCCCATGCGGTGGGGCGGGCGATCCGGGCGGGTACTGGACCAGTTCGACCTGGTGCTCCCGGCCCCGGGAGATATCGCCGCGGTGGAGGTCTACCCCGGGCCCACCTCGGTCCCGCCCCAGTTCAGGACCCTTACGGCCGGATGTGGCGTCATCGCCGTGTGGACCAAGCGCTGAACTCCGGGTCCCGGATGTCCCCGGGCCCCGCGAATGGAAGACTAGTCCCGGACGATCCCGGTGGAGGCGGCCCGGATCCCTTCGTTTCCTAGGAGGATGGCCCGCACCGTGACGACCCCCTCCCTCCGGGCCCGGGCCTCGCCGTCGTCCTCGTCGATCCGGAGCACGTCCTGGTCCGACGATTCCCATCGGAACTCCGCATGGTCCAGCGGATTTCCGAGCCGGTCACGGGATCACCTCAGCGCCCGTGTCGGTGGTGGTGGACCAGGTCGCCGTGGGCGCCCGGGTGGATCCGTCCTCGGGCTGGGTGCTCGAGGAGGGGGAGAGGCTGACCTTCGAGGCCACCACCACCGACACGGGCGCTGAGGTGATCCCATCGACCCGGGCTCGGACCACGGCGTCACCCTGACCGGTGGCGGTCACGACGCCGTCGTCGGAAACCTCGGCGACGTCGCGATCCGAAGACGACCAGGAGACGTTGCCCACCTCCACCCCGTTTCCGAAGGCGTCCCGCCCCTCCACCGAGAGGGGCGCCGACACGGTGAGGGCGTCGAAGGCGATTGACCCGGGCGTGACCACCAGACTCTCGAGGGGACCGACCCCCACGGTCCCCTGGGAGGTGGCGCTCAACCCGGACCCTCCCTGGAGCCGCGCGGTCACGGTGGCAGAACCGAAGGCCACCCCACGGGCGATGCCGTCGTCGTCGATCGCCAGGACCCCCGGGTCGGACGAGCTCCACTCGATGGACGAGCCCTCCAGCGGCTGACCCAGGCGGTCCACCGCCGAGGCCCGGAACTCCCGCTCCTCGCCGCGGGCCACCTCCCACCCCGGGGCGGGCTCGATCTCCACCCCGGCCGCGACCTGCTCCACCACCACCCGGACGGGGGCCGACGTGACGCCGTCCGCAGAGGCGGTGATCTGGGCGACCCCGTTGGCTCGGGCCGTCACCACGCCCGACTGGGATACCCGTACCGCGTCCCGGTTGGAGGATTCCCACGAGAGGTCATCCGGCGTGACCCGGTTCCCGAAGATGTCCACCGCCTCGGCGGTCAGCGTGGCGGTGGCGGTGAGGGCGTCGAAGGCCAGCTCGCCGGGGGTCAGGGTGATGGAGGCCAGGGCGGCGGCCCCGGCGACGGCCTGGAAGGTGACGGTGAGCTCTGGGTTGGACACGACCCGGGCCACCAGCACCTGGTCTCCCAGGACCGGCCCCAGCGTCCACCGTACGCCGGCCCGCCCCCGGTCGTTCGTCACCGCCACCGCCGAGGAGACGCTGCCCCCGGATCCCGGCTCGAACGCGACCTCCTGACCAGGGAGATCCTCCCCGTCGGTGCCCCGGACCCGGACCCGGACCTCGTCGGAGAGGGCGGCACCGGCAGAGCCGTCCTGGTTGTTCCCCCCGGCTCGGGAGATCTGTCCCGGCGGTGGGCTCACGAAGACCACCGCGGTGTCCGCCAGGCCCACCGGGTCCAACGTCCCCACGATCCGGGCCAGCCCCCGGCGGTCCCCCGCCTCCCACACTCCCGTGGCGGAATCCACCAACGTCACCAGCTCCGGGTCCAGGGTGGACCACGCCACCGGCACCGGTCCCATGGCGGTGCCGTCCTCCTCGTAGGCGACGGCCTCCAGCGAAGTCTGCTCGCCCAGGAGCACGGCGGACAGGGGAGGTGTGATCTCCAGTCGGGAGGCTCCCAGCCCGGGGCCGCTGTACTCCAGGAGCACGGGGGTGGGGGGGATCAGGTCGTCAGCCCGGTGCGCCGGCACCGGGGTGGGTGCGGAACGGAACACCTCCGTCTCTCCCTCGCTCCGGAGGATCAACTGCACTTCGAAGACCTCGTCCTCGTTCCGGATGGGCACGGCCAGCACGAGCTCGAGACGTTCGCCGGGGGTGACCGCGAGACTCGTGTCCGCCACCACCCGCTCCTGGCCCTCGGGGCGGACCCGCGCCTCCAGGCGAGCGGGCCGGAGGGCCGGCGGAAGCGAGACCTCCTGGGCAGCCTGCGCCGCGATGGAGAGCACCGGGCCGGCAGTCCGGGGATCCAGACCGCTGGACCCGTCTCCGCAGGAGAGGCCCGCCCACGAGGCGAGGCCGGCGAGCAGGAACCACCGCCCCCCCGGACGGCGCTTGGATGGGCGGGACGCGTTCATCGCAACCACTCCAGGTGCAGGCCCAACCGGTAGCCGGTGAGCCCCGTGAGGTCGGCGCCGCTGAGGTCGCCACTTTCACCGATGAGGCCCTCGGCCTGGAAGACCACCGCGGTGGAGTTCCAGGGGGCCAGTCGATACTCGAATCCCGCTCGAAGCGAGTTGCCCAGCGCCTCCAGGTCATCCACGTCCACGGTGGGCGCCGCTCGGGTGGATCGGTACTCGACCCGGGCGGTGAGGAGGTCGGCGCGCCGGAGGGGGAAGGCCCAGCGGGCCCCGGCGGCGAACACGTTGGAGCGGGGAAGGACCGCAGGTCCGAAGGCGGTGCCTTCGAGGCGCGGTCCCGAACGAAAGCTCTCGTAGAGGTACAGGACCAGGGTGGACGAGGTCAGGGGCCGTTCCAGCGCCGCGTATCCGGTCCAGAGGTTGCCGGAGGTGCCCTGGGCGTCGCCGTTCACACGGTCCTCGCTCCGGTGGGACAGCACGCCGGCGAGCCGGAGATAGCCCAGGCGCCGGACCGGCCCTTCGAGGCCCACGCGCACGCGGGTCTCGAGCCCCGGGTCCAGCTGGGAGGGGGACCCTTCCACCGGGCCGTAGGAGAACTCCTGCCGAACCGTCCCCGCCACCCCCAGGGCCAGGGAACCGAGAGGGTAGGCTCCTGCGAAGCCGAGGCCGAGCCCGCCGCCGGAGCCGAACCGTACGGTGGACAGGTCCAGCGCCTCGTTGGAGATGAGGGCCAGCAGGGGCACCTGGCGGGCCGGCACGGACTGGATCCCGCTGGGGAGCACGCCCGAGAGCAGGACGGACAACCGACCCGGAAGCACGTCCACCGAGAGGCGGGCCTCCGTGTCCAGGATGCCCGAGAGGCTCACGTCCTCGTTCCCCTCGGACCCCGTGGAGGAGAGGGAGGCGTAGCCGGACGAGATGAGAAGCTCCGACTGCCAGGGGAGGGGGAGGCGCACCACGACCGGGATCGAAAGCTCGGCGATGTCCTGGAAGCCCAGACCCGGGTTGAAGCTGTAGAAGTCCCGGACCAGCGCCGTGGACACGGAGCCGTTCTGGGCCTGGGCCGGGACCGCCGCCAGGCACGCCAGCAGGGCCAGGAGTCCCGACGCGGTCCGCCACCTCGGGCAGGGTCTACCCACCGGGCACCACCACCAGGATCCGGATGATCCCCGTGAGCTGGGATGCGGTCAGGACCGTGGGGGAGCCCAGGTTCTGGATCGAGCCCACCGACCCGTCCTGTGCCGTGGCGGCCACGACTCCCGTCACCCGTTCGCCCTGGGTGGCGGAGACGTCGCTGGTCCCGGCGCGGATGGCCAGGAGCAGGGCATCGACGCCGCCGTCGGGCTCCAGCGCCGCCTGCAGGGAGGCCGAGACCGCCGGCTCCACCGCAAGGACGTTGCCCGGCTCGGCCCGGTCCATGACCGCGGCTGCGGCGTTGGCCTCCAGAGCCCTGCGTGCTCCCTCGAAGTCGGGATCCAGCCGCCACGCTTCGGCGAACCGCTCCGCCGCCGCTTGATATTCCCCTCGGTCCTGGAGATCCAGACCCTCGGCGTAGGCCAGGAGTGAGGGGAGGTCCCGAGGGGTCCCATACAGGATGCGGTTCCGCTCCTCCAGCGTGACCTCCCGTCCCAGAGCCTCCGCAGTGGCCAGGGTGAGCTCCTTCTCCAGGCGGGGCAGCGCCGTGAGTGGACCCTCCACCCGTCCTCCGGCTCGCACCCGTCCGTCCACCGAGACGATCTCGGTGGACAGGCGGTTCAGCGTCCCGTCGTCGAGGTACAGCGAGCCCCGGACCACCTGCCCCGCGCCCAGGGTGCGGGCCAGGACCCCCGCCCGGGTGGCGTCGGAGTCCAGGTCGCCGGTCCGCTCCAGCTGGGCGGTGACGAGACGGAGCTCCAGGGGGTCGACCACGTCCAGGCCCTCCAGCTCCGCGAGGGTGGCCGCCATACGCGCCGCCAGGCTCCGGCCCACCGGAGTCAGCGGGTCGTCCCCGAGCACCCGGAAGGGGAGGATCAGGACCGTAGAGGGCGACGCCTCCGCCGGGGACGGGTCCGCAACCCGCCGTCGGGCCGCCGGGAAGGCCGCCCGGCGCCGAGCCAGGAGCAGGCGGCCCCGAACCGGGGGGACACCCGCCCCGGCATCGAACCGCTCCAGATAGTCCCGGTACAGCGCCACGGCGCCGTCCAGCTCCCCCTGTCTCTCCAGGCAACGGCCCCGAGCCAGCACGGGCCATGCCTCTTCGGCGGTGGCCTCGACCTGGGACGCCAGCGCTGCCAGGTCGTCGCACCGGCCTGCGATCAGGAGGGAGGCACCGGCGAGGGCCTGGAGCTCCGGGTCGTCGGGGTTCGCGCCCAGGCGGGCTTCCAGGGCGGCGAGCTCGGAGGGGGGGACGGGCTCGGGGACGGGCTCCGGCGTCGCGACGCATCCCCCCAGCAGAATCGCCGCGACCAGCACCGGCCCCCGACGGCGACGAAGTCTGGGGGGCGCTTGGCGGAAGACGGGGGAAGGGGCGGGGCGGACCTCGTCGTTGAGCACGTCTGGACCGTCGGACCGGGAGTCAGGGACACATGGCTATACGTTGCGCAGCCCCCGCCGTTGTCAAGCCAACGGGAGCCCGTGTGAAGACCCCACGGTACGCCTCCGGATCCCTGTTGCCAAAATCGTATTCCCGGCGGGCATCCCGGGCCACGGCGCGCGAGCCCCCTCCTTCCCCTCCACCGGGTTCAGGTACATCCGCCGGGTGGGGTAGGCCAGATCGATGCCGTCGTCCTCATGGAAGGCGTCGAGGATCGCCTCCCAGAGCGATTCGGTGAGGCCTCGCCGGGACCGGACCGGCGCCAGGAACCGAAGCGTCAACAGGACGCCGCTGTCCTCCACCGACGTATAGACCTTGGGAGAGAACTTTCGGTACGAGATGAGAAAGCGCCGGGTGCCCCTGCGGAGCGTCTGAGCCGCCTCCGCCGCCAGGTCCCGCCCCTGCTCGTCCAGGATGCCCTGGAGGATCTCCTTGGCCCTCCGCCAATCGCTCTCGAAGGTCACCAGGACCGGAAGCTCGTGCCAGACGTACGCGAACTCCGCCGTGTCGTTGGCCAGGGGGACTGAGAACACCTGCGCGTTGGGGATGTGGATGATCCGCCCCGTGCTCTGGTCGGCATGGACCCAGTTGCCGATCTCCAGGAGGGTGAACTGGAAGATGCGGATGCCCGGATGTCCACCACGTCCCCCCGCTGTCCACCGATCTCGATCCGGTCCCCCACGGAGAAGGGCTGGCGCGCCAGGATGAAGAGCCACCCCGCCAGGTTGGAGACGATGTCCTTGAGGGCGATGGCGAGGCCCGCCGTGAGAAGCCCCAGGAAGGTCCCCAGGTTACCCAGGGTCTCCAGCCAGATCTCCAGCAGGAAGAGGGCCCCCAGGACGTACGCCACGTAGGCCGTCGACTTCCCGAGCCTGTACCGGCTCTTGGGATCCTCCAGCCGCGGCGATACCAGCCGCAGCGTCAGCTGGCGCAGGAGCCAGAGCCCCACGATGGTCACCAGCGAGAGGATGATCTCCCGCTGGAAGGCCGTATTGAGTCCGTTGAGGTCCTGGATCACGGGCGGCGGGGGAAGGGGGACGGGACTCCTGGCGCCGAATCTACGGGTCCCGGGGGGCCCTCGGGAACTCCTGGCGCTCCCGATGGTGCAAGGGTCCATGAGCGAAGACCCGGCACCCCGTCCCGTCGGCGCCCTGCTGTGGCGTCTCCTCCGGCCCTATCGGGCCCGGATCCTGGGACTCTCCCTCCTCATCAGCGGGACGGCGGCGCTGGATGCGGCGGGACCGCAGTTCGTGCGGGTGGCCTTCGACCGGGTCATCCCCAGCGGCTCTCTCCGCATCTTCGGGATCTTCGCCGGTGCCTTCGCCCTCTTCTACGTTCTGCAGGTGCTGCTGGGCTACGCCGGCATGTACCTCAGCTACGCCTTTACCCAGAGCGTCATCGCCGACATCCGGAGGCAGGCCTTCGGTCGGCTCCTGCGCCTTCCCATCGCCCGATTCGAGGACGAGCAGACGGGCTCCCTCACCTCGCGGGTGGTGAACGACGTGAACGCGCTGGAGGGGATGATCCAGGCCGGGGCGACCCGCCTCCTGGGACAGCTCTTCAGCATCTTCGTGGTGGCGGGCGTCCTGATCTGGATGGAGTGGCGCCTGGCGCTGGTGAACCTCGTGGTGCTTCCGGCGCTGGCCCTCATCACCCGCCACTACCAGGGGGCGTTGCGCCAGGCGGCGCGGCGGATCCGCAAACAGGTGGGAGAGATGTCGGCGGTGGCCACCGAGGCGGTGGGCAACATCCAGGTGGTGAAGTCCTTCGTGGGGGAGGAGCGGGAGGATGCCCGCTTCGGGGCTCGCAACGACGAGTACGTGCGTCTGAACCTGGAGCGGCGCAAGGACGTGGGGAAGATGGAGGGGCTGATCACCCTCACCGCCAATTACGGCATCGGGGCCCTCCTGGTGCTGGGCGGGTGGATGGTGTCGCAGGACACCCTCACCCTGGGAGAGCTCACCGCCTTCGTCATGTATCAGCGGCAGCTCCAGCGGCCGGTGATCTCGGTCATGTTCTTCAACAACCAGCTCCAGTCGGGGATGGCGGCGCTGGAGCGGGTCTCGGAGCTCCTGGAGTCGGATCCCGAGGCGGAGGGGAGGGAGGAGGAGGAGCCCCGGGGCGACCTCACCTTCAGCGATGTGACCTTCACCTATCCCGGTTCGAATCAGCCGGCGCTGGACCACCTGAGCCTCCGCTTCTCCACCGGCCAGCCGGCGGCCCTGGTGGGCTCGTCCGGTTCGGGGAAGACCACCGTGACGCGCCTCATCGGTCGCCTCTTCGATCCCCAGGAAGGGGTGGTGGCCATCGGAGGGCGGGACGTGCGGGACTACACGCTGGCCTCCCTGCGGCAGGCGGTGGCGGTGGTGCCCCAGGAACCCACCCTCTTCTCGGGTACGGTGCAGGAGAACATCGGCTACGCCGATCCCGGCGCCGGCGAGGCAGAGATCCGCAGGGCGGCGGAGCTGGCGAACGCCCACCACTTCATCCGGGAGTTGGCCGACGGGTACGACACGGAGATCGGCGAGCGGGGTGTGAAGCTCTCCGGCGGCCAGAAACAGCGGATCGCCATCGCCCGGGCCATCCTCAAGGAGGCCCGATTCCTGATCCTGGACGAGGCCACCTCGGCGTTGGACAGCGAGTCCGAGGCGGTGAACCAGGACGCGCTCGACGGGCTTTTCGCCCGGGGGAGCGGGCTCACCAGCATCGTCATCGCCCACCGGCTTTCCACGATCGAAGGGGCGGACGTGATCCACGTCCTGGAGAAGGGCCGGCTGGTGGAGTCGGGGAGTCACCAGGAGCTCCTTGCCCTGGGCGGCCGGTATGCCGAACTCTACGAGATGCAGTTCGGGGAGGACTTCCTCCCCGGTGCCGTGCCCCGGCTCTGAGGGGAGCCGCTTCCACCGGATCCCCTCGGAGCCTGCCCAGGAGGGTTCATGTCCCGTGCCTTCGCCAAGGAAGACGATCATCTCCCGGAGCCGGACTACCGGCTGCCCGACCCCGACTCGGAGTACTACGACGAGGCTGCGGCCTGGGCCCTGATCCAGGGAGCCGACGCAGGCGATTCCCGGAGCGCCGAAGCCGCCACCGGCTATCGTTGGGGCGAGCCCGGCCTGGCGGGGGAGGTGGAGAAGATCCTGGCCCGGGCGGAGGAGGAGGACGAGGCCCGGGTGGCCCAGCTGGCCCGGCGGTTCCTCAGGGCGGCCCGGAGGGGCGGTTGAGGAGGGTCGCTGCCCGCGGGTGAGGCATCGGCTCGGGGGACCTCAGTCCGGAGCCACACCCCCTGCCTCCACGTGAAGCAGCCGCTCCCGGTCCAGGGGTTCGAAGACCCCCCGCTCCCGGTTCTTGCGGACGTTGTCCCAGGGGAAGACGAGCCCGTTCATGGTGATCCACACCCCCGCAGGCAGGCACTGGACCGCCGTCAGGGCCCCACCCAGGTTGAACAGGCCGTCGGAGCTGCCGAAGGCCATGGGGATCATGGCGCCGGTCAGTACGATGCTCTTGCCCGGGACCTCCGACGCCAGAAGGCGCGCCGTGTCCACCATGGTGTCGGTCCCGTGGGTGATGACGATGTGCCGCTCCGGCACCTCCTGGCAGTTCCGTACGATGGTCTCCCGGTCCCCGTCGGTCATCTCCAGGGAATCCACCATCATCAGGGTACGGATCTCCACCTCGGCCCGGTTCCGTCCCATGCGGAGCATCTCCGCCAGATGGGAATCCCGGAAGTAGAGCCGCCCCCGGATCTCGTCGTACTCTTTGTCGAAGGTGCCGCCGGTCACGAAGATGCGAATGGCCATGGCGGGGAAGATAACCCGTGTGCCCCCGCCGGGGACGTCCGTCGGGTGTCCGGCCCCGACATCGGTCCCGTTCCACCATCCCACCCGCCCATGATCCCCGAGACCTTTCACGTCGAACGCTTCTTCGCGGAGCACGAGTTCACGACCCCGCACCTCCTGGCGGTTTCCGACTGCCAGTCCATGCGCCTGGGAGAGTTGCTGGAGCTGGAGCCCGACTCCAGGGAGGCCTTCGAGGCGATCTGGTTGGGCTATACCCCCAGCGAGGGTGGCGAGGCGCTCCGGGAGGCGGTGGCGGCCACGACGCCGGGGCTCGAAGCCGACGACGTCCTGATCCACGCCGCCGGGGTCGAGGTGCTCCTCACCCTGGCCCACGCGGTCTTGGGTCCCGGTGACCATGCGGTGGTCCAGTCGCCCTGCTACCAGGCGCTCCGCTCGGCACCGGAGATGGCCGGGGCCCGGGTGACCCGGTGGGAGGGGGTGCCCGGGGCTTCCTGGCGCTGGGATCTGGAACGGCTGGAGTCTCTGATGCGTCCGGAGACGCGGCTGCTGGTGGTCAACACGCCCCACAATCCCACGGGCCACCAGTTCGGGCTCGAGGCGATGGAGCACCTCGTGGCCCTCTGCGAGGCCCGGGGCGTCCAGCTCTTCGTGGACGAAGCCTATCGGGGCACGGAGCGGCGCACCGAGGATCGCCTCCCCTCCGTCACCGAGCTCTCGGAGTCGGCGGCGGCGCTGGGGCTGCTCTCCAAGGGCTATGGTCTGCCGGGCCTGCGGATCGGCTGGCTGGCGAGCCGCAACCGGGGGCTCCTGGAGGCCGCCGGCCGGGTCAAGGACTTCACCACCATCTGCGCTCCTGCGCCGGCGGAGTTCCTCGGTGCCCTGGCCCTGAGGCATCACCGCACCCTCCTGGCCCGGACCCGATCCCTCCTCAGGGAGAACCTGGGGGTGCTCGCGGATTTCATGGGTCGGCACAGGGATCGCTTCGACTGGCACGCGCCCGACGCAGGCTCCGTGTGCTTCCCCTTGCTGAAGACCGGGGACGCCGAGTCGTTCTGCCGGGCGGCCCGGGAGGAGGCGGGAGTGTTGCTGGCCCCGGGTCGGCTCTTCGACGCCCATACGGAGGCGGTCCGGATCGGGTTCGGACGAGCGGCGTTTCCCGAAGACCTCGGGGCGCTGGAGGCCTGGATGCAGAGCGGAGAGAGAGGCGGACCCGCCGATTCGTGATCGCCGGGCTGCCGGCCGCCTTCGAGCCGTGGTCGCGCCGGGACCCTCTCCCCTCGACCCCTGGCGAGGAGATCCATCGGGAATCACCATGATCCCGCCGGCAGGGTGCCGGGGTTCACGGGAAACGACGGAGGCGGTTGGATGACGGTCAGAGGGACACGGAAAAGGGCAGGGGCGTCGGTTCGAGGGTTCGCGGGGGTCTTGGGATGCGCGGTGTGGATGGCTGGACCCTTGGGAGCACAGGACCCCCGGCCGTCCTTCTACGAGCCCGGGATCTCACCCGATGGGAGCGAGATCGCCTTCATTCACGGCGGCGATATCTGGACGGTCCCGACCCGCGGGGGCGAGGCACGCCTCCTCGTCGCACACGAGGAGGAGGAGTCCAGGCCCCTCTACTCCCCCGACGGCCGGTGGCTGGCCTTCGAGTCGGACCGGGACGGCACCAGCCACATCTACGTCCACGAGTTCGCCACGGGAGAGACCCGGCAACTGACCTTCATCTCCACCTCCGCGGTGTTGGACGGCTGGTCCCGGGACTCGGAGTGGGTGTGGTTCTCGTCGTCCTCCCACGACGTCGCGGGGATGTCCGACGTGTTCCGGGTCCGGGTCACCGGCGGCACACCCATGCCGGTCCTGGCGGACCGCTATGCCGGGGAGTTCTGGTCCGCCCCCCACGCCGACGGACGGGTGGCGGTCTCGGTCCGGGGCCGCACGGCATGGAGCCAGTGGTGGCGGAACGGCCACTCCCACATGGACGAGGCGGAGATCTGGATCGCCGATCCCCGGGGTGAGCGCCCCGTCTACCGGCGGGTGAGCAGCGGGGGGAAGAACCAGTGGCCCATGTGGTCCCCCGACGGCGGGCTGGTCTTCGTGTCGGACCGATCCGGCAGCGAGAACCTCTGGCGGGTGGACGAGGACGGTGCAGGGGCCCGTCCCCTCACCGACTTCGACCAGGGCCGGGTTCTCTGGCCCAGCATCTCCGGGGATGGGGTCGTGGCCTTCGAGCGGGACTTCCGCATCTGGACCCGGGATCCGGCGTCGGGCCGGGTGGCCCCGGTGGAGATCCGTGCCGTAGGTGCCGTGCAGGGGCCCCGGGTGGAGCCGGAGCGCCTCGAGTCCTTCACCGGGTTCACCGTGTCGCCGGACGGAGAGAAGGTGGTGGTGGTGTCCCGGGGG
>JARRPL010000217.1:0-3410 GCA_037382905.1 Gemmatimonadota bacterium | reverse complement strand
CGACTCCCGGCACGTGGCGTATACGTCGTCCCGGAACGGATCTTCGGACCTGTATCTCTACGACCTCTCCACCCGGGAGGAGCGCCGGTTGACCTCCGGAGACGGCCTGGACCTGGCCCCGTCGTGGGCGCCGGACGACCTCCGGATCGCCTATGTGCGCGATGGCTCGGAGCTCAGGGTGCTGGACGTGGCGAGCGGGGCCGAGGAGGTCGTGGCCCGGGGCCTCATCGGGTTCGGACGGACCCGGGTCTTCGGTCCGCCGGCGTGGTCGCCCGACGGACGCTGGCTGGCCTACATGGCCAGCCCCGACGGGGAGTTCTGGAACGTGCACCTGGTGCCCGCCGACGGGAGCGCCGAGCCCCGGGCCGCCTCCTTTCTGCCCAACACCTTCGGGGGGAGCATCGCGTGGCACCCCGACGGGCGATCCCTCTTCTACACCACCTCGCAGCGGACCGAGGACACCCGGGTGATCCGGGTGGATCTGGTGCCCAGGACACCGGTGTTCCGGGAGGATGCCCTGGACCGGCTCTTCCGCATGCCAGAGGACGAACCCACCGGCGACGGTGATCCGGCGGTGGAGCCAGGGGAGACCGACGAGGGTGAGGCGGCGGTGGAACCCGTGGAGGTGGACTTCCAGGGGATCCGGCGTCGCTACGAGATCGTCCCCATCCCCTTCAGCGTGAACGAGATGGCCGTGAGTCCCGACGGGGAGACCCTGGTGGTGTCGGGCTCGGCGGCGGGCCGGGTCAACCTGTTTGCCCTGGATCTGGACCCGCTGGCGGAGGGGTCCGAGGGAGTGCGGCCCCTCACCACCGGGCCCGGCGCCAAGGGAGGGCTGGAGTTCGCCGAGGCGGCGGACCGGGTCTGGTATCTCCAGGGAGGCCGGGTCCGCTCGGTGGGCCTCGACGGCCAGGGGGACCGGACCGTCGACCTGACGGCGGAGATGGAGATCGACTTCCAGGCGGAGAAGGACGACGTGTTCCTGGCCAACTGGTCCACCCTGGATCAGGGATTCTACGATCCGGACCACCACGGCGTGGACTGGGATGCGGTCCGCAGCGCGTGGGCACCCGTGGTGGCCGGGACCCGGAACCGTGCGGAGATGCGTCGGGCCCTCCTCCTCATGACGGGGGAGTTGAACGCGTCCCACACCGGCGTCGGCGGATCCGAGGCCCCGGCCACCCCGCCGGTGGGTCGCCTCGGGCTTCGGTTCCACCGAAGGGCCTACGAAGACGAGGGGGAGCTCGTGGTCTCGGAGGTGCTGGGGCTCGGACCGGCCCACGTCTCGGGGGAGATCGAGGTGGGAGATCGCCTGGTCTCGGTAGAGGGCGAGGCGGTGGACCGGGGGACGAATCTGAATCGACTCCTGAGAGGCACCGTGGGAGAGCGGGTCCGGCTGGGCGTGGCGAGCCCCGGGAGCGACGAGGTCCGGACGGTGGCGGTCTCCCCGATCTCGGTGCGAGCCGAGAAGGACCTGGTCTACCGCGACTGGGTGGAGAGCCGGCGGGAGTACGTGACCGAGGTGTCCGGCGGTCGGCTGGGATACGTCCACATCCCCGACATGGGTGCCGGGACGCTGCAGCGACTCTACCTGGATCTGGACCAGGAGAACCGCCAGCGGGAGGGGATCGTGGTGGACGTCCGGAACAACAACGGCGGCTTCGTGAACGCCTACGCGCTGGATGTCTTCAGCCGGCGCTCCTTCATGACCATGCAGCCCCGTGGCGGCGCCGAGGCCAGCTCCCGGCACCAGCTCGGACAGCGGGCCTATCTGGACCCGGTGATCCTGGTGACGAACCAGAACACCCTCTCCGACGGCGAGGATTTCACCGAAGGATGGCGGGCCCTGGAGATCGGTGAGGTGGTGGGCGAGCCCACCGCGGGCTGGATCATCTACACCACCAACCTCTCCCTCTTCGACGGCACCACCATGCGCCTCCCCTTCATCGGGGTCCGGGGCTCCGACGGTGAGGACATGGAGCTGAATCCCCGTCCCGTGGACGTGGAGGTGGAGCGGCCCGCCGGTGAGTGGTACTCGGGTCGTGACGCTCAGCTGGACGCGGCGGTGGAGCGACTCCTGGCCCGTCTCGACTCGGGGGGGTGAGACGGTCTTGGCGATGCCCCGGGGGTAACGCAGTTTTCAGGTAGCCCCGTCGGCACCCGTCCCTCCATCCCACCGGCCGAGAGAACCCCTTTGGAGCTCCCCTATCCGGCCGCGGCGGCCCTGCTGATCTGCGTGGGGATGGTGGCCGGGACGCTGAACGTGCTGGCCGGGGGCGGCTCCCTCCTCTCCCTCCCGGTCCTCATCTTCCTGGGCCTCTCGCCGGTGGTGGCCAACGGGACGAATCGGGTGGCGATCCTGATCCAGACCATGGGCGCCACCTGGAGCTTCCGGCGCCGGGGGTACCTGGACGGTGCGTGGATCCGGCTGGCGGCTCCTACCGCGCTCCTGGGAGCGCTGGTGGGGATCTGGGCTGCCATCCAGGTGGACGAGGGGGTCTTCCAACGGGTGCTGGCGGGGATCATGGTGGCGGTCGCCCTCTGGACGCTGTGGAACCCCCTGACCCCGTCGACGGAGACGGGCGCGCCCCCTCCCACCCGCCCCCTCCACCGGGGCCTCCTCATGGTCGGGTTCTTCGGGGTGGGGTTCTACGGCGGCTTCATCCAGGCCGGCGTGGGCTTCGTGATCCTGGCCCTGGTCACCATGGCGGGGCTGGACCTGGTCCGGGGCAACGCCATGAAGGTTGCGCTGGTGATGACCTTCACCCCCCTGGCCCTCGCGGGTTTCGCCTGGAACGGGATGGTCGAGTGGGGGTTGGGATTCGCGCTCGCGACGGGAGGATTCCTCGGGGCACAGCTCGGAGTCCGGCTCAACATCAGCAAGGGGCAGGAGTGGGTTCGACGCGTCGTCACCGTCACCGTGATCGTCTTCGCCATCCGTCTCTGGTTTTCCGCCTGACCCGGAAGACCCCGTCGTGGCGGCGGAGCCGGCGGGCGGTCGGACTCGCCGCCGCCCTCCTGGCCGTCGCCCTCCTCCCGGGATCTGCGCGGGCTCAACAGGGCGTCCTCCGGGGGCAGGTGGTGGATGCCCTCACCCGGCGTCCGGTCCCCGAGGCGGAGGTCACGCTGGAGCCTTCGGCGGGCCAGGCCCTCACCAACGCCCGGGGCGAGTTCGTCATCCCGGAGCTGGAGCCGGGCCTCTACACGGTGCGGGCCACCTCGGTGGGCTACGCTCCCGCGGTCCAGGCCGAGATCCGGGTCCAGTCCAGCCGATCCACCTTCGTCCTGCTGGAGATGGAGGCCCAGGCCCTCCAGATCGAGGGACTCGTGGTGGAGCGGGGCGCCTTCGCCGTCCCCTCCGAGGCGCCGGTGTCGGCGGCCCTCCTCTCTCCGGCGGAGGTCCGCCGGAC
>JARRPL010000216.1:0-5585 GCA_037382905.1 Gemmatimonadota bacterium | reverse complement strand
GATGCACGCCAGGCGCAGCGAAGCCCTTGCAAGGGCCCCGAAGGACCGTCGCCGCCCCCTCACCGGCCCGCCGCCGCGAGCCCCTCGGGGACGGGGGCCGGATCCGCCAACGCCACGTCGTCCCGGTCCTCCACCCGCAGCGTCAGCAGCGCCGACAGGATCAGCGACACGCCTCCCACCAGCAGGGCGTAGATGGCCTCCCCTCCGAAAAAGCGTCCCACCACGTAGCCCAGGATCGCTGCCGCCACGATCTGGGGGATGACGATGAAGAAATTGAAGACCCCCATGTAGTAGCCCATCTTGGAAGGCGGTAGCGCTCCCGTGAGGATCGCGTACGGCATGGAGAGGATGCTGGCCCAGGCGATGCCCACCCCCACCATGGCGAGGAGAAGCTGCCACGGCTCGGTCATCACGAAGATCGAGAGGAAGCCGACGGCCCCGATGACGAGGCAGATGGCGTGGGCCCCCTTCCGGCTCGTCTTCCGGGCCAGCACCGGGATACCGAAGGCCACGACCGCCGCCACGCCGTTGTAGACGGCGAAGCACACGCCGACCCAGTCCGCCCCCTCGTTGTAGGCGGCCGACGTGGGATCGGTGGCCCCGTAGATGTGGCTGGTCACCGCCGCGGTGGTGTAGATCCACATGGCGAAGAGGGCGAACCAGCTGAAGAACTGCACCACCGCCAGCTGCTTCATGGTGGAGGGCATGTCCTGCATGTCGTTCAGGATGGTCACGAACCCGTTGTCGTAGCGCCCCCCGCGCTGGAGCAGGCCCGCACCGAAGAGGAGAAGTCCGAACACGCCGACGCCGCCCGTCAGGATGAGGGGCTCCCTAAGGCCCCGTTCCCGAAGCAGGAGGGTGAACACCACGCCGGCGACCATGGCGAGGGCGCCGACGACCATCTGGCGGCCGCCGTTGGCCTGATACTCGAGCGGCGTACGCTGCACCTGAACGAACTCCTCCCGCTCCTGGTTCTCCTCGAACGATGCCATCTCCTCCGGGGAGTACTCCCTGGACCGAACCACCGTCCAGACCACGGCAGCGAGGAAGACCAGAGCGCCCAGGTAGAAGGAGAGTCGGACCGAGGCCGGGATCATGCCCTCCGGTGCCTGGTTGCTGACCCCGAACCAGGTGCTGAGAATCCACGGGAGCATGGAGGCCACCACCGCGCCGGTGCCGATGAAGAAGCTCTGCATGGCGAACCCGGTGGTCCGCTGCTCCGACGGGAGGTTGTCTCCCACGAAGGCCCGGAAGGGCTCCATGGAGATGTTGATGGAGGCGTCCATGATCCAGAGCATCCCCGCCGCCACCCAGAGGGTCGGCGAGTTGGGCATGAGGATCAGCGCCAGCGACGCCAGGATGGCGCCCCCCAGGAAGTAGGGGCGGCGTCGGCCGAGCCGGTTCCACGTCCGGTCGCTGAAGTACCCGACCACGGGCTGCACGAGGAGCCCAGTGACGGGGGCGGCGATCCAGAGGATCGGGATGGCCTCCACCTCGGCGCCCAGCGTCTCGAAGATCCGGCTCACATTGGCGTTCTGGAGGGCAAAGCCGAACTGGATGCCCAGGAAGCCGAAGCTCATGTTCCAGATCTCCCAGAACGAGAGCCGGGGTTTGGTTCGGCTGGACGGCACGGCGGTGGTGGTGGACTCCATTAGCGGTCTCTCCTGCGGTTGCGATCCAGCAGACGGATCCGGGCCTCTACCGCCGGATCGCCGAGAATCTCCTCCAGAAGCCGGCCCATGGGCCGCTGCCAGTTCAGGCGCTCCGACGAACGGGTGCCGGGAAGGTTCACCTGCTCGGGCTCCAGCCAGAGGTCCTCGAGCCACGGCACGACCAGGGGAGCGTCGGAGGCGCCCAACCATTCCAGGAGCCGGTCCAGCAGGTCCGGCAGATCGTCCAACGAGCCCCCGACCATCTCCGCCAGCCGGACCGCGGCGACCCCTCGGTCCTCCCGTTCCGCCGCTTCACGCTCCGGGTCCAGGAGCCGGCACCGGACCCGCTCCCCGATGTCGGTCCCGGCCACCCACCCCGCGAGGGTAGGGGTGTCGTGGGTGCCGATGAGGGCCACATCCCGGTCCGACGGCGAGCCGGGCTCGGGGGACGCCGCCTCGAAGAGGGCCAGGTACATCCCCCAGATCCGGTGACGAGGAAGGGCCTCGTCGATCTCCGGCGGCACCGTCCCCAGGTTCTCGCCCATGACCTCGCAGCGGTGCCGCTGGGACTCCAGTGTCAGGAGGGCGAAGAGCTCCTCGGTGGGATAGTCCACGTACGTGCCCTCGTGGAGCCCCATCCCATGAGGAATCCAGTAGAGCCGGGTGAAGGCCATCACGTGGTCCACGCGCAGGACCCCCGACAGAGAGGCCTGGTGGCCGATGGAAGCTGCCAGGTACCGATGGCCCTCCAGTCGGGACGCCCAGGGAAGGATGGGAGAGAAGCCCCAGTCCTGTCCGCTGGGGAAGCCCGGGTCCGGAGGCGCCCCCACCGACATCCCCGGCGCGAACAGAGGCTGGCGCGACCAGGTGTCGTACCCGTCGGGGTGGGCCCCCACCGCCAGATCCAGCCCCAGGCGGACCCCCTTCTCGTCCAGACGACCCCGAAGACCCGCCAGCTGCTCCCGGACCTGTGTCTGCGCCACCAGATGGAAACGCTCCTCGTCAGGGTCCACGTGCTCCGGCCGGAGTGCCCCGGTTCGGGCGTCGGCGGGCCAGTCCCGCCAGTTCCGTCCCAGGCGCGCCTGGGCGCCCCGGAACCGGGCGTAGCGGACCAGCTCCGGCGCCAGTCCGTCGGGATCCGGCGCGGGAAGGCCCGCCAGGGCGGCCCGCACCTCCTCATCCGCCCGGGTGACGTCCAATCGGGCCGAAGGGGGGACGGGCCGGTGGCCGTCCCCGAGGTTCAGCAACAGCTCGGACCAGAACAGCCGGCTCACGGGGGAGTAGGGGCTCGGCTCCGGATCGGTGGCCTGGTTGAAGGTCGGCAGGAGGGGAAGCACAGTGACCAGATCCCCTCCCCGCTCCGCGACCCAGTCGCACACCACTTCCAGGTCCCGCACGTCCCCCAGCGACCGGCTTCGGGACGAGCGAAGGGCGGCCAGGTGGGCGCCCACCCCCCAGCTCCGGTGGGCACCGGGGCGACGATAGGCCAGCATGGGTGCCGAGATCACCGTGCAGCGCTCCCGGTTTCCGCCCTCCTCCACGACGAGGGTGTGGTAACCGAGGGGGAGGGGGTCCTGGCAGCGCACCACCTCCTGGACCACCTCCAGTGCCCGGGTTCCTCCCTCCTCGTAGGCCAACTCCACCCGGTCCGGCGGTGACCCGTCACCGCTCAGGGGCAGCCCCGGGAGGTGACCGTCCCAGGCCACCACCGAGGGCGGGAGGCGTCGGCGGGCGCGACGGTCCTCCACTGCCCGGAGAGCCTCGTCGGCCCGTTCGGGTCGGTCCAGGGGAGCCCCCAGGGCGGCGCAGACCCGCACGAGGGTCTCGGGACCCGGGGTCACCGGGTTCTTGAGGCCATCCTCGAAGTGGGTGTGCACGCCCAGGCGCCGGGCCAGGGCTTGGAGAGCGTCGATTTCGTTCATGGGTTCGCGGAAGATATTCGGTGCCGGCCCGATTGGCGACGGGCCGGTGCGTCCTTCGTCGCAGGCTCCGCCGCCACCGGCCCGAGCCAGGTCGCCCTCAGTCCAGGAACGCGGCCCTCCGCCGGGCGGCGGCCTCGTACACCCCGCGATAGCGGTCCACGGAGGCATTCCAGCTGAAATCCCGGGCCATGGCTCTCCGGACCCAGCGTTCCCACTCCTCCCGGTCCTGGTAGAGCTCCGCAGCCTGGTGCACGGCCTCGGCCACGTCCCCTGCCTCGTAGCGGTCGAAGACGAATCCGGTGACGCGGTCATCCACCGTATCCGCGAGCCCGCCGACACGCCGGACCACCGGGAGGGCACCGTAGCGCTGAGCCCGCATCTGGGTGAGTCCACAGGGCTCATACTGAGAGGGCATCAACAAGAAGTCGGCGGCGGCCAGGAGCCGGTGCTCCCGCTCCTCCGTGAACTCGAAGAAGGCCGCCACCCGGTCGGGGTGGGCCTCCGCCAGCCCCTGAAGTGCGTCCCGATACCGGCTCTCGCCCTCCCCCAGGAAGACCCACTGCAGCCCCGCCTCCCCCACCACTCCCGATCGCAGCAGGATGTCGAAGCCCTTCTGCTGGGCCAGGCGGGCCGTCATGCCGAACAACGGCAAATCCGGATCCACCTCGAGCCCGGTGGACTTCTGCAACCAGGCCTTGTCGGCCGCCTTCCCCGCCAGATCCCGGGCCTCGAAGTGTGCCTCGATGTCGGGATCGGAAATCGGGTCCCACACGTCGTAATCGATCCCGTTGAGGATCCCCACCAGGCGGTCCTTCAGGGCGGCGAAGGTGTCGTGCAGCCCGAAGCCGCCATCCGGCGTCCGGAGTTCGTGGGCGTGGTTGGGACTCACCGTGGTCACGATGTCGGAGAACACCAGGCCGCCCTTCAGGAGGTTTGTGCGCCCGTACCACTCCATGCGCTGGGGGCGGTAGAGATCCCAGGGTAGACCCAGGAATGGAATGAGCTCCGGCGGGTAGTGGCCCTGGAAGGCCGCGTTGTGGACGGTGAGGACCACGGGGATCGACCGGGAATAGGGATCCTCGTCCAGAAGCGTCCGGAGGAAGACCGGCGCCAGCGCCGTGTGCCAATCGTGGGCATGAAGGAGCGTCTCCCCCGGAGAGGTCTCCTTCATCCAGTGAAGGGCGGCCCGGCAGTAGAGCCCGAAGCGGAGGGGATTGTCGGGATAGTCGCCGCCGGCGTCGCCGTAGAGACCCTCCCGGTCGAAGAAGCCGTCGTGCTCCACGAAGAACACCCGGGGCTCGTCTTCGTCCACCTCGTGGACGTGGATCCGAACCTCGGTCTCCAGCTCTCCCAGCCGCACGCGAAACGGGTCCGAGGCGGGCTCCAGATCCCACCGTTCCCGGAGACCCCGATAGAGGGGAAGGATCACGCAGGTGGCGGAGCCCGCCAGGCTCTGGTAGTGGGCGATCCCCCGGACCGCCTCCGCCAGCCCTCCGCTGCGGGCGTACGGCCAGTACTCGCTCACCAGGTGGACGACCGTGCCCGGATAGGCCGGCCCGCCGGCCTCCGGTGACCAGGACGTGGCGTCTTGCACTTGGTGACCTCCGGGGAGCGAGGTGAAGTTGTCGGGGGAAGCTAACATGGTAGACGCATACGTGAGTCACGAATCCGGCTCTCCGGAGCCCTCGTCCCCTCCCCACACGCTCTCATTCGATGCCCGAGCCAGACACGCCCCCACCCTCGACCCTGCACCGCTTCGACCAGCTCGCCTGGGGCCGCTGCCGTGAGCCCTTCGGATTTCTGGGTATCCACCCCGATCCGGATGGGGGCTGGGTGGTGCGGGTGTTCCTCCCCTGGGCCACCTCGGTGGAGCTCCGGGCCGGTAGCAGCCGGATCGACATGACCCGGGTCCACGAGGCCGGCGGGTGGCTTGGACGGCTTCCCTCCGCGTCGGGTCTGCCGGGAGCGCCCGCCTACCACCTGGCGGTGTTGGACCAGGAGGGACGGGAGT
>JARRPL010000215.1:0-5601 GCA_037382905.1 Gemmatimonadota bacterium | reverse complement strand
CGGGCTCACTCGTCCCGGTCATGGTCCTCCACGCCGTCGTGGACGTGGCCGGAGGCGCGATGATGTGGTGGCTCCGGGAGTACCGCGGAGTCGCGGAATCCGCCGCCCGGGGGGGAGAGGGCCGGACGGCGACGGTACCGGCGAGCGCCGGGCAGAGGGTGGCGTAGCCCGGCGTCATGAGAAGCGACCGGGCCCACCGCGGGCCCGGCGCGCTGCACCGTCAGTCCGGGTCCTTCCTCTCGCTCAGCGATCCCGGCAGCTCCCGGGGCCTTCCCACGGTCGGCGCGGCGGCGGGGGTGGCCAGCGTGCCCTCGCTCCGGATCTCCTCGACCAGGTCGGCGACCTCCTCCACGAGGCTCTCCGAGAAGACCACCTGGCGGTCCCGGAACCAGGCCGCCCAGTGGGGTGAGCGGAGATGCTCCTTGAGGTCCTTCCGGTAGGATTCCCACATCTGCGCGTCCAGCGCACCGACCCGGTTCTGGTAGACCAGGTTGCCGAAGTGCCGGAAGACGGCGGTCATGTAGGCATCCCAGCGCACCCGCTCCTCCAGGGAGAGGTCCGCCGGGTCTCGCTCCGCCCGGGCCAGGAGCCCGGCGAACTCACTGTCCGCGAAGGTGTGCTCCAGGAGCCGGATGCTGTTCTGGATCATGGAGTTGAAGGACGAGGCGCGGACCGAGCTCGTGTTCTGACGGAGCTGGAGTACCAGGTACTCCAGCGAGATGACCACGCCCATGCCCCCACGAACTCCCCCAGGTTGCCCTGTGCTTCCAGAGTGCCCACGTGTTCTTCGATTGGAGGAGAGTCGGTCCGGCGACGGCGGCCTCGGGGGGCTTGGGCCCACCGGGAGGTCGGGTACGCCCGGCCGCCGAGGCAAATCAAACTCACGTGCACGGCTCGATCCCGGAAGGTCGACGACGAGCCACAGGGTGGGCGGGTTCGGACCGACTCCGGGACCCGGCGTGTCCGGCTCAGCCTCCGGGCGGATTGTCCGCTTCCACGAGTATTGCGGCTCTTTTGCTGCGTTGGCCAAAATGCCAACGGGTTCCTGAATCTGGGGATCCGCCGTCCGACCGCTCGCCCTCCGTCGCGGACCCCTCATCCCGAACCGCTTCGACGCCGATGACCCGCCGACGATCCGCAGACCCCCCGGGCTTGCCCGCCGTCCTGGCCCTCGTGTTCGCCCTCGTCGTCGCCGCCGGGTGCGGCGACACGTCGGGCCCGGGTGAGGGGCCCGAGCCCATCACCGAGTTGCCCCGGGCCCTGAGCCCCACCGAGTCGCGGCTGGTCGCCCTCTCCAACGCCTTCGGACTCGAGCTGCTCCGGGAGGTGGTGACGGGGGAGGAGGGACCGAACGTCGTCCTCTCGCCCTTCAGCGCCTCCGTGGCCCTGGGCATGGCCCTCAACGGGGCCGACGGCGAGACCTTCGATGCCATGCGGCAGACGCTGGGCCACGCCGACCTGGAGCAGGACGCCGTGAACACCGCCTACCGGGACCTCCTCTCGCTGCTGGTGGATCTGGACCCGGCGGTGGAGTTCCGGGTGGCCAACTCCCTCTGGGCCGACGAGGGCTTCCCCTTCGAGGAGGACTTCGTGACGCGGGTGGGGACCCACTTCGACGCCGTCGCCCGGACCCTGGATCTGCAGGCGCCGGCGACCCTGGAGGCCATCAACGGTTGGGTGGAGGGAGAGACGAACGGCCGGATCTCCACGCTGCTGGAGGAGGTCGATCCCCTCACCGTGATGTTCCTGATCAACGCCATCTACTTCGAGAGCGACTGGACGCTGCGGTTCAACCCCGGCGAGACGAGGACGGCCCCGTTCCGCAGGGCCGATGGCCAGGAGGTCCCGGTCCCGCTGATGGAGATGCGAAACGTGAGGATGCCGTGGGCCTGGGAGAGGGACTTCGTGGCGGTGGACCTTCCCTATGGGGGAGAGGCGTTTGGAATGCTCGTGATCCTTCCTCACGAGGGGATCTCCGCCCGGGAGCTCGCAGCAGAGCTCTCCGCCGCCGATCTGGCGGAGCTCGAGGCGTCCCTGAACGAGACCGACGTCGACCGCTTGGCCCTCCCACGCTTCAAGCTCTCCTACGGAAAGGTCCTGGACGACGCCCTGGAGGCCATGGGGATGGGGGTGGCCTTCGACCGGCTCGCGGCGGACTTCTCCCGGATGTCCAGCGAGGAGCGGCTCTTCATCGATGAGGTCTGGCAGAAGACCTTCATCGAGGTGGACGAGGCCGGGACCCGGGCCGCCGCAGCGACATCGGTGGATGTCGAGGCGGTGTCCCCCCCGACTCTCCTGGTGGCGGACCGGCCCTTCCTCTTCCTGCTCCGGGAGCGCCTCTCGGGCACGATCCTCTTCGCCGGCCTCGTGGGGGATCCGACGGTGGAGAGCTGATCTCGGGGCGCTCCCGCCTCCGCACGGAGAAGCAGACCTCCGCCTCTCCTACCTGGATCGCCGTCCCTCAATCCTGCCGCAGGACCCGGGCCGGATCGAGTCGGGACGCCCGCCAGGCCGGTACGGCGGCCGCACCGAGCCCCGCAGCCCCGAGGACGGCCACCGCCAGGACCAGCGACAGCGGATCCCGGGGGGCGGTGCCGTAGATCAGCCCCTCCAGGAGACCGGCGGCGAGGAGGGCCCCGGCCACGCCGATGGCGCTCCCCAGGGCGACCCGCCGGCCGGCCCTTCCCAACACCATGCGCCGCACCTCGGCGGCCCGGGCGCCGACGGCCATCCGGACCCCGATCTCCCGGGTTCGGCGGGCCACGGCGAAGGCCATGAGGGCGTAGACGCCGGATACCGCGAGCAATGCGGCCAGCCCCGCCAGCCCGAGGCCCACGCCTGCCGCCAGCCGGGGACGGCTCAGGGTACCCCGTTCGATCTCTTCAAAGGGCATGAAGCTCTGCACCGGCACGCCGGGCAGCGCCTCCCCGACCTCCCGGCGAACCGCGGAGGCCAGCGCTGCGAGGTCGCCCTCGGTACGGACGAGCAGCCACATGCGGACGTAGGGGCGCTGGGCGTGGGGCATGTAGAGCTCCTCCCGGGACTCCCGGAGGACGCCGTAGTTCCGGACGTGCCCGACCACGCCCACGACGGTCGCCGCCTCGAGTCCCCACCCCCGGATCCGTTTCCCGAGGGCGTCCTCGCCGGGCCAGAGGCGCTCGGCCAACCGGGTGTCCACCACCACCACGGGCGGCGCGTCGGGCCCGTCCGTCTCGGTGAAGGTCCGGCCTCGGATCAGGGGGAGGGCCACCGCCTCGAAGTATCCGGGGGTCACCACGTTCACATCCGTACGGACCTCCGAATCGTCATCGACGGCATCCGCGGGCCCGATCCCGGACTGGGCCCCGGCTCCGCTGAAGGGCAGCGTGGAGATCCCTCCGACGGCCGTCACGCCGGGGAGCGCCGCCAGACGACGCTCCACCCCCACGTACTCCTGGATGGTCGACAGTCCCCGGGGATCCTCCGGCTCGGGCAGCGCCAGCCGGACGCTCGCCACGCCCTCGGTCGTCAGACCCCCGTCCTCGGCCGTGAGGTTCAGGAAGCTCCGGCCGAGAAGGGTCCCGGTGAAGAGGAGGAGGACGGCGAGCCCGATCTCCGCCACCACCAGGCCGTCCCGGAGTCGGCTGCCCCCCGGGCCGTCTCCGGAGGCGGGCGCACGCTGCAACGGGGCCCCGACCCGGAGCGCCGGGACGACCCCCACCGCAGCCGCGGTGGCCAGAGTGAGGGTGACCAGTGTGGCCAGGACCCGCAGGTCGAGGCGGGGCGTCTCCAGCCCCGGGAGGGTGGAGAGTTCCCCGCCGGCCGCACGGAGCGCCGCCAGTGCGACGCCGGCTCCCAGGACCGCCGCCCCGCCCCCGAGCCACAGACTCTCCGCCAGGAAGAGTGACGCCAGCCGTCCCCGGCTCGCACCGAGGGCCGTCCGCACCCCCACATCCCGGCGCAGGACCGAGAGGCGGGCGAGGGAGAGACCCGTCACGTTGGCCCAGGACACGAGGAGCACGAGGGCTCCCGCCACGGCGAGGAAGACCAGCGCCGGACCCGTGTCCCCTACCAGGACGTCCCGCAGGGGCCGGACCGCGACCCCTTCCTCGGCATTGGTATCGGGGTGGCGGGCGGCGAGCGATTCGGCGACCCTGGCCAACTCCGCCCGTCCCTCCTGGACGTCGACGCCGGGCCCGAGCCGGCCCACCACGTACAGACCGGGGTGGCTCCGTCGGCTCTGCCAGTCCGCGTCCCCGGCGGCCAGGCCTGCGGGGAGATAGATGTCCGAGGCTCCCAGGATGACCCCGTCGGGAAAGGCGAAGCCCGGCGGGAGCACGCCGATGATGGCGAAGGGCTCGCCGTCCAGGCGCACCGTGCGACCCAGGACCCCCGGATCCGCGCCGAAGCGGTTCACCCACAGGGCGTCGGTGATCAGCACGTTCCGCTCCGCCCCGGGCCGATCGTCGGCGGGCCCGAATCCCCGACCCAGGGCCGGCTCGATCCCCAGGGCGGGGAGCAGCCCCGAGGTGACCAGGAGGCCGCGGAGGACCTCGGCCGGGCCCTCCCCGCTCCACGTCCGGGAAGAGCGTGTCCAGGCGGCCAGCTCGCGGAAGCCCTCCGCCTCGGCGCGCCAGTCCAGGAAGTCGGGGTACGAGACGCTGATGTGGTCTCCGGCCCGGGTGCTGTTCACCACCACGAGCTCGTCGGCGTCGGGGTAGGGCAGGGGCCGAAGGAAGGCGGCGTCCACGAGCGTCCAGGCGGCGGTGGCGGCCCCCATGCCGAGCCCCAGGGACACCAGCGCGGGCCAGAGGAATCCCGGGCTCCTCAGGAGCCGACGCGGTGCCGAACCGACGCCCCCGCCCAGGATCGCGGGGAGGGCGGCCCCGAATCGCCGGCTCCCCGTCGCCAGCCCTCCGGCCCGGAGGGCGAGGAGGTTCGCACCGAGATCCCTCAGCGTCCGGAGCCAGGCGCCGGCCACCCCGTCTCCCGCTCGCCGGGCACGGGCGATCTGCAGGAGCCCGCCCCGGAGCACCTTGCGGCCGTGTCGGCGCCGGAAGGGGCCGGGGTGAAGGCCCAGGAGGAGCCGGTGCAGGGTGAACCGCCACCCCGGGGGCTTCACGGACCGCCTCCCGCCCCCCGCACCCGGCGCACCAGTCCCTCGAGGCGGTCGGTCTCGGCCCGGAGGACGGCGAGGCCCAGGGCGGTGGGCCGGTAGACGGTCCGGGGCGGCCCGGAGCCACCCCCGGCGCCGTTCCCGGTCGATTCCTCCAGCAGACCGTCTTCCGCCATCCGGTCAAGGAGCCGGTAGAGGGTGGCGGGACCCACTTCGATCCGTCCGTCGGAGATCTCCGGGAGACGCTCGAGCAGCCCGTACCCGTGCATGGGCTCCTCGGACAGCGCCACGAGGATCAGGTGGTTTCGGGGATGGAGGGGAAGGTGCAGGGCGGGATCCACGGAAGCCTCCAGGGGGAAGTATTTTCACGCTGAGTATACCTAACATGAAAATACTGAGCAACGCTACGGCCCCCGGGCCGCTGCCGTCGGGCGTCGTGCCGTTAGGGCGGCACGAGGCTCCGGCGGAAGGCCCCTCCGGTCATATCGCAGAGCCGTCCACGAGGC
>JARRPL010000214.1:0-12604 GCA_037382905.1 Gemmatimonadota bacterium | reverse complement strand
CCCCCCACGCGTGTGCTCCGATCCGGCGGCTCGAGGGCGCGCAGCTGTACTCCGTGGGCCCCCGGGGTCGGTCGACGCATCGGCGGCGCACTCATCAGGCCACTGAGCCCCCGGTACCGACTCCACCCTCCAACCCCCTTGCCCACAGGGCTTTGCCGGGACTGTACCAAAACGATAATTTGCCCCGTCGATCGGTTCCCTATGAAGGGGGGGAGGAGGATGAGAGGGAGGGCCATTCGGCCGGACCGGCCGGCCCGATGGGTCGGGGTCCGGCGGGCGGTGCGCCTGGAGGCCGTCCCCGGGTGGTCCGGCGAGGCCCCCCGGGACCGAGCTGGCGTGGACCGGTCCGGCCAGGATGATCTCGAAGTGCTCCGGGGGAGAGATCCGGCGAAGCTCCAGCGGCGCATGCACCCGGAGGTGCTCGAGGTCGGATCCGCTTGGCGGGGCGGGGCCTCCGAGCGTGTGCCCTTGTCCTGCGACGAGATGCCGGGGTTGGCGGAGCGGGTCCGGGACGAGGGGACGCCACCGGGGCCCGCCGCCCGTAAACGCACCACAGTGCTGGACGTTCTTGATCCGATGGCGGTGGCGAAGGCCCATGTCCGCAAAGGAGGCCGCCACCTCGCCATGCGGCGAAAGGGAGGCGAATGGACGATCGTACAGCTCCTGTGGCAGAGCCCTTCCCAGGGGTGAGTGCCCACGGGTGGCCCCTCGGCCCACAACTCTCGATGCCGAAGGCCACCGTCCGGATCTGGAGGCTGGCCCTGGCACTCGTCTTCCTCGCCCTCGGCGGCCCCCTGAAGGCACAGGAGGAGGAGGGCCCCAAGGTCGGGCACGGCTCCAGCGGCTTCTTCATCGAGACGGCGGACGGCGCCTGGCGCACCGCCCTCCAGTTCCGGCTCCAGTTCCGGTTCTCCACCCCCTTCGACAACGACCCGGTGACCTTCGACGACTACACGGGGGATCCCAGGACGTCGCTGGAGGTCAACCGGGCTCGGCTCAAGGTTCGGGGACACGGGTTCAAGCCCTGGCTCGGGTACTACATGGAGTACGAACTGGCGGCCTCGGTCCTCTTGAACTGGGAACTCACCGTCCAGAAGAACCCGGCGTTGAGCCTCCGGGTGGGGCAATGGAAGGCCTACTACACCCGGGAGCGGGTGGTCTCATCGGGTCGGCAGCAGCTCGTGGACCGATCCTTGATCAACCGCTACTTCACCATCGATCGGCAGCAGGGCGTCTCCCTCTTCGGACGAGTGGGAGAGGGCTCCCGGGCTGACTTCCAGTACTGGCTGTCCGCCTTCACGGGGCTCGGCCGTGGCGGGAACGCCAACGACGACGGACGGCTCATGTACATGGCTCGGGTGCAATGGAATCCCATGGGTCGTTCGGTCGCCTTCCGGGGTTCGGAGCTGAGTCGGGAGTCGGATCCGACCCTCTCGGTGGCGGTCGCCGGCGCGACCAACCGGAGCGGCTGTACCCGGTTCTCGACCTCGGGGTGCGGGAGCCTCGAGGGCTTCCCGGATCAGGATCCGGGCCGGTACCGGGTCGGACAGGCCCTCTTCGAGACCGCCTTCAACTGGCGAGGGTTCCAATGGTCCCAGGAGGCCCACTGGAAGCGGATCCGGGACCGGGCCGAAGCCACGACCACGGATCTGGTCGGGAACTACATCCAGGTGGGATACTTTCCGTCGCTCCTCTGGTCTGCGGTGCCCGAACCGATGGAGCTCGCGTTCCGCTGGGCCACATACCGTCCCGACGTCGACCAACCGTCCAACCGGAAGGACGAGTTCTCCCTGGCCGCCAACTGGTTCTTCAGCGGTCACGACAACAAGCTGAGCGCCGAGTTGTCCTGGCTGACGCTTCAGTCCGGTGTCCAGGACCAACTCGAAGAAGGGGTCCGCCTCCGGGTGCAGTGGGAGATCCAGTTCTGAGCCTCGGGTCGGGTTGAGGCCTACGCCCCCCCGCCGTCCCTCCGGATCAGAGCTCGAGGTCGTACTGCAGCCCCAGGAAGCTGAGCCTGTGGTGGGGCGTCGTTCCCAGCTCGTGAATGGAGTCCCGATGGGCCCGGGACCCGTAACCCGCATTGGTCTCCCATCCGTACCCGGGATACCGGCGCGCCAGGCGAACCATGAGGTCGTCCCGCGCCACCTTGGCCACGATGGAAGCGCAGGCGATGGAACCCGAGTCCCTTCACCGGGAGGCCGTCCACGACCACGCGCTCCGGCGGGTGGGGCAGCCCTGCGAGGGCGCGCCTCATGGCCAAGCGGGTGGCCACCAGAATGTTGAGCCGGTCGATCTCCCGCACCGAGGCGGCGCCCAGAGAGATCGCCACGGCACGCCGCCGGATCTCCGGCGCCAGAGCCTGGCGCCGCTCCCGGCTCAGAGCCTTGGAGTCGGTGGCTCCCTCGATGTAGACGTCCCGAGGGAGGACCACCGCGCAGGCCACCACCGGACCCGCCAGAGGACCCCGCCCCACTTCGTCCACCCCGGCGATGTAGGAACAGCCGCGGCCCCAGAACCGCCGCTCGTACGCGAGGGGGTCCTGGGGCCGGGGTGTGGAGGACTCCGCAGTTCCGGGGGGCGATCCGTGGGGTCGGCGACTCGTTCTGCCCACGGCGCGCCTCCCGGGCTCGGCGTTGCCGCCTCGGAGGGTCCTGTCAGCCGCGCTTCTCGCGAATCCGGGCGGACTTACCGCGGCGGCCACGGAGATAGTAGAGCTTTGCCCGGCGCACACGGCCTCGCCGTACCACCTCGATGCCTTCCACCGTCGGTGCATGGAGGGGAAACACCCGCTCCACGCCGATTCCGGAGGAGATCTTACGAACGGTGAAGGTCTCTGCGACCCCACCGCCGCGCCGCTTGATGCAGACGCCCTCGAAGGCCTGGATGCGCTCCTTCTCACCCTCGCGGATGCGGTAGGAGACCCGGATGGTATCCCCAGGGGAGAAGTCCGGAGTGCTCTCCCGGAGCTGTTCCTTCACGACATCCTGCAACAGATCAGACATGGTGGCTCTCCAGAAACGGCGCTTCGGGCCGGATTACAGTCAGACGCCTAATATAGCGCCCACAACGGCCTTGTGAAGAGTTACCGGGAGCTGTCGTCCAGCAGGTCCGGGCGTCGCCGCCGAGTCAGCCGCTCCGCCTCCTTTCGACGCCACTCGGCGATACGGGCGTGGTCACCGCTCCGGAGCACGTCCGGCACCGGATGGCCGCGGTAGACCGGTGGACGCGTGTAGGAGGGGGCACTCAACGCACGGTCGTCGTAGAAGGAGTCCGTGGCGGCGGCATCGTGGTCCCCGATGGCTCCCGGAAGGAGCCGGACCACGGCGTCGGTGATGGCCAGAGCGGCGATCTCACCCCCCGACAGGACGAAGTCCCCGAGCGAGCGCTCCTCCGTGGCCAGATGGTCCGCCACCCGCTGATCCACGTCCTTGTAGTGCCCGCAGAGCAACGTCAGCTCGGGTTCCACGCTGTACCGGACCGCATCGGCGTGCCGGAACCGTTCCCCCCGAGCCGAGAGGAGGACGATGGGTCCCTCGGGTGCGAGATCGTCCACCGCCTCGAAGTAGGGCTCCGGCTTCATGACCATGCCGGCCCCCCCGCCGTAGGGGAGTCCGTCCACCGTCCGGTGCCGATCGTGCGTGTACCCCCGGAGGTCCACGACCCGGTAGGAGACCAGTCCCGTCTCCGCCGCCCGGTGGGGGATGGACAGGGCGAGCGGCTGAGGGAAGAACTCGGGAAAGATGGTGACGAGGTTGATCCGCATGGCCGGTCAGAGCTCCAGAAGTCCCGGAGGCGGGTCCACCACCAGCGTCCCCTCCTCCAGCGACACCCGGACAACGACGTCGGCCACGAAGGGAATCAACACCTGGCCCCGGGGGGTGCGGACCTCCAGAAGGACGGAGGGTTCCACCTCGAAGACCTCCACCACCCTCCCCAGCTCCGTCCCCTCCACGTCCTCGACCCGCATCCCAGGGAACTCGTGGAAGAACACCTCCCCCTCCTGGCGGGGAGCGACGGCATCTACCGGGGCCAGGAGCTCGACCCGTCGGAGAAGCTCTGCGTCGTTGCGGTCGGAGACCCCCTCGAAGGCCACCAGGTAGCCGGTCCGGAAGGGTCGTACGGCGCCGATCCGAAGGGGCTCCCGATCAGGGTCCGGCGAACCTCCCCGAGACGGAAACAGGACCACCCCGGGGGAGAAGATCCCCTCGGGGTGGTCCGTGAGCGAGCGGACGACGACCTCGCCCTTGATTCCGTGGGGCTTGGTGATCTGCCCCACGGCCAGGTGGGTCGGTGCCTCGCGACCCATGACGCGCCCGGGTTACGCGGACGTCTCTTCCTCGTCCTCGTCGGACGAGGCGTCCGCGTCGGCCTCGCTCTCGGGGGCGTCGGTAGCGGCCTCGGCCTCCGCGTCCGGAGTCTCCGCCTCCTCGCCGGAGCCGTGGCCTCCGCAGCGGCAGCCTCTTCCGCAGCCTTCGCCTCGGCGGCGGCGGCTTCCTCGGCGGCCTTGGCCTCGGCGGCGGCAGCCTCCTTCTCGGCGGCCCGGCGAGCAGCGAGGGCTTCCTGCTCCTCCCGGCGCCGGGCCTCCACATCGTCCTCACCCACGGCGACGGTGTCGTCACCACCCTGGCGGGCCCTCGTGATCAGATTCCGGACGGTGTTCGAGGGGTCCGCCCCCTTCCCGATCCAGTAGTCGACCCGCTCCAGGTCAAGGACCAGACGAGCCGGAGAGGTCAGAGGCTTGTAGTAGCCCAGGCTCTCCACGAAGCGGCCGTCCCGGGGGGAACGGCTGTCCGCTACCACCACACGGTAGTGAGGCTGCTTCTTGCGGCCCATGCGCTTGAGTCGAATACGAACGGCCATGTGCTTTGATCGGGTTGGGGACTCCCGCCCCGGATCCTCCCCCTGGAGGCCCGGTCGGACGGGAGCGATGTGCATTCGGGTCTGTCGGCCCGGTCCTCGGAGAGAGACCGGATACAGCCTGTGAAGATAGATGGATGATGACCGGGGTACAACCGCTCGGGTGGAGCGCTGGGACTCAGCCCGCATTCGCGGGTATGATCTCAGGTAACAGGGTGACCCAAGAACCCCTCCCGTAAACTCGACTCCAGTCATGAACGCCAATCACGCGACGTCAATCGGGTACGCACTCTGCAGCACACTGGTCCTGGCCGTCTCCGGTGCGAGCGCCCAGATCGACGAGACGCTACAGCCCGCTCCGGAGGCCCGGGAGGTCCCCGTCCAGGTGGAGGAGTTCCTTCTGCAACTGCCGGTGCAGCCGGGTGTCGACGCCGAGATCGCCCGCTTCCAGGACGGACGCCTTCCCCCGTCCTATCGGGCCGAGTTCGCCCGGGCGGCCCGCAGGCGGCTGGGGACCGAGGTGAGAGACCTTCTGGCGCAGATGGTGCAGGACGGCTGCACTCCCGGCGTCTCGGTGGAGTTTCCAGGCCAGGAGTTCAGCGGGATCCAGGATCTCACATCCCTGGAGAAGGACTTCGAGGATTCGGTGGTCCTCACCCGGTCCAGCTCGTGCCACCGTACCGATCTTCCGCCGGAGGAGCTCCTGGGCATCTATTCTTCCCGAGACCTGCGAATGGCCGCACAGTCCCGTATGGAGGACGTCTACGAGGAGGACGGGCTCACCTGTTACGCCGTCGGAGGCGTCCCCATCCTCCTGGCGCCGACCCGGTCGTGCAACGACGTCACGCAGGCCACCTGGCCGGGAGCCGCCGCGGAGCATTCCCAGTCGGTGAGAAGTGAGGCCGAGGGTCACCAGCCGGTCTACTTCAAGGAGAGCCTCAAGGCGGCGCTGGAACTCCAGGACGGCGTGGTGGGGCTGGTACACGTGACCGTCACCCGGAGCACCGGGCTGGGCGGCCTGGAGAAGCGACTCGGGCGGGGGAAGATCGAAGAATCGGTCCGGCGGCAGGCCGAGGTCCTGGCCGAACGGCTGCGATCCGGGGGCTGAGGCCGTCCCGGCGTCCCTCGATCCCACGGGGGGACGAAGGCCCCCGCCTGGCGATCCCCCCTCAGTTGAAGGGAAGCCCTCCCCGGAAGCCCTTCCCCATGCCGGGAAGCCCACCCATCCCGCCCATCATTCCCTTCATCTTCTTCATGAACCCCTGCATCTCCTTGAACTGCTTGATGAGGCGGTTCACCTCGGAGACGGGGCGACCGGCCCCCTTCCCGCTTCGGATCCATCTGACCCGTCGGGATCTTCATCTTCCCCATCCCGGGGATGAGCTTCATCAGCTGATCCAGGGGACCCATCTTCTGGACCTGACGCATGGAGGTGAGGAAGTCCTCAAGGGTGAAGCGACCCTTGCCGAGCATCTTCTCCTGAAGCTTCTCCTGCTCGTCCTGGTCGATGGCCATCTGGGCCCGCTCCACGAGCCCCACCACGTCGCCCATCTGGAGGATCCGGCCCGCCAACCGCTCGGGGTCGGCGGAGTCCAGGTCGTTCACTCCCTCTCCCATCCCCACGAACTTGATGGGTTTGCCGGTCACTCCCCGGATCGACAGGGCCGCACCGCCCCGGGCGTCGCCGTCCATCTTGGTGAGGACCACGCCGGTGATGTCCAGAGCGTCGTTGAAGCCCTCGGCGATGCGCACCGCCTCCTGACCCGTCATGGCATCCGCCACCAGGAGTATCTCCTGGGGATCCAGCTCCGCCTTGATCCTCCGGAGCTCGTCCATGAGTGGCTCGTCGATCTGCAGCCGCCCCGCGGTGTCCACCACCAACGTGTTGCGGCCCTGCTCCCGGGCCGCCGCCACGGCGGCACGGGCCGTCGACACCGGGTCTCCACCGAACTCGCCGGCATGCACCGGCACGTCGATCTGCTTCCCCAGCGTCTGGAGCTGATCCACCGCGGCCGGTCGCTGCAGGTCGCAGGCCGCCAGCATGGGCTTCCGGCCCTCGCGGTCGAATCGCCGGGCGAGCTTGGCGGCGCTGGTGGTCTTCCCGGCGCCCTGCAGGCGATCTGCTGGCCCGGCGAGACGGACTTGACCACGTCCTCTCCCAGGGCCCGCTCCTGCACGCGACCCAGGAACTCCCGCGTGACCTTGAAGTTGACGTCGGCCTCCAGGAGGACGCGTCGGACCTCCCGAAGCCCGTCCTTGATCATGGGCTCGGTGAGGACGCCCCGCTGCCGGAACTTGCCGAGTACGGAATCGAGTTTTTCGCTCAGTTCGTCGAACATCGCCTGCCCCGCTGTCTAGCTCGGGTCCACGTGGATGATCTGGTCCCGTCGGGTGCCCACCGAGACCCAACGGATGGGTGTACCGGTGAGCTCCTGAATCCGATCCAGGTAGGCCCGGGCGTTCCGGGGCAGATCCTCGAGCCGGCGGCAACCGCTCGTGTCCTCCTCCCACCCCGGGAGGGTCTCGAAACGGGGAGTGACGGAGCTCAGTTGGAAGGTGTCCGCCGGGAAGTCCCGGGTGCAGCCCCCCTCGGGCGTACAGTACTCCAGCCCCACCGAGACCTCCGGGAGGGTGTCCAGGACGTCCAGCTTGGTGACGGCGAGGCCCGTGAGACCGTTGACCCGAGCGGCGTATCGAGCGAGCACGGAGTCGAACCAGCCACAGCGGCGGGGCCGTCCAGTGGTGGCACCGAACTCGCCCCCCAGCTGCCGGAGACGCTCATCCATGGCGGCGTCCCCGCCGGTGGGCAGGGGTCCGTTCCCGACGCGGGTCGTGTACGCCTTGACCACACCGATCACCTCGTCGATCCGGGTGGGTCCGATGCCCACTCCGGTGCATGCTCCCGCCGCCGTGGTGTTGGAGGAGGTCACGAAGGGGTAGGTGCCGTGGTCCAGATCCAACGCCGTTCCCTGAGCTCCCTCCAGGAGGACGTTCTCCCCGGAGTCCAGCGCGTTCACGATCTCCCAGCCGGTCTCGGAGGCCAGGGCCAGGAGCCGATCCCGGAGCGCCCAGGCCTCCTCGGCGGCCTCGATCAGCGCCGGGTCATCGGCCTGACCCAGCGATTCCAGCCGGGCCCGAGCCCGCTGGACGCCGTCGTCCAGCAGGCCCCGGAAGCGATCGGCGTTCGCCACGTCCGCCACCCGGATTCCCCGCCGACCGGCCTTCTCCTCGTAGGCGGGGCCGATGCCCCGCCCCGTGGTCCCGATCTTCTGGACGGCCTGGTCCTCCCGGACCCGGTCCAGGACCCGGTGATACGGCATGAGGAGGTGGGCCCTGTCGCTGATCCCCACCCGGCCGGCAACCTCCACTCCCCGGGAGGCGAGGGCGTCGTACTCCTGGAAGAACTGGATGGGGTCCAGCACCACACCGTTCCCCAGAAGACAGCGCCGGCCCTCGTGGAGGATCCCGGAGGGAATCTGATGGAGGATGAACTCCTCCTCCCCGACGTGGACCGTGTGACCCGCGTTCGCGCCCCCCTGGTACCGGGCGACGACCCCCACGTCCTCCGCCAGCACATCGACGATCTTTCCCTTTCCCTCGTCCCCCCACTGGCATCCGACGACGACGGTACAGCGTCCTGAAGCTTCAGGGCCCACGTTCGCGCACTCCGATCTGGAACCCCCGGCCCACGCGCGGCACCATAGGGTTCATCCCAAAGAAAAAGGCCCGCCGCAGGGGACGGGCCTCTCATGTGTATCCTTCGGTGAAAGCTACCGGCGCCCCGAAGGGGCGTCAACGGAGGTTGAACCCGGCGGCCCTCAGGACGGCGTCCAGTTCGTCGAGGCGGGGCGTCGCCAGCGGCCGGAGCGGCGCCCGGGGCGGTCCGCCACGGGATCCGAGGCGGTCCAGTGCGGCCTTGACCCCCGGGACACCCATCCCTCCCACCACCGCGGTGTGCACCGGGGCCACACGAGCCTGGACCGTCCGGGCCTCGTCCAGCTCGCCCTCCCGCCAGGCCCTGGCGATCTCGGCACACTCGCCCGGCATGAGGTTCGCCACTCCGAGGATTCCCCCCGCCGCTCCGGCCTGCAGAGCCGGGAGGAGAAGGGCCCCGTTGCCCACCAGCACCTGGAAGTCCGGCACGCACCCCGCCACCAGCTCCTCGATGAGCTCCAGCCTACCCCGGGAGTCCTTGATCCCCACGATGTTGGGATGATGGGACAGCTCGGCGACCATCTCGTTCGAGAGATCCAGGGTGCTCATCTTGAGGGGCACCTGGTAGACGATCACCGGCACGGGCGACGCGTCCGCCACGGCCCTGTAGTGCTCCGCGGTAGCCTCGGGCGTCATGGCCCCACGGTAGAACGCGGGAGGCTGGACCAGCACCGCGTCGGCACCGGCCGTGGCCGCGGACCGCGTGAGGCGCATGGCGGTCCGCAGAGACTCGGCGCCGGTCCCGGCGATGAGCATCCGGTCCCCCAGGGCGGCCCGCGCCAGGTGCAGGAGCCGGACCCGCTCGCCCTCGTCCAACAGGACCGCCTCTCCCGTGGAGCCGGCCACCACCAGCCCCCGGATCGGGTGGACCAGCCAGGCCTCGAGGTTGGTGCGAAACGCGTCCTCGTCGAGCTCGCCTGCCTCGTCGAAGGGAGTGGCGACGGGGATGAAGACACCGGAGAGATCCAAGATCAGTTCCCGAAGTACTGGTTCATGTCCGACGGCATCATGCTCGACCCGCTGCTCGGCGCCCCGAAGGTGTTCAGCTTGAGATCGAAATCGGTGGGGTTGTTGGCCGCCGCCTTCGCAACCTCGAAGGTCACGACCTCGGAGCGGACCAGATCCATGAGATGCTGGTCGAACGTCTGGGTGCCGTACTGTTCCCGTCCATCTTCGATCAAATCGTAGATCTCGTCCAGCCGGCCCGGGTCCTTGACGCAGTCGCGGATCGTCCCGGTGACCCGCATGATCTCGCAGGCGGCGGTCCGTCCCTTGCCGTCGGCGGTGGGAATCAGACGCTGCGAGATCACCGCCTGAAGGGACTCCGACAGGCGGATCCGGATCATCTCCTGCTCCGAAGGCTCGAAGACGGCGATGAGCCGTGAGATGGTCTGGACGGCGTTCTTCGTGTGGACGGTGGAGATCACCAGGTGCCCTGTCTCTGCGGCCTTCAGAGCGGTGTCGATGGTCTCCTTGTCCCGCATCTCTCCCACCAGGATCACGTCGGGATCCTGACGGAGCGCCGCCCGCAGCCCGATCATGAACGAGTCGGTGTCGGTCCCGATGTCCCGCTGGGTGATGGACGACTTCGCATCCCGATGGAGGAACTCGATGGGGTTCTCCAGCGTCACGACGTGCAGCGACTTCTGCTGATTGATCCAGTTGATCATGGCCGCCTGGGTGGAGCTCTTTCCCGAGCCCGTGACCCCGGTGACCAGGATCAGGCCCCGCTCCAGGTTGGCGATGTCCGAGAGGACCGGCGGGAGTTTGAGGTCCTCGATGGTGGGGACGTCGATGGGGATCACCCGCATGACGATCATGAAGCTCCCCCGCTGCCGGAGGATGTTGACCCGGAAGCGCCCGAGTCCCGGAAGTCCCCAGGAGCAGTCGTAGTCCAGAAGACTCTCGATCCGCTCCCGGTCCTCCTCGTGAGGGATGAGCTTGAGAGCCAACTGCTTGACCTGCTCGGTGGAGAGCTTCTGCTGGCTCAACGGAAGGAGCCTGCCGTTGATGCGGGCCCGGACCAGGTCGCCGGACTTGATGTGGATGTCGCTGGCCCCCCGCTGGATGGCGGCCTTGAAGATGTCGATCATGCGAGGTCCCCGAGGATCGTAAAAGGATGTTTCCTCAAAGATATCGGGCCGCCTCGCCCGGGGGCCAAGGTTCTTTTCGCCGGGATCTTCTGGAGACACTCCGCCTCGTCGCAGCCAGGATCCCGGAGGGTCGTCCGGGCCCACCTCCCCCAGGCCGGATCAGTCCAGCGCCGCCCGCCAGTCCAGCCCCATTCCGTCTCGGACCCTGGACATGGTCTCCCGGGCGATGACCCGGGCCCGCTCCGCCCCCTCGTCCAGAATCCGCCGGATCTCTCCAGGCTCCGACCGGAGCTCCCGGGCCCGCTCACGCATGGGTGCGAACTGCTCGGCGATGTTCTCCGCAAGGATCCGCTTGCAGTCCACACAGCCGATCGCCGCAGAACGACACTCGGTGTCGATCCGCTCCAGGGTGGGGGCATCGGTGAAGAACTGGTGAAGGCTGAAGACATTGCAGACCTCCGGACGCCCCGGATCGTCCCGACGGACCCGCTGCGGATCGGTGACGGCGGTTCTCACCCGCTCCCAGATCTCCTCGGGCTCCGCCAGGATCCCCACGGTGTTGTCCAGCGACTTGCTCATCTTGGCCTCACCGTCGAGGCCCAGGATGCGGCCTGCACGCCGGCCGATGTGCGCCTCGGGCTCGGGAAAGAGCTCCATCCCATAGGCGGCGTTCCACTTGCGGGCGATGTCCCGGGTGAGCTCCAGATGCTGGCGCTGGTCCTCCCCCACGGGCACCACCTCGGCCCGGTACAGGAGGATGTCTGCCGCCTGGAGGATGGGGTAGTTGAGAATCCCGGCGGGTACCGATTCGAAGCGCTGCGACTTGTCCTTGTACTGGGTCATGCGCTCCAGGTCGCCCACCGGCGTGACGGCGTTGAAGAGCCAGGCCAGCTCGGTGTGCTCCGGGACGTCCGACTGCACGAAGATGATGCTCTTCTCGGGGTCGAGCCCCACGGCCAGAAAGCTCACGGCGAGATCGAGAACGTTGCCCGGGAGCTCCCCGGGATCCCCACCGGCCGTGATGGCGTG
Source organism: Gemmatimonadota bacterium (assembly GCA_037382905.1). GTDB lineage: Bacteria > Gemmatimonadota > Gemmatimonadetes > Longimicrobiales > Gaopeijiaceae > Gaopeijia. The sequence continues at coordinate 911 of JARRPL010000214.1, read as the reverse complement.
ATCGTCCACGATGCAGAACACGCAGTCGTGGTCGTCCTGGAGGCCGACCCAGGGCTCGAGGGCCCCGAGATAGTTGCCGAGGTGGGCTTCGCCGCTGGGCTGCATTCCGCTGAAGAGGCGCTTCTTCGCCATGGGGGCCTGCGCTGTAGACGTGTGGAAGTGGATACCGGTCCCCACCGGGACCGCAGCGGCCTAACTTAGCTGCACCGCCTGTCGTCACCACCCCTCCCGTACCCCCTGCTCCGGCCATGGACCGTCCCGCCTCCAACGAGCTGGATCGCTGGCTCGAGACCGCACGGGATGCCGCGGATGCGGCAGCCCGCGTCCATCGCCGCTGGGCGGGTCGGATCGACATCGTCGGGGCCGACACCAAAGGGTTTTCCGACTTCGTCTCTCAGGTGGACATGGAATCCCAGGCGGCAGCGCTGGAGCTGATCCAGAGTCGCCATCCGGACCACCTCATCCTGGCGGAGGAAGGTCGGGACGACAGCCCCCTTCCCCAGGACGACACACCGCTCTGGGTCGTCGATCCTCTGGATGGGACCACCAACTTCCTGCACGGTCATCCGAACCACGCCGCCTCGGTGGCGGTTGCGGTCCGGGGCGTCCCCGTGGCCGCCTGCGTTCACGCCGCCGCCACCAGCGAGCGGTGGATGGCCCGCCGGGGCGCCGGCGCCTGGAAGAACGGTCGACCCATCCGGGTGTCCAGGCCCCGAGGTTGGGAGGAATCCCTCATCTCCACGGGGTTCACCTTCAAGGGGGGGAACGTGCTGGAACGCTTCGCCCGGGAACTCGCCGCCGTGCGGGCGACCGGCGCGGGGATTCGTCGCTGCGGAGCCGCCGCCGTGGACCTCTGCTACGTGGCCGACGGGCGGTACGAGGGCTTCTGGGAGGGCTTCCTGAACCCGTGG
>JARRPL010000213.1:0-8080 GCA_037382905.1 Gemmatimonadota bacterium | reverse complement strand
CCACCGTCGGAGTGCGAACGAGCCTGGCCCCGGGCGTGGAGTGGACCGTGCGGGTGGATGGCTTGATGGTGCTCGAGTGACGGAGACCCGCGACCCCGGAGTGTGACGGGGCGGCGGCGCGGGTAGCCCGGGTCGCCCCTACCCCTCAACTTGATCCACCGAGACCGGAGAGTTCAGCAGTTGTCGGAGGGGCCCATGCTCAGGGAGTTCAAGGAGTTCGCGGTTCGCGGAAACGTGGTGGACATGGCCGTGGGCATCATCATCGGCGGGGCCTTCGGGACCATCGTCCAGAGCCTTGTCAACGACAGTCTCATGCCCCCCATCGGACTCCTCCTGGGGGGAGTCGACTTCCAGAACGTCTTCCTCGTCCTGAGGCAGGGGGCCACGTCGGGCCCCTACACGACCCTCGAGGCGGCCCAGGCGGCTGGCGCGGTCACCCTGAACGTCGGCCTCTTCGTGAACGCCGTGCTGAGTTTCCTGATCGTGGCGTGGGCGGTCTTCCTGCTGGTCCGGGGCATGAACCGGCTCCGGAGGGACCAGGACACCGGCGGCGACACCCCCACCCCCACCACGCGGAGCTGCCCCTACTGCAAGCGGGACATGGCCATCGGGGCGACCCGCTGCCCCCACTGCACATCCCAGGTCGAGGCGGCGTGAAGGCCCGCACACCCATCGAGCGCCCATGTCCTCACCCGCCTACCTCCTGATCGCCAACCCGGTCGCGGGCAAGGGCCTGGGTGCCGCCCGGGCCCGGGCCCTGGCCGGGGCGCTGGCCCGGGATCACACGGTGGAGCTGGTCGAGACCACGGCACGAGGGGACGCCACGGCGTTGACCCGGAGCCGGGGAGCCGGCGCGGATCGGATCATCGCCATCGGGGGGGACGGAACGCTCAACGAGGTCCTGGCGGGGGTGATGACCCTCGGGAGCTCCGGGGAGAGCCGCCCCGCCCTCGGCTACCTTCCCGGGGGCACCGCCAACGTGGCGACGGCGGCGTTCGCCTTCGACACGGACCCCGTTCGGGTGGCCCGGACACTGCCGACCACGGCGGGACGACGGGTCGACGTCGGGCTCGTGGAGGTAGGCGGCATTGAGCGCCCCTTCCTCCTCTGGTGCGGCGCCGGCCTCGACGCCGTCGTGATCGACGAGCTCAACTCGGCCCGGACCGGGCGCATGGGCCTCGCTGGCCTGGCCGCCAAGGTCCCCCGGGTTCTGTCGGCGGTCTCCGCCTACGCCGCACCCGCCATTCGGGTGACCGCGGACGGGGCGGAGCTCCCGCCGGTATCGAGCCTTTTCGTCGCCAACGTGGGCCAGATCGCCTTCGGCGGGACGATTCACTCCGCCGCCTCCGCTTCCGACGGCGTCCTCGACGTGGTGACGATGGAGGACGCCTCACCCCTCGGCGTCTTCCTGGCCGGGGCCACGATGCTGTTCTCGAGCCTGACCGCGTCGGGTCGCGTCCGGCATCGGACCGCGACATCGCTGACCATGGTCGGAGACGGGCCCGTCCCGATCCAGATCGATGGCGAGCCGATCGGCCGCCTCCCGGCGACCGTGCGACTCGCAGTTGGGGCGGTGCGGCTTCTCACCCCCGACCCGGGGCCCGCCGCTCACCGGTAGCGGATGGCGCTGCGTCGCCGGGCCAGGCGCGGGGTCGAACGCAGCCTTGGCGACATTCCCACGCCTGTCCCCCAGCGGCCCCTTCTGCAGACCGAGGCGGTCCGCTGTAGATTTCAAGCAGGCCCTCCCGGCGCTTCGGCACCAAGGAGGTTCACCATGCTTGTGCGACCCGCCAGGCCCTGGACGCCAGCCCTCTTCCCGGTCGTGCTCCTCCTCGCGGTCCTCACCCTCGGGTGCGACTCCTCCACCGATCCGGTCATCGATGAGGTGTTCATCGGCGATTGGAGCGTTGAGAGCTTCGTGATCGACGGAGTCGAGCAGGTGGTCGCGGGTGGGGGATTCAATCTCGCCATCGGCCTCCCCGGCTGCAACGCCTCCGGTGACTACGACTATACCGGCTCCACGCTGATCTTCGACCCTGGGACGGCGGACGAGGTGCGAGTCCAGTACTCCGTCGCCGGCAACGAGATGACCGTGACGGGGAGCGCGGACGGCACTCCGTTCACCGGGCTGCTGCGCAAGAGATGAGGGGCTCCGTTCGTTCGACCGGATCGGAGTCCGGGACGCGGTCGTGGAGACGGACCGCTACGGCGACTTCCCTACCGACGGGCCCCGAACCTCGCCGGCGCCAAGGCGAACCCGTCTGTCCCCCTCCTGGTGGAGACTGCGGGGGCTCCGTACCAACTCAAGTCCCCGTTTGGTGGTCACGCAGGTAATCCGCTCCCGGCCGCAGCACCTCAACCCATCGCCGGCGCCGGAAGCGCCGGATCGGACTGTCCCGGGCGAGGCGCTCATTGATGGGGTCGAACTCGTCGGCGGTCTCTGCGAAGGTCAAACCACTCCGGCTGGACTTCGACCCCCACCTCACTTTGGCGAAGATCGAGCCTGGCTTTGTGGTTGACCGCCAGATACTCCAGGGGGGCCGAGGCAGCCGCGCGGTCCTCGTGCGTGGCTCGGTGATCGGAGAAACGGCGAAAGTATGCGAAGAGGTGATGTGCCGCAGAGCTGACCTTCCTGCGATGCCTGGGCCAGGCGTCGCTCTCCACGGACGCGTCCGGCAGCGTCTCGAACAGTTTCCTGGCCTCACCGTGCTTGTCGAAGAACTTCTCGTAGAACGCCGAGATGAAGTCCTCCCGTTGGAGGCAGCGACGCAGACTCCGATCCACCTGGTCGAGGGCATACCACAACGGATCGTCGAGAGCGTCCAAAGCATGATCGACGGTGTCGAAACGGTACTGCGGATCGCAGGACAACATCTTGTCGAGAACGACCTTGAAGAACTCCTGCTCGCCCCAACCCGGATCAGACCTCTCCCCCGCCGGCACCATCGGGTCAGCCTCGGTATCGACCAGTCGCTTCACCTCGAACATGGCGCGGATCGCCTCCCTCGTAGGTGCTTGCCCGCTCGAGGTCTCGCGAAGCTCCACAGGATCGAGGTCCTTGGGGAGCCTTCCTTCGAGGAGGTTGTGCCCGAGCAAGCCGAGCAGGTAGACGTGCGATTCTTCGTATGTCGCCGTGCGGTCGAAGTCGACGAAGTCCTCTGGAAGCAGGTAAGCCATCGCTTCCGCAAGGTGCTCTTCCTCGATGCAAGAGGCTTCGATGAAATCGAGAAGTCTGGAGCCCCCCCATCTGGGTCGGCCAATGACACTGAGATAGGGCTCGAGATGGTCGCCCAGGTTCTCCACCATCACGTGCGAAGGCGTGAGATCGAAGAAGAAATTGTCCCTGAAGGAGTTGCTGCGTCGCCACGCCGCGGTGATCGCACGCCCGGTCTTCAGGAGGATCGACCTGACCTGGTCCCAGTTCAGCCGCCGGGACTGCCAGTGGGAGTCCAGTGAGCCGGCGCTCACATGCTGCATGACATAGTAATACGGTTCCGGTGGGTCGAAGTCCGCGTCCAGAACCGTCACCATATTGACCGTATCCGTCAGGTCTCGGGCCTGAGACAAGTTGCTGTAGAACTCCCAACGTTCGTGCTCGCCCGATACGGTCTTGATCACGACATTCTGTTCGAGTCCACCGCGAACCTGTGCTTCGTACGCCCGCGTCCACGGCTTCTGGCTCAGTAGCCGTTTGATCTCGTAGCGTTCAGCGCATCGCGTGAGCTCATACCAGGGTTCGTCGAGGGACCTCCAGATCTCGTCCACTACCCGGCTCACGAGTTCTTCGAGCCCGTCCCCCTCAGGGGCGTCCGGCAATGCTTCCTCCGGTCGCAATACCAGTTGGAAGGGCAACTTGGACTTCTCGTATTCTGCGGAGAAGTCACTTCCTATCGGGACGATGAGGAGTTGCGCCGTACGCCCGTCGATCGATCGGCCTGACTCGTACTTCGCCAGCAAGGGTCCGAACTCCTCGTTCATGATGAACTCGGAGTCGAAGAAGTCCTTGCTGGCCAGAAAGACGCCCACCGTCGCTCGCGCGATCTGCTCCTGAATCTCTTTGCGCCAATCCTGACCCGCCTTCAGTTCTTTGTCGCTCCACAAGGTGGCCACCGCATGGAGCTTCTCCTCGAATGCGCCTTGCAGATGGTCGAGCCAGGCCTGATCGCCGTCCTTGTGCCTGTAGCTGAGAAAGACGTGAGGGAGGTCGGCCATGACCAACTCCGATGCAGGTCGCGCTCCGAAGAGAGGGCGCGTGACTCATGTGTCCCGTATCGGCGATGATACGACTCCCCCGGCAGAGATGCACGTGCCGGCCAGACGGCCGCCATCTTCTCGTCACCGACCAGGCAACCTGGGTACCCGTTCCAGCGCCCGTCGGTCAAGCAGCACTTCGCCAGCGAGGTGGACGTCCGCCTGGAGGACGGTGTCGTGATGGACGACGTTGAAGTGCCCGCCCTCGGGTCGGCTCATCTCCTCCAAGGCGTTGGAGTCAATCAGGACATGCAGGGCGGGAGGTGCCCCCGACCAGCCGCCATCCCCGGATCACCCCCCGCTCTTGGCGGCGAATGAGAAGACGTACTTCCGGCGACACGCGGGCAGCGTCCCGCTCGCGGCCCTATCCGCCCAGCGCCAGCCTGGCCCCGGCCCGAATCAAGAAGGCCCGGTTCTTCAGGTCGCCCTCGTCGTTCAGGGAGCGGAGACCGAAGTTGTAGAGGGCCTCGAGGGTGATGTCCACGGGAGAGGCGACGGGGAGGGAAAAGCCCGCCCCGGCGGCCACACCCAGGTCCAGGTCCTCCGTCTCCTCACCGCAATCGCCGGAAAACGTCTCGCCGGCCAAAGATACCCTGCCTGTGCAGCCTGTCTCGAAGGAGACCACCGGCCCGGCCAGGACGTGAAGGCCCACGGACGAGCCCTCCAGGAGGCTGTACTGAAGCAGGAGGGGAAGCTCGAGGTACTCCACCTCCAGCACCGCCTCCCCCTCTCCGACGCCCACGATCTCCCCCTCCCCGCCGGCCCCCTTCTGCGTGTAGTCCAGCCCGACCCGCAGCCCCAGGGCCCGGGAGAAGGAGAATGCCCAGCTGGCCCCGATGTGGAGACCGGTCCGAGTATCCGCCCCCTCGGCATCCTCTCCGCCGAAGGTGGAGGCCGCGATGCCCCCGTGGACGGCGAGCTGGGCGTGGAGGGCCTCCGGGGCCGTACCGGCCAGGAGTACGAAGGCCAGGGCGGACAAGGCACGGCGGGGCAAGCGGTTCATGAAGACTCCAGGCGCCGGGGTCGGTGACGAGTCGGTGCACAACAGGGATATTGCCGGAGGCAGCCCTTCAGGAGCAACCGAGCAGCCGTCTGGTGACTCCTGCCTCGGGCATCGGTCCGCAGCGTGAACTGCGTGGCGCTCCTCGAGGCGCCCAGGCCCGGGACACCATATTCGGCAGTTGCGCGACGAGTTCGCACGGTGCCGATGCCAGCACAATCCCAGAGAGCCACGGCTTCGGTACGTGAACCGGCAGCAGCCACGCAGCCAGCGTCCTGTGCAGACGGCTGATGAACCTGGTCCATCTCTTTGCGGGTTGCCGCTTGCCTTCGGGGGTATGCCGGCGCCCTCGACGTTGGCGGTCTCGCCTGCCAGAAGAGACGGGATGTCCCGGCCCGCCTCCACCCGCCCGAAGGCCAGCATCGTCCTGCGCACGAACACGTTGGGGAGCGTGGGTTCCGGGCCCGGCAAGGACAGGACGTACGTAGCGCCTCCGGCCCACTACGTAGAGTGTCGTACTCCCACGGCAGGTCAAAACGAGCAGAATGGAATCCAGTCGCCCCGAACCCCTGGAGCCCATCATGCGATTCCGAGCCCTACTCCTTCCTCTCGCCGTCCTCGCGGCCTCCGGCTGCTCCGATCCCATCACCACCGATCTCCGCGATGACGATGGCTGCGGGTTCATGAGTGTCTGTCCCGAGTGGGGAGTTGGCGGCAGCACCGGCGTGTGGTTGGAGGGGGAAGCCTGGATCGGCGAATACGAGGCCATCCGCGACGAAGTCGGCATCCTCGTCTTCCATCCCGGCAACCTGGAGATTCCCGTCGATTCCGTGGCGGCCAGCTAGGATGGGCGCTACTCCGTCAATTTGGGCGACATCCCCCGGGACGAGGCGTGTGGATACCATGTGAAGGCCATCCGGTGGGACGGGGTGGAGCTTCCCCTGCGCCCCGTCGCCGAAGACCCGGCCACCTGCGCCGCCTCCATCGCCATCTCCGCCCCGCGGTTCGACTTTCCCGCGTACGAGCCCCTGGCCGAGCCCCTGGTCCTCACCGGGGCCGTTCGAATCGAGGGCGAGCCGGCGGCGGCGGGCGAGGTGACGGTGGAGACCCGTGTCCGGATGCCCCAGGCCCAATGGGCGAACGTAGAGCTTCCACTGAACGCCCACGGGGAGTACCGGTTCGAGACCACGGACCGCGCCCAATGGTTCGAGCTTTGCCATCAACCCGCCGCATGGGTGGACTCCCCCGGTGGGACGGTGGTCCAGACGGACCTCTACACCATGGATCGACACCGTTGTCGGGGCACCCTCCCCCTTCCTACGGTCCGCTTCGGCCAGATTCAAGCCGCCTGGGGCTGGGTGCTGACCGGCACTCCGACCACGCCGCTGGTGGGAGGCGGGGCCACGGTCGAGCTCGTCGATCCCACCGATGGCTCGACTGTGGGCCAGTCGCTCTCCATCGAGGTGGACGGGCGCTACTCCCTGTGGCTTCCACCGGAAGACGAAGATCCCCGTTGCGATCTGGAGATCCGAATCACCTACGAGAACGGCGCCATGGAGACCCGCCCGCTTCCCGGGGACGCCTCCCACTGCGCAGAAGGGCCCCGGGTGGACTTCCACACGGACGACGCCTCCTAGCAGCCCGGGCGCTCCGAGGCGAACGCGCCGATGTCGTCTCCCCCCCGACCCACCCTCGCCCGCAGGCATTCGAACCGCGGGTCCGGGAGCACCTGGTCCTCCTCCTCCAGAGCCGCTTGACCCTCCGCGTCATCCCGTCACCTCGGGTTCAAGGCAAGGCAACCGAGCGTCGGCGCTGCGCGAAGCAGAACCCTTAAGACATCCGACCAGGTCAGACGCGCTACCCTCCGACGTGCGGCATCGCGACGGACGGTATCGGCTACTGCTGGGGATACAACCAGTACGATCAGCTTGGCGCCCCGTCTCCTGATACCTGCAGGTCCGGGCAGGTCTTCGTCCGGTGCTCCGAGTCCCCGGTGCCCATCGATCTCGACCAAGCGATCGTCGATGTGGACGTGGATCGCTACCATGGGTGCGCGGTGACCGAAAGCAATGAGGTCTGGTGCTGGGGCACCAACAACTGGGGGAACCTCGGCGATGGCACCCTGGACAGCCGCGTCGTGCCCCGACCTGTCATCGGTTTCGGCGCCGGAACCTGATTCTCCTGAAGACGGCCCAGGGGTGCCCGTGACCATGCGGGCGCCCCTTGGGCCGATTGGCTTCCCATGCCTACCGCCCCTCCCGCCGCGAAGTGCGCGCGGGCGTCTTTCGGCGTTGTTGTGATGTTGGGACCCAAGGGTCCACGTCACCCTCGTGACCACCCCGGACACACAGGTGGGTCCCCTGAGCGGACTCTACGAGACCCTCACCGCGTTCCCGTTGCTCGGGCACTTCGAGCCCCGATTGCCGGAGCACCCGTTCCACGTGGAGATCATCGCACCGGAAACCGGGGTGACCCGTCGCGAAGGCGGTCTGATGGTGGCGCCGAGCCGGACCTATCAGGACATCGAGCGCACCGACGTGGCCGTCGTCCCCCTGATGCAGGTGGTCGATACGGGTTGGGAGACGGGTCGGTACGCGGGACTCGTCGAGTGGCTGGCCCATCGACACCACTCCGGGGACATCCTCGCATCGGCATGCACAGGTGTGCTGCTCCTGGCCAAGACCGGACTCCTGGACGGGCACGAGGCCACGATCCATTGGGCCTTCGCGTCGACGTTTCGTCAGAACTTCGAGCAGGTCAGACTGCGCACCAGGGAAGCGTTCCTCACCGCGGGTCCGAACCGCGAGTTCGTGATGACGGGCGGTGTCA
>JARRPL010000212.1:0-7921 GCA_037382905.1 Gemmatimonadota bacterium | reverse complement strand
AGCTGCCACCCCCGCCACTCACACGCCCCGTCCCGGGCGCCCAGTGCCCAGTCCGCCACCACGCTGCCGCCGGCGTCGAGGTGGGACAGCACGGCGTCCCGCTCGTCGCCCGTGAGACAGGGTGTCTCGGGGAGCACGAGAAGCTGTCCGGGTCCGGCAGACCTCAACTCCGAGGCGTCCCGGATCTCCCGGACCCGGCCTCCCGCGTCCTCCAGCAGGGCCCGCCATCCTTCCAGGACCCCGGGGTGGTGCGTGGAGTCGGGAAAGTAGGCGGCGCTGCGGGGGGATCGGAAGAGGAGGACGTCGAAGGCGCCGCCGGCGGCCTCCGGAGCCGGGGCCATGACCGGGAGTGGAGCCGACGCGGGAGCGGAGGTGAGTTCGGGCACCACCTGTCGGAGATCGATGTACTCCCACAGCAGGGTGGCCGCCGCCACCACGCCCCCGCCCAACGTCCCAAGGAGGAGGATGCCGCCGAGCCAGGAGGCGGCGTCCCGGGCACGGGGGACGGGGTCACGCACCGGTTGCATGGCGTTCGGAGGCCGGGACCCGGGTCGGCTCAGGCTCGTAGGTGATGAAGTACCGGCGCGAATCGGCTGCGTCCGCCGCCGATCCAGGGGCACGGGCGAGGCGGAGCTTGTACGCCACGTAGGTGGCCACCGCCAACACGATGGTCACCAGGATCGTGACCACGACGATGGTGATGAGGAGGTCGACGACGTTCATGGGGAAGTCTCCGTGGTTCGGTACGGGGTCACGCCGCCTCGGTCCGTTCCAGCTTCCCCCACCCCATGTCCAGGCGGAAGAGCTCCTCCAACGAGGCCAGGGCCTTCACCACGTCGAGGAAGAGAACGAAGACGAAGCGGTATACGAGGGCCAGGGGGATCAGCTCCAGCGATTCCTCCTCCATGGATACCGTCACCAGGGCTGCGACCAGGTCCAGGAGGGTCAGGAGGACGAGCCAGTAGAGGATGAACTCACCCCCGCCGAAGACGAGGGCGATGATGGCGAAGAAGAGGTGGGCGAAGATGTTCATCACCGGCCACAGGACGGCCTCGAACCCCATCTGGAGCGTCGAGACCCATAGGGGAAAATCCGGGAAGGGCCGTGCCAGCACCCCTTTCCGCTTCCGCAGCGTCTGGAGGATGCCCCGGGTCCATCGATAGCGCTGCTGGGCCAGGTCGATCCAACGGTCCGGCGCGTCGGTCCAGGCCACCGCCTGGTCCTCGTAGACCACCTTCCATCCGGCAGCCATCATCTTGAGGGTCAGGTCGGCGTCCTCGGCGAAGGTGTCCGTGTCGTAGTCCCCCACCTCCTCCAGGGCCTCCCGCCGGAAGAGACCCACCGGTCCCGGAACGATGTTGACGGCGGCCACGAAGCCCTGGGCTCTCCGCGGCAGATTGAGACCCTCGATGTATTCCAGGGCCTGGAGGCCCGCCAGGAGGGTGGTCCGGTTGCGCACCTTCACATTGCCCGCCACCGCACCCACCGAGGGATCGGACATGTGGTGGACGGCCGCGGCGAGGGCCTGCGGCTCGAGACGGGAATCGGCGTCCATGCAGAACACGAAGGGATGGCTGGAGGCCCGGATCCCTGCATTGAGGGCGGCGGCCTTCCCCCGGTTGGACTGGGTGACGGCACGGAAGACCCCCGGTCCCCTGTGACCCTCCCAGTCGGCGGCCACCGAGAGCGTCTCGTCGGAGGAGCCGTCGTCCACCACGACCACCTCGTACTGGGGGTAGTCCAGCTGGTTCAGACTGCGGAGTGCGTCGGCCAGGACCTTCCCCTCGTTGTAGGCCGGAATGAGGATGGACACGGGAGGCAGTTCCTTCATCCTGGCGGGGCCGGCCACGTTGCGCTCGGCGTGCCCCAGGTACGCGAACCAGAGAAGGCTGAAGTACCGCACGAAGAGGAGGGCCAGGAAGAGAATCAGGCTCACGGCCACGCCCCGAAGGAGCAGCGCCTGCACCGCCGGGCTTCCGAAGACCGCCAGAAGCACGAAGGCCAGGGTGACGAGGAGCGCGAGCCCCAGGACCGCGAAGGACGACACCAGCGTGCGCCAACGCTTCATCACCGTCGCTCCCCACCCAGGCGTGTTCCCGGTCCCAGACGGAACCGGACCCCCCAGGAGCGATAGCCCTGGAACTGACCCTGGAGATAAAAGAGCTCCCCGCGCCCCCTCACCCGGCGCCCCGCGTGTTCCAGACCCAGCTCGAGGTTCAACTGGGGTGCCCAGGTCGGCTCCTCGATCCTGGCCTCGTTCATGAACGCCGCACCGGCGCCGGCGCGACCCTGGAGGCTCCAGGTCGGCGAGAGCGTGTGGCGTACCGCCAGGAAGGGCCCGCCCGAAACCACCCGTTCCGGGTCCCAGAAGAGGGGCCTGCCGCCACTGAAGGCGGCGGCCTCGGTGAAGAGGAGAGCCCTGAGCTCCGCTCCCCAGCTCACCCCTGGAGCAATGTTCCGGGCCACACCCGCGCTCACCGAGAAGCGGAACGACGGTTCTAGTTCGGACCGGTCCGAGGAGAGTCGGGCGAGCTGCGCGTCGCCGTTGAGGCTCCACCCCGGAGCCAGGGTCTGCCGGGAGCGCACCGTCACGCGATCATAGCGGTAGCCTGCGAGTCCGCTCTGGAGGGTTCCCAGAAGGAGGTAGCCCGGCCCTCGATCCAGCTCCAGCGCCCACGAACTGCCCCCGGGCCGGACGAGCCTCACCTCGGCTCCCAGGACCGCTTCGATTCCGGCTACGTCGTCGGCCCCCACACGAAGGGCCGTGCGGAGGGTGCCGAGGCGCCACCATCGGGCCACCTCAACGTCGCCCCAGGCGCCCTGAAGCCGGCCGTCCCCTCCGGAGAGGTCGATGCCTCCCAGCCACCGGTAGCCCAGGCCGCCCCGCCACGCCCAGCTCCCGGTCACGCCGCCCCCCTCGCCTCGGAGGTCGAATCGCCGGAAGTCGTCGGTGTCTCCGAGGCCCGAGACCAGGGTGGAGAGACCTCCTCCGCCCTCTTCCTGGCGAATGACCCGGGCCACCTCCAGCCGGAGAGCCTTCAGGCCGTCCCGGGCATCGCTGTGGTTGGCTCGCGCGTCCAGGGCCTCCCGATAGCGCCGGTGGGCGGCCACCCGGTCTCCGTCCCAGCGCCGCAGGTCTCCCAACAGCGTGAGCGCATCGGCCCGGGTGGTGTCCGCGTCCCCTTCCTCCGGTCGAGAGCCGCCGGATCCCGCCTCCAGGAGCCGGATGAGCCGGGACTCCCCTCCCTCGGCGTCGCCGGACCAGATCTCCAGCCGGGCGATCCGGAGTTCCCGACCCGCCGCCGGACCCTCCAGGACCCGCACTCGGAGGAGCGCATCCCGGGCGCCGTCGTAGTCCTGCCGGTCGTATTCCAGGAAGTCGGCCCACGCCTGCCAGACCTCCGGGTCCTCCGGAGCGGCGGCCAGCGCCTCCCGGAAGAGGGCCTCCGCGTCGTCCGCTCTCCCTTCGTCGCGAGCCCGCAGCGCCTCGAAGAGCGTGGACGGCTCGAGGACGGGGTCCGCCGGCACGGCCAGGGCGGCCGCCACGTCGGCTCGGAGGCCGAGACCGTCGGTGCGCTCGAGCGTCGTCCGGTCCAGGGCCGCCAGGATGGAGGCCGCTTCCACCAGCTCGCCAGAGTAGTAGAGCAGCCTGGCCAATTCCACCTCCAACTCCGCGTCGCCCGGGAACTGGACGAGCACGCCCCGCAGGACGTCCATGGCCTCCTGATAGCGACCGGCCCACGACCAGGAGCGGGACCACTCGAGCGCCACCGTGGGGTCCTGCGAGCGGACCCACAGGGTGCGGTAGTGGGCGTCTGCCTCCACGGTCCGGCCCTGGTCTCTCAGGGCACGCGCCAGCACGAGCCGGACCTCCCGGTCGTCGCCGCCGCCCAGAAGGCCCTCCAGGACGTCGACCATACCGCCGGGGCGACCGGCCCAGTGCAGGACCACGGCGTACTCCCGGAGAACGGACCGATCATCGGGAAACTCGGCGAGGTAGTCCTCGAACAGCGCCGCCGCGTCGGCGTGCTCGCCGGCGTCGAGGAGGGGGATGGCCCGCGTCCAGAGGAGATCCGCGGGAGCCGGGCCGGGGGATGCGGAACCCGGCGCGGCGGAGGCCTTCGACGCCACGACGGTGCGAACGGGCGTCGCGCCTCGCGCGACCGCCATGCCGGGGGTGAAGGGTGCGCCGTGGGCCGGAAAGCTGATTCCCGACTCCCGGAAGCCCGAGCCCAGGACGTAGCGGCGTGGCAGCACGACCAGCACCATGAGCAGGGTGAGGCTGGCCAGGACCGCAGCGCTGAAACCGAAGCGCAGAAAGTACGTGGAAGAGGCCCCGCGCCTGGAGTCAGGCCCGCGTGGCACCGATGGCCTCCAGCATCGCCCCGATCTCGTTCGTGTTGGAGGGGTGGGACGCAACCCTCACCTGGAAGCTGGGAGAGGAGAGATCCCCCTGAAGACTCGAGCGGAAGCGGCGAAGAAACGCGTCGGTCTGGTGTTCCCTGGCCCCCGCCAGGAGGACCAGGAGCGCACACCCGGCCCGCGACACCATGTCGCCGTCCTCGTCCCGGATCTGCCGGATGAGATGCGGCTCCAGCGCGTCCAAGGCGCCATCCACATCCGAGGTCACGGTGAGGAGGGAAAACAGACCGGCCCCGTTCTGCGAGCGGCGATCCCGGATGTGATCCACCAGCGCCTCCACCTCGACCCGGCCCCCTTGGACCGGCCGGACGAGACGCAGGTGGGGCCCTTCCTCCGCTCCAGTCGGACGACCGCCGCGAAGAGCCGCCTGCCGGAGCCGCAACTCCAGTTCCCTGAAGTCCAGCCCCCCGGTGACGGTGTCGTCGGCGCCGGCCTCCAGGAAGGCGATGCGGTCGGTGGAACGAACCCCGTCGTCGGTCGCGAAGACGATCCCGGCCCGGGTCAGGGGGCGGATGGCACGGCAGGCCTGGATCGCCTCCGAGACGTGGCTTCGGGGGGCCTGGATGAGGACCGTGCCGTACGTGGCATCCGGTTCCAGATGACTGACGGCCTCGAAGGGGCGGCTCACCACGTCGGTCGTGAAGGTCTCGGTCGCCCAGAGCTTCAGGTCCCCTGCCGGGGCGTCCCCCAGCGAGATGAGAAGGAGCCGGTCCGGGTCGCTGGGAGGTCGGACGTCCCGCCGTCGAGTCGGGAACGAAGTCGGACGGACGAGGCCGGCGCCGGGCTGGAGCTCCAGGGAGACGCTCTCGGGAGGGGAGCCTGGCTCCGGTACGGCCGGCAGGAGGGTGAGCTGCACCAGACCACGGCTGCGGGGCTCCACAGCCAGGGCGCCGGTGATGCAGGAGAGCATCCAGTCCGGCGCCGACCCGGGTCCGGAGCCGTCCATGGACAGGGTCGCGCAGACGGTGGCGTCGCTGCCCCGTCCCCATCGCAGAAAGCTGTTGCCCAGCTGAGTCCGCCCCGGTCCAGAGAGGAACATGGATGCGGGATCCACGCCGATCCGCGCGACATCCGGGTCCAGGAGGCTCCGGAGCTCATCCAGAACCTCGTCGGGCTCGACCGCGTCATGGGGAAACCCCAGGCCTCGGCGACCTGCAGGGTGGACTCGGCGTCCCCCGTCGTGAGGAGAGCCACCTGCTCCCCGGCCCGGACGCCCTGGTGGACGAACTGCAGCGCCGTGACCATCTTCGCCGGCCCCGGCGGCCCGACCACGACGTACAGCCCACCCGACGCGAGTCCGCCGGTCCGCTCGTCGATGGGAGCGATGCCTGTCCGGACCTTCAACGAACCTCGTTCGTTCCCCCTCATCGGTCGCCTTCTGTGCAGGATTTGGATCGACACAACGGGTCCTCGAGCCTGGAATCGGATACGGTCCCGCCCGCGCTCGAAACCTTACTTGTGCAAGGGGCGGGCCGATGGCGCGTCGAAGCGCCGCCGGGGTGTCCCCTCCCTCCCCTACGCCGAGGGTCCCCGGCAGGCCAGGCCACCGCGTTCCTCCCGTCGACGCCGCCGGTCCAGGGATCGCGTAAGCCGCGATGATGCCGGAGAATCGGGCGCTTTCCCCTCGTGGCAGAAGCATCACCCCGCCCCGGGGGCCCTCGTGGGAACCGCCCTGTCCCGGGGGCCGAGACGACAGAACGCAGAGGATCGAAGAACCCGGGGGCGGCCTCGGCACGCCGCCGGGAACGCCCGGGAATCGGAAAGTTTTTCCCGACGCGGAAGGGAGCGGCTCGCCAGAGAGTCGCCTGGGCCCGTCCTCCGTCAGCGCCCCGGCGTCGGGGCCGGCGATCCGAGGTAGAGCATGTTGCGGGCGCCGGAGCGGGCGGCGGCAATGTCCAGCAGCCCGTCCTCGTTCAGGTCGCCGACGGCGAAACCGTAGGTGGCTCCCTGGTCGTCCCCGAAGCGGACCGTGTGGAACGTCCCGTCCCCGTCGTTGAAGACGACGATGGAGGGGGCTTCCACGTACCCCACGATGGCATCGGTCCGACCATTCTCGTCCACGTCGGCCGCGGCGAGGGCATAGGGCCTGGCGCCGGAACGACCGAGCGGTTCGCCCGGCGAGTACGTGCCATCGGGTCGACCGTAGAAGACGGCAGGCCCCGTCGCCTCGTCGATGGCCACCAGGTCGAGGGTGCCGTCTCCGTCCCACTCCACCGGGAGTGCGCTCCGCATGTGGGCGTCGGGAGGTCCGAAGGGGCGCCGGGTGTCGAAGCCCCCTGCCCCGTCGTTCAGGTAGACGAAGCTCTGCCCACCGTCCCGGTGGGGCACGACCAGATCCGGAGCCCCGTCACCGTCCAGATCGTGGGGCACGATGGTGGTGGCGGAACCGTGTGCGATTGCGGTACAGCGCTCCTGGAACCGGCCCGGTGCCACGCCGAAGCAGATGAAGCTGGGACCGCCTTCGGGCCCGTGGCGGTTGGCGAGAATCGCGTCCGCCAGCCCGTCGCCGTCCAGGTCGCTCACCCGGAGGTGGCGGGTGGACCATTCCGGACGACCGAAGCTCGACCCTACGGAGAATCCGCCCCTGCCGTCGTTCAGGTGCACCACCTTCGTGTCGGGGTCGTCGTTGCTCACCACCACGTCCAGGTCCCCGTCCCGGTCCAGGTCGACGAGGACCCCGGAGTAGGAGCGATCGGCCTCCCCTCCGAGGCGCTTCGGTGGCTGGAATGCGCCGGTTCCATCCCCCAGGAGGATCAGGTTGTGGAGCGGCCAGTGGCGACCCTTGACCAGCAGGATGTCCGGATGCCCGTCCCCGTCGACGTCGCCAATGCTCACATTCGCGGAGGTGGCGGCGGAGTCCTCCAGGGCGATCCCCGTCGTAAAGCTCCGGGAGCCGGAGGTTTGAGGGGCGCCCTGCGCGCAGGCCGAGAGGACCAGAGCCAGGGCGCCGGATAGGAGACCGATCCGCGAGACACGACATGCACCGCTCTCACCCGTGAGACGGCGCATCCAGCGCGTGCGCGTCTCGCATTGCCGCCGTCCATCGCCAGGCATCACGGTCTCTCCGGTGCAGTGGATCGAGGGATCAAGGTAGGCCGCGCCTCGTCTGGGGCCAGAGGAGGCGGGGGCGCCCTCCCTGGACGACGAAGCGGCCCAGTCCCGCCGGGACCCGACCGCCTCCTGTGTCTCGTTGGACGAGGCGCCGCCCGGATGGAGCTGCGGCCGCCTGCGGCGGTCCTCGCTCCGATCGCGGCGAGACGGGCGGGTCTTCTCGTCCTGATCGGCCGCGATCGTTGAACCTGCGCTTCGAATGCCCGCGTTCGCGGGCTCCGGTCGCTGGCGCGACCGGCCGGGCGGCGCCTCGACCACCCTGAACATGAAAGCGGCCAGGCTCGAGAGAACCTGACCGCTTCCAATCTACGCTCGGTAGAGGCGCCGCCCGGATTCGATCCGGGGATAAAGGATTTGCAGTCCTCTGCCTTACCACTTGGCCACGGCG
>JARRPL010000211.1:0-6807 GCA_037382905.1 Gemmatimonadota bacterium | reverse complement strand
GACCGAACCCCCTGATAGGCGGTGAGCCAGGATCGGTCTTTACCTGCCCCTTCCTTCAGAATCAGGTGGATCTGGCTCGCGCCGTGGCGCTGCCCCCGTCCACCGCCCAGCCCTGGATGGACCTGCTGGAGGCCTCGTATCAGCCCGTGAGACTTGACCCCGGTGGGGATCACCTCGAGAATCTGGTGGGTTCGGAGCTGTGGGCGTGGCGGGAGACGCGCCCTCGGATGATCAGAGCGATCCCTCCCCCCTTGGACCATTCCCGCATCCTCGCCTCCCTGCCCTTCTCTTCGACCTCTGCCGCCCCATCGCCGTCCCCGGTCTGACCCGCGCCCGCCTCTTGCGAGCCCCGGCCCGACCTCCGCATCGTCCCCAGCCGCGGAACGCCCCCGCTCGACCCCGTCTGGATCGCCTGTTCCGCGTTCGGATCGGCTGTTCCTGTCGGAGGAATCGTGATCAAACGACGTGACTTCCTCACCACCGCCTCGAAAGGGCTCCTGGGAGCGAGCGTCCTCCCGACGGTCGCGCCGACAGCCTTGATCGGCGCACCGACCGCCACCGGCACGGGTCTCGTCTACGACCCGCGGTACCTGGACCACGTGCTTCCCGAACGGAGAGGCGAGGTGCACCCCGAGCGGCCCCTGCGGCTGGTCCGGATGATGGAGGTGTTCGCCGAGCGGGGGCTCCGGGAGGAGGTGGTCGAGCTTCCCCTGCTGGACGATCCGCGGTCGTACGTGGGGTACGCGCATACCGAGGAGCACGTGGAGTCGGTTCGACAGATCGAGGTGACGGGCCGGGTGGCGGAGCTCGCGGTCGCCGGGGCCCTCGGCTGCGTGGAGGCCGTCGTGAACGGAACCGTGAAGAACGCGTTCTGTGCCAGCCGTCCGCCCGGACACCACGCGAACAACACCGGTCGGGAAGAGGGCTTCTGCTTCTACAGCAACGCCGCCATCGCGGCCCGATACGCCCAACGGGTGCACGGCTTCGAGCGCGTCCTCATCCTCGACTGGGACTACCACCACGGCAACGCGACGCAGAACGCCTTCTACGACGATCCCACCGTCCTCTTCTTCTCGACCCACGACTGGCAGGCGTATCCCGGGACCGGCGACCCGGCGCTGACCGGCAAGGGAGACGGGACCGGCTTCAACATCAACCGACACCTGGACTGCGGCGCCCGGGATGTGGACATGCTGCGGCACTGGGACCAGGCGCTGCTCCCCGCGGTGAGTCGGTTCCAGCCGGACTTCATCCTCGTCTCCGCCGGATTCGACAGCCGTCGGGACGACCTGCTCGGGTGCTTCGACCTGACGGACGACGTGTTCCGTCGCATGACGCGGACGG
Source organism: Gemmatimonadota bacterium (assembly GCA_037382905.1). Classification (GTDB taxonomy): domain Bacteria; phylum Gemmatimonadota; class Gemmatimonadetes; order Longimicrobiales; family Gaopeijiaceae; genus Gaopeijia. Next base: position 5,463 of record JARRPL010000211.1, on the reverse strand, counting down.
CGTTGGAGCTGGCCGAGGAGTACGCCGGGGGGCGACTCGTTTCACTCCTGGAGGGCGGCTACAACGTGGAGGGGAACGCCCTGGCCGCCGCCGCGCACCTCGAGACGCTGATCGAGGGCGCGTGACGAGCCACCGCCTCCCCCGCCACGCCGTGTTCGCCGCGGCTGCGTACCTCGTCGTGGGTCCGTCCGGCGCCCAGGCCCAGACGACCCGGGACGCTTCGCAGCCCGTCCAGGACCTCCCCGGCGAGCGGGTCATGGAATGGGTGCGTGAGTCCGTCGATTCGTGGCAGAAGCGGGACGTGGACGTGGTCCTCGGACCGGAGTGGCGGGACGCTGCCGCCGGCCGGGACCTGCTGGAGGCGCTTCGGCAGACCGATCTCCCCCTGGAGCGGTGGGAGCCTCACCCGCGCTTCCCCGGGCGACTGTGCCCGCGCACTCGGGCGACCGGGCAGTGCGCGACGGTGTCCTACATGAGCCACGACAAGCGGACGGGTGACCTCTTGGCCCTCCCCCCGAGCGCGGTCGAGGCGGTGATCTGGGTCGGCCCGACGAACTCGAGGGGTCTCTCCACCGAACGGATGGCCTGGGACGCGCAACTCGAGGTCGAGCGTGTGGTCCTGCTCGCTCGGGGGTACCTGTCGGCGGAGCGCTGATCGGCCCTTTCCGCCGCGCCATTCCCGCGGGCTGCGCAACTCCGAGTCGCGCTCGAGGTTCTGAGGCCGGAGCCGGCGGCGGCAGGGTGCGGCACGAGCCGCGGTCTGCAGCCGGCTATTCGCTCCGGAGCGCCTCGGTGGGCTCGACCCGGGTAGCCCGGAGCCCCGGGAGGGTACTGGCCAGGACCGCCACCAGGAGGAGGGTCGCCGCCACGCCGCCCAGGGTCAGGGGGTCCCGGGGTGAGACCCGGAAGAGGAGATCCCGGGCCAGCGGACCCAGGGCCAGGGCGAGGAGCAGTCCGAGGCCGACCCCGACGGCGGCGAGCCGGGTGCCTTCGGCCACCACCTGACGGAGGATCCGGCCCCGCTCCGCCCCGAGGGCCGTCCGGATGCCGATCTCCCGGGTCCGCTGGGCGACCTGGAAGGAGAGGAGGCTGTAGAGGCCCACACTGGCCACCACCAGCGCCAGGAGGCCGAAGACGCTGAACATGGTCGCCCCCATGCGCCACGACCGGGCCTGGGGGTCCAGGGCGTCGCGGAGAGGGGTCAACGTGGCCCACCGGACGTCGGGGGAGGCACGGAGCACCTCCCCCGCTGGGCCGACCAGGGCCCCGGGATCCCGGCTCCGCAGGTAGATGCCCTGAGGGCTCGCGTCGGTCTGGGCCAGCGGCAGGTAGTAGGCGAAGAACGGGTCCTCCTCGAGGTCGCCCCGGGAGGCGGCCTCCGCGATGCCGACGATCTCGGTGCATGGAGGCTCCTCGGCGTCGCCGACCAGGAGGCACTGGCCCAGGGCGGCGTCGCCCCCCCACAGCGAATCGGCCATGAGGCGCGTGACCACCGCCACCGGCGCACCCCCTTCCCCGTCCCGGGCGTCGAAGGGTCGGCCCCGCTCGATCCGCTGGCCGACCGTCTCGAAGTACCCCGGGGTCACGCCGTACCAGTAGGGCCCCCCGCCAGGCATCCCGGGGATCGAATCCAGCCCGGGGACCCGGACCGGCTGGGCCATGGCCCAGAAGAGCGGGGACGTGGTCAGGGCCGCGGACTCGACACCTCCGAAGTCCCGGATCCGCTCGAGCCCGCCCTGGTAGAGCTCGCTCATGTCCGCCTGGACGCTCAGGGTGGCGGTGGGGTCGAGATGGACCATGGCCAGACGGTCGATGTCCATTCCCATGTCCACGCCCCGGACCTCTCGGAGGCTCCGGACGAAGAGGCCGGCTCCGACCAGGAGGACGACGGCCATGGCCCCCTGGAAGACCGCAAGCCCCCGACCGATCCGGGACGATCCGCTGTGGGCCCTGCGGCCGGACTTGAGATCCTCGGCGAAGCTGGCCCGGGCGCTCTGGAGCGCGGGGCCGATGCCGGCGAGGAGACCGGCGAGGAGCGACAAGACCACGGCGAAGCCCAGGACGCGAAGCTCCACGCCCGCCGCCGGAAAGTGGATCTCGGGAAGGAGGGTCCGTTGGATCAGATCCCGGGTCCACGACGCCACCAGGACGGCCACGCTCCCGCCGGCCAGCGCGAGGACGACGGTCTGGAGCACCATCTGTCCCACGAGCCGGGTTCTGGAGACCCCCAGGGCGAGCCGGATGGCCGTCTCCGAACGGGATCGTGCTCCCCGGGCCAGGAGGAGGTTGGCCACGTTGGCGCAGGCGATGAGGAGGACGGCCAGGGACACCCCCAGCAGCCACAGAGCCACCCGGCTCTCCTCGGTGGCCCCTCCGTCGGTTCCCGCCGTCAGGCCGACGACCCCGATCCGGACGTTCTCCTCGTCGAGACGGGTGTCGCCGTCCTCGGCCCGCCCCCCGAAGAAGCGGGCCGTGGCCTCCGCGGCGGCGGCCTCCCGGCTCACCCCCTCCGCGAGGCGGGCGACGCCCGTGAGCCACCACCAGCTCCTGGATTCGCGCCACCCTTCCCCGCCGGTGAGAAGGGCGTTCCACGGGTCCATGGGGAGCCACATGTCCACCTGCTGAAGCCCTGCCCCGGTGAAGCCCTCGGGGGCCACGCCGATCACCGTGCTGGCCTGGCCGTCGACCCGGATCGTCCGCCCCACGACCTCCGGTTCTCCGGCGTACGCCCGGGTCCAGAAGCCATGACTCAGAACCACCGTGAGGTTGGCACCCACCCGGTCCTCGTCGGGGCCGTAGAAGCGCCCGCGGAAGGGCCTCACGCCCAGCGTCGGGAAGAAGGAGGCGCTGGTGAGCTGCCCCCGGGCCGGTGCGGCCTCGGGTCCGGCGCCGACGATGAACTCCGCGGTATGGTCCACCTTCGCCACCTCGGCGAAGGCGGAGGCGCCGCTCATCTCCTCCACGTCCGGGTAGGTGAGGGTCACCTGGGAGGGTCCGTTCTCCCGCTCCAGGACGAACCGGACGACCCGGTCCGGCGCCTCGATGTGGAGAGGCGGCCGGAGAAGCAGCCGGTCCACCACCTGGAAGATCGCCGCATTGGCCCCGATCCCCAGGGCCAGGGTCAGGACGATCCCGGCCACCATCCCGGGGGACCGCCGCACCGTCCGCGCCGTCGCCTGTACCGCCGCGGCCACCATCTCCACCGTGGATCCCCAACCCATCCGCCACCTCCGATTCCGTTCGAGCCGCTCCATCCGCGCCCCGTGCCGGGAGCCGAATCGCCGACGAGCCTCCCGCCGGGCTTCGTCCGCGGCCCATCCCTCCGCCACCAGGCGTTCGGTGACCTCTTCCACGTAATGCTCGATCTCCCACTCCACGGCCTCCCTGGGACGGGGCTCCCCGAGTCCCAGCCGGAAGAGTCGTCGGACCGGTCCGCTCACGGTGCCTCCCCGGAGGCCAGGCGTCCCATCGCGGCGACGTAGCGGGACCACCGGGCCTCCTCCTCTCCCAGCGCCGCCCGCCCGTCGTCGGTCAGGCGGTAGTAGCGGGCGCGACGCCCCTTCTCGGAAACACCCCAGTCCCGCTCGAGCCATCCCCGGTCCGCCATCCGGTGAAGGGCGTGGTACAGGGCGCCGTCCTCGACGACGAGGGCGTCGTCGGTCCGGGTCCGGATCCACTCGAGGATCGCGAAGCCGTGCATCTCCCCACCCGCGTCCAACGCCCGGAGCACCACCAGTTCGAGGGTGCCCTGCAACGGTCCCATCGCGTCGGATCCCATCCGCCCCTTCCCTTGACCTGAGACATTCAGTTAAACCAAGGCTAATGGACTGAACGCTTCAGGGGAAGCGCCCGCTCTCGTCTCCGGCGAGAGGGGCGGCCTGCCCGCGTGCCGACACGGTGGGCTCGCCCTCATGTTCCCCATCCCCTCGTGCCGGACGGCCATGCCGCCGCTCAACTACCGACACCTGGAGTACTTCCACGCCGTCGCCCACGAGGGCGGCGTCACCGCGGCCGCGGACGTCCTTCACGTCTCCCAGCCCTCCATCAGCGCCCTGGGTCGGCGCTCGCCCAGTCGACCATCCCGCCCGACGATCCGCCCATCCACGCCTGCCCGCCCTCCGCTCCGCCCGTCTACCGCCCCATCGCCGTCGCGGAGCCGCCCACTTCCACCCTTGCCATCCCGAGCCCGACGCCGGGGCACCTCCCTGGATGGGTGGTAGTGCGGCACCCGCAGACCCGAGCCGGGAACGACTTCATGACTCTTCGTCGTCCACCCTTCCGGAACCCCCGGACGGAAGTTCTCCGGGCGGCCGGGGCCGTGGCCGTTCTTCTTGGTACCGCGTGCGACTCCGACGGTGGGCCCGCCGATCCCCGGCCCGACCCGTCGACCCCCGTCGCCGTGGCGGTGGAGCTATCCGAAGAGGCGCTGGTCTTCTCGGCCGCCGGCGAGTCCCAGGGGCTCCTTGCCCGGGTCGTGGACCAGAACGGTCAGACGATGACCGGGGCCGCCGTGGAGTGGAGCTCGTCGAATCCGGACGTTGTCGACGTCGACGCCACGGGAATCGTCACCGCCGTGGGTCCCGGCCTCGCGGAGATCACCGCCGCATCCGGCGCCGCATCGGGCACCGCCACGGCGGAGGTCAGGCAGGCCCTGGTGGGGACCCTCGAGACCCTGGTGACCGGGCTCGAGTACCCCGAGGGGCTCTGGGTCGGGGACGGACTCGTCCACCTGACCGAGACCGCCGGCCGGAGTACCGTCTTCGGCGGGGCCGAGCGGCTCCTGCGCTACTCGATCGGATCGGGAGCGCTGGACCCGCTTCTCGACGCCTTCGCCTCCGCCGTGGCCGTAGGGGCCGGCGGGACCCTGTACCTGGCGGCCTGGCGGCAGAGCGTTCCAGGCGACCAGGGGAGTTTGACCGCCATCGATCCTGCCACCCTCGAGGAGGAGTTCACCCTGGAGCTGGGGATCGCCGCCACCGACCTGTTCCTGCACCGGGAAGGAGACCTCTACGTGGCCGGCGCGAGCCGCACCGCGGATGCCCCCAGTCTGACCGTGCTGGCAGGGGGTGATCCCGGCGCTCGGACGGTCCTCGAGGAGGGTCGGGAGATCCAGGCGGTCACCCTGGGCGAGGCGGGGCTCTACTTCGCGACCGCCGGGGATGGCGAGTACCGTATCCTCCGCCGGAGCGGGGACGGGGAGACGACCACCGTCCTGGACGCCCAGTCCCTCGTCACGTCGCTGGCCCTGGACGGAGACCACCTCTACTTCGTGATGCCCCTGGAGAACGCCCTCGCCCGGATCGATCTGACGGACCCGTCGGCGGTGCCCCAGTCCGTGGCGTCGGGCCTGCAGGAGCCGGCCACGGTCCGCTACGACCCGGCCACGGCCTCCCTCTGGGTCCTCACCTCCGGCACTCCGGGCAACGAGTACCGGGACGGCACCTTGACCGTAATGAGGGAGCT
>JARRPL010000210.1:0-9227 GCA_037382905.1 Gemmatimonadota bacterium | reverse complement strand
GCGCTGGCCCGCCTCGAGACAGCCGGGGTCATCCGGTCCGAATGGGGCCGCTCCGAGAACAACCGACGAGCGAAGTTCTACCGGCTCACGAACCGGGGTGACGCCCGGCTGGCCGCCGAGCTGACCCGTTGGGAGGAAATGACCCGGGCCGTATTCAACGTGCTGGAGGCGGAACCGGAAGGGGGCTGAAGCGCGTCCGGCAGGGGTCGGGCGTCGGCGCAGGACCAACCGCGGGAACGGGAGGACGACGATGAGGAAGGACGGAAGGCGGGAGGGATTCGACGGTCCGAAGGGGGGCCGCCGCCGGCGGGAGCTGGACGAGGAGATGGCGTTCCACCTGGAGCGCCTCACCGAGGACCTGATGTCCCAGGGTATGGAACCGAGTGCTGCCCGTCGCGAGGCGCTACGCCGGTTCGGGAATCCGGAGCGGGTCCAGGAAGAGGCCCGGAAGGCCCGGGGGATGGCGCTGGTCGACGAGCTGGGCCGCAACCTCCGTTTCGCCCTGAGGAGCCTTCGAAGGAATCCCGGCTTCACCGCCGTCTTTACCGTGACGCTGGCCCTGACGGTGGCGCTGGGAGCCACTGCGTGGTCCGTGGCCCGGGTCACCGTGTTGCAGGAACTCCCCTATCCCGACGCCGACCGCCTGGTGCAGGTGGGGCTCTACGACCGCAACGCGGGCCTCGAGACCATGAACACCTCCGTGGACGGCGCCACCTGGGAGCGGCTGGAGGCAGGAGGAGCGCCCCTGGACCGGGCCGTCTATTCCGGATGGACCTCGGGTGTGAACCTCTCGGCCGACGGGGCCGCGGCTCACGTGGATCAGCAGCGGGTGGGGGCCGGCTATTTCCGAGTGCTGGGTGTGGCGCCGGCCCGGGGCCGGGAATTCCGCGGCTCCGAGGATGTGCCCCGGGGGCCGGGGCTGGTCATCCTCTCCCACGACCTCTGGACCGGCGTCTTCGATGGTGATCCCGGGATCCTGGGCAGCACCATCCGCCTGAAGGGTGATCCCCATACGGTGGTCGGGATCATGCCCGAGGGATTCCGCTCACCCGCAGGCGCGGATCTGTGGACTCCGCTGCGGCCCTCCACGACCGGCGAGGGGGGAGGGACCAACTACACCGTGGTGGCCCGGACCCCGGAAGGCCTGTCGATGGAGGAGGTCCGAAGTCGCCTGGCGGCGCTGGCACCGCCGTCGGCGTGGGAAGAGCGGGAGGGCGACTGGACGTTCGGGGTTGTGACGCTGCACGAGGCCGTCACTGCCGGCGTCCGGACCCCCGTCCTGGCCCTCCTGGGCGGCGTGGCCCTGATGCTCCTGGTGGGCTGGGCCAACCTCATGGGCCTACAGGTCACCCGCACGATCCGCCGCAGCGCCGAGCTGGCCACTCGGCAGGCCCTGGGGAGCGGTCGGGGCGCCCTGGTCCGGCAGATCGCTACGGAGAACGCGGTGATGGGTCTCATGGGAGGTGGACTCGGCGTGGCGCTGGCTCTGGCGCTGGGCCCCTGGATCCACGGTGTGGTGGAGCGGCAGCTGGGCGTCTGGCAGCCTCTCCCGGAGGCCGGTTCCGTGACGCTGGTAGGGCTGGCGCTGACGGCGGCGGCCGCGCTCGTCTACGCGACGGTGCCCATGGTCCGCTCCGCCCGAGCCGGCCGGACTCGGAACGTCGCCTCCGGCGCCCGGATCCAGGGGCCGGGCCGACGCCCTCTGCGGAAGATCATCCTGGTGGGCCAACTCAGCCTCATCACCGTGCTCCTCTTCTCGGCGGCCCTCCTGGCCCGCAGTTACGCCCGCCTCACCGGAATGGAGGCCGGCTTCGAGCCCGGAGGCGTGCTCACGGTGCAGCACTCCCTCGACGATGCCCGCTACGCCGACGCCGAGGCGGTCCGCACCCTCTTCGACGTGTCGCTGAGTGAGCTGGAAGCCCTCCCCGGCGTCCAGTCGGCTGCGGTGGCCCTGACCCTGCCCTATGAGCGCCCCCTGAACCTGGCGGTTCGCATCCCGGGCCAGGAGGACAACCTCCTCACCAACGTGGTCTACGTGACGCCGGGGTTCTTCGAGACCATGGGCATCCCCCTCCTCCGGGGCCGGCTGTTGGAGGCCTCCGACGGACCCGACAGCCGCCGGGTCACGGTGGCCAACGAGGCCTTCGTGGAGCGCTACCTGGGGGACCGGGACCCCCTGGCCTCGTCGCTGCAGATGTCCACCAGCCTGGGCGAGCCGCCCATCGTGGGCGTGGTCGGGAACGTCCAGCAGTCCGCCGGCTGGGGTGACACCTCTCAACCCGTCTGGCAGACGCCCACTCTCTACGTGGCGGCCCATCAGTTGCCTTCGGGCTTCTTCCAGGGGATTCACGTGTGGTTCAGTCCCAGCTGGGTGGTGAAGGGGAGTGGCGGGGCCCTCCCCGATCCCACCTCCGTGCGTGGCGTCATGGACCGGGCCACCGCCGGGCTCCCGACGGCGCGCATCAAGCCGCTCACCGCCGTCGTTCGGGACGCCTTCGCTCGCCAGCGGCTCGAGGCGGGGTTCATGCTGCTTGTGACCCTCTTCGGATTGCTTCTGGCCGCCATCGGCATCTACGGCGTCATCGGGCAGGAGGTGGAGGAGCGTCGGGGCGAGATGGGGGTCCGGATGGCCATGGGGGCCAGTCCCCGGGTCGCGGTGCTCCGGACGGCCGGGGGTGGTTTCCGCATGGCGGCCCTGGGGCTGGTCCTGGGGCTGGGGCTCTCCGTCCCAGCTGGCCGATTCCTGGAGAGCCTGGTGTGGGGCGTGGAGGGTTGGGACCCGGGCTCCCTGGGGATCATCATCCTGGTCCTCGGTGGCGCCTCGGCGCTGGCCAGCCTGCTGCCAGCGCTGCGGATCGGCCGACTGGACCCCGCCACGGTGCTCCGGGAGTCCTGAGGCGGCCCGGTGGCCGCTCCGGATGCGCCGACCCGATGGTCCGCGAATCTCACGAGCCCCGGGCCCGGTCGCGGACTCCGCACCGACGGGGCGGCATGGGGTCGGTGCCGCCGGATGGGCGCCGGTCTCCGTGGCGTCTCAGGGTCGAGTCTGGCGGTGGGAAGGTCCCTGCGGCGGCCGGGTTGAAACTGCCCCGGTGACGTCCCCGTAGGTGGAAAGCATCTCCCCTCAGTTTGTGAGTGCTCACATTGTGAGGTCGCATGGGTGAACGGATGAAGGGCGGGGTGCTCCCGGGCACCGCCGATCTGGTGATCTTGAAGGCCGTATCCGACGGGCCCCTGCACGGCTTCGCCATCTCGAAGCTCCTGAAGGAGCGTTCCAGCGGAGCCGTCGAGCTGCAGGACGCGGCCCTCTACCAAGGCCTGCACCGGCTGGCCCGGAAGGGATGGGTCGAGGCCGAGTGGGGAATCTCCGAGACGAACCGCCGGGCCCGCTTCTACCGACTGACGGCAGAGGGACGGCGCCAGCTGGACCGGGAGGAGAAGCTGTTCCGCCGGTACGTATCCGGTGTCCTGCGGATCCTCACGACCGAAGTCGCCGGGGGGTGAGGAATGGGCCGGCGATCTCTGTATCGGCGCGCGTTCCGTCTGCGAACCGGAACCGATCGGCACGTCCGAGCGGAGGTGGACGAGGAGCTCCGGTACCACCTGGACCGGTGCGTTCATGAGCTGGTCTCCGGGGGGTGGAGCCCGGAGGAGGCGGAGGCCGAAGCGGTGCGCCGGTTCGGCGACCTGGAACAGACACGGAGCTACTGCGCCCGGGAGTCGAGCCGGGCCCTGAACGAGGAGGGGCGGACGATGTGGTGGAATGACCTCAAGCAGGACGTTGTCTACGGAATCCGGGCGCTGCTACGCAGCCCGACGTACACCTTCGTGGTGGTGCTGACGCTGGCTTCGGGCATCGCGGCCAGCACCCTCGTGTTCAGCCTCATGAACCCCTACTTCTTCCGGGCCCTCCCCTTTTCGGACCCGGAGGAACTGGTGCAGATCGGCGGCGTCGATCCCGTCGCCGGGTGGGACGGTGCCCGGTTCTCCATCCCCCAGGTTGCGGACCTCGAGGAACGCTCCCGTGCTCTGGACGAGCTCGGAGCCTACTACTACGGGCCCGTGAACCTGACCAGTCCGGAGGGCGGGACCGTCCGGGAGCTGGCCTCGTGGTTCACGGGAGACCTGATGGCGATCCTCGGGACCCAACCGCTCCTGGGACGCACCCTCCTCCCGGCGGACGCCCGCCCCGGGGCTCCGCCGGTGGCGGTGATGGGTGAGGACCTGTGGGAGCGACGATACGGACGGGATCCCGACATCCTGGGCCGCACGCTGGATCTGGATGGGCGCACCTACTCGGTGGTGGGCGTCATGCCCAGGGCGTTCGTCTTCCCCTTTGGCGACCTGAACCTCTGGCTGGCCATGGACGAGGACCCGGTGGGCGCACCCCGATCCGCCATGGGGGCCCTCCCGGTGGGTCGACTGGCCGATGGGTGGACACAGGAGCGGGCGGCCCAGGAACTCTCCGGGATTCTCGCCGAGCTGGCAGCCGTGCACCCCGACGAGGACGGACGATACGAGGCCGTGTCCGTGAAGCCGTTGAAGGAGGCCCTGAACTTCGCCTGGGAGCTTCTTCGAACGGCCTTCCTCCTCCTTCTGGCGGCGGTGATCATGCTCCTGGTCATCGCCTGCGTGAACGTCGCGTCCCTCACCCTGGCTCGCGCCACCACCCGGGCCCGGGAGGTCTCGGTGAGGGCCGCCCTGGGCGCGGGGCGGAACCGCCTCGTGCGCCAGCTCCTGGCGGAAGGCGCGCTCCTGGCCGTCCTCGGCGGCCTCCTGGGGACGAGCCTCGTCCTGGTCGTGGCCCCGCTCCTCTCCAGCGTCCTGCCCCCTGACCTCTACCGGGTGGGCGACGCCACCGTGGACGGCCGGGTCCTCCTGTTCAGCGGGCTCGTCACCCTGGCCACGCCCCTCTTCTTCAGCCTCGCCCCGGCCCTGACCCTCACCCGACGCCCGCTGGCATCGGTGCTCCGCACGGGCCGATCGGGCTCGGAACCGGCGGCCCTCCGGGGCCGACGGATCCTGGTGACGCTCGAGGTGGCCCTCGCCATCGTCCTCGTCACCGGGACGGGCCTCATGGCTCGCAGCCTGCAAGAGGTGATGGCTGTTGACCTGGGATTCGACGCGGACCACCTGCTGGTGGCGACCCTGTCGCCGGGCAGTGAAGCGTACCCCGGGGACCAGGACCTTTCGTCATTCTGGGACGCGGCCCGAACTCGCCTCGCGAACGAGACCGGCGTCCAGGGGGCGGGAACCGTCTCCCGCTTCCCCCTGAATCACGAGGCATTCCCTGTGCCGTACCAGGTCCCGGGTGTGTCGGACTTGCCGGTGGAGGACTGGCCCACGGCTCTAACCTCCCACGCGGGACCCGACTACTTCTCCACCATGGGCATCCCGCTGCTGGCGGGGCGTACCTTCGCGCCGGGTGAGAATGGAGAGGGCAACCCGGTCATCATCACCCGGGGGATGGCGGAGCCCCTCATCTCTACCGGCCGCTGGAAGGGAGCGGCGTACGTCGCCGGTTCCTCGTCCTTCGCACCTCCGGGGACCCAGCGGGGCTGGCGCCGGCGGCTCGTGAGACGCTGCGCTCGCTGGATCCCGCCGTAGCCTCCACCTTGCGTCCGGCCCGGGAGATCGTGCGGGAGAGCGCGCTGCTCTGGTCCATGAGCTCCGCGTTCCTGGGCGCCTTCGGTGTCATCGCCCTTCTTCTGGCGGCGTTGGGGATCTACGGGGTGATCGCCTTCTCCGTGGCCCAGCGGCGCTCGGAACTCGGACTTCGGATGGCCCTGGGCGCGGACGGGCGGACGCTGCGACGCTCGGTCATCGGCGACGGCCTCCGCTTGACCGGACTGGGGCTGGCGGTGGGGCTCGTCCTCGCGGTGGCGCTGGCGGGCCTCGCCCGGAACGTGCTGTTCGGGGTGTCGGTCCTGGATCCGATCACGGTGGGCGGGGTCCTGGCGCTCTTCGCCGGTGTGGCCCTGGTGGCGTCCGCGGTCCCGGCGTGGCGGGCCGCTCGGGTGGACCCCCTCCGGGCCCTGAGGGAGGAGTAGCGGCCCGGACGCCGCTGCCCTTCACTCCGACTCGGGGATCGCCTTCAGGACCTCTCGTGTCAGGTCCCAGCGATCGAAGCCCTGGCGACCGTAGTCGAGGCCACGCCGGACGATGACGAGGTCGTGGGAGGGGACCACGACCACGTACTGCCCCCGATTCCCCGCCGTGGAATAGGCGTCCCCGGGCACGTCGGTCCGGTCGTCCGGGACGAGCCACCACTGGCCGCCATAGAAGTTGCCCAGCTCTGCGGTGGCGGGGGCCGGGGTCCGGGAGAACTCGATCCAGTCCTGGGAGATGAGGCGCTCTCCGTTCCACACCCCTCCGTTCAGGTAGAGCAGCCCGAAGCGGGCCAGATCCCGGGCGTTCGTGTAGACCTGGGAGCTCAGGATGAAATCGCCGAAGCGATCGGTGCTCAGGAGGGTGCTCCGCATCCCGATCCTGTCCAGCAGCTCCCGGCGGGGGAACTCGAGATAGGCCCGGTCGTCGCCGATGGCCCGCTTCAGGGCCAGGACCCCCAGGAGGGTGTCGTAGTTCTCGTAGTCCCAGGCGGAGCCCGGCTCCCGGATCAACCCCCGGGACGTGGCCCCCCGCACGGAGCTGGCCCCTGCCCAGTAGGCGAGCCCGGACCCGGTGGCGTACTCCATCCCCCGTGAATCCACCGTCTCCAGCCCGCTGGACATGTTGAGGACGTGCCGAAGGGTGATCTCGTTCCGGGGATCGTCCTCCCCGGGGGAAGGGGGGCCCCAGTCGAGCCCCAGGGGCTCGTCCAGCGCCAGCTCCCCCCGATCCACCATCATGCCGATGAGGGTGGAGGCGATGCTCTTGGCCGTGGACCACGTCCGCGTCCGGGTGGTCCTGTCCACGCCCGGCGCGTACCGCTCGTGGATGATCTCCCCCTTGTGGACCACCAGGAGGCTGAGGGTGACCTGCTCCGGGGAATCCCGGTCGAAGGACCAGTCCGAGGCCGCCTGGAGCGCCGCGGGGTCCACGCCCTCGGCTCGGGGCCCACGCTCCACGAGGTCCCCGTCGGGCCACGGTGTGGTGGCGGGGTCCGCGTCCGGATAGGGGAGCGTCAGCTCCGGCAGGTCCTCGATGTCCTCGAACGTCTGGTCCGGCGCGAGGATCACGCAGCCGATCCCCTCCCGGAAGGCCGCTCGCATCACCGGGGTCCCGCCGGGTACGCCGATGGCCACGGCCTTCCGTTCCCAGTCCACCTCGTAATCCCCTCCCTGAGCCGAGCCCACCGGCTGGGCCAGGTACGCCAGCTCCTGGTCGAAGACCTGCTCCAACGTCCGGTTGGAGGTAAATAGGCCGTTGCACTGCAGGATGGCCTGGACCCCATACTGGATCATCTCCCGCTGAGGCTTCCAGTAGTCGTAGCTCTCGTCCTGACCACTCTGCGCCGAGAGCGCTGCGGGAACGAGGAGGGTGATGCCGAGAAGGAGAAACTGCTTCATTGCGGACCCGACCTGAGGGATGGGGAGCCGAACCGGACTCAGCCCGTAGCGGCCGAGGATGGGTCGGGGCCGGGCGAGTACGCAAGGGATCGGTGCGGGGGGATGTAGCGTTGAAGAAGAAATGTCCGGTTTGGTTGAAATAGAAATGTCCTCCTTCGGACTCTGTTCGCTTGTTCGGGAGCGAGAGGGCTCGTCCAGGGGAGGAGATGCTGACCTTGAGTCTGCGGGACAGGGATCGATTGGCGGTACTCAGGCAGGTGGAAGAGGGGTTGATCACCCCGAAGGCAGCGGCCGAGCGGCTGGGGATGTCGGCGCGGCAGCTCCGCCGGCTGCGGCGGCGACACGGAGAGGAGGGAGACGCCGCGGTGATCCATGGGCTTCGGGGTCGGCGCTCGAACCACGCGCTCCCGAGGGCTCGGAAAGCGCGAGCCTTGGAGCGGGCGAGAGAGAAGGTGTTCTCGGATTTCGGGCCGACGCTGTTGGCGGAGCATCTGTCGAAGGACGCAGCGATTGGAGCGTTGAACCCGCATACGCTTCGGCGCTGGATGATCGAGGCGGGGCTGTGGACGCCTCGGCGTCGAGGCCGGAAGCACCGGAAATCCCGGCCTCGCCGAGAGGCGCTGGGCGAGCTCATCCAGTGGGACAGCTCCGAGCATGCCTGGTTGGAGGATCGGGCTCCCGGGCGCCAGGTGCTGATTCAGATGCACGATGATGCGACCAACCGTTTGATGATGGCCCGCTTCGTCCCTCGGGATAACGGCGCGGTCAACCGCCAGATCGCCATCGACTATCTCCATCGGCACGGTCGCCCGGTGGCGTTCTACACGGATCAGGCCGGGCACTTCGGCCAACACACTCGTCCGGTGTCCACGGTGCCGCTGGAGGAACGCGAGGCGAAGCGCACGCAGTCCATCATCCGCACGGCCCTCGAGACCCTGAACGTCGAACTGATCCTGGCCCATTCGCCCCAGGCCAAGGGCCGGGTCGAGCGGAACTTCGGCACGTCCCAGGACCGGTTGGTCAAAGAGATGCGGGTGCGGGGGATCTCGGCGCTCGAGGAAGCGAACCGATTCCTGGACGAGATCTACGTCCCGTTCTGGAACGAACGCTTCGCCGTGGAGCCGGCCGTGGACCATGACGCCCACCGGCCTCTGCCCCGAGACGCCCACCTGGAGCGGCTCTTCTCCGAGACCTGCCTGCGCTCCATCGCCAATGACTTCACCATCCGCTACAAGAACCGTCGCTTCCAGATCCCGGAGGCCCAGGCGGAGGGGATCCAGCCCGGGCAGAAGCTCACCGTGGAACTGCGACTCGACGGCTCCACACACTTCTGGTGGCGGGAGCGGGAACTCGACCTCGAGCCCGTCCGGCCCCTGCCGAAAGCCGGGCCGCGGCAGCCGACCACACAGGTCCCGAAGAAGTCGAAGCCACCCAAGGGCGCTCGACCTCACCCGATGCCGCCCAAGCCCGGGCCCGATCACCCGTGGCGCAGAACCGGCGCCCTCCTCGCCAAACCGCTTAAAGTCGCACGACTGCGTTCTACGTCCGCCGCTGCGCGGCCGACGCCTCCCTCTCCCCAGGATGCGGGGGCGGATCCATCACCCTAAACCCCCTCGAGGCGGACATTTCGATTTCAACTCCAGGCGGACTTTTCTATTTCAACGCGACAGGAGGCCGCGGGGTCGAGTCCGGGACCCGACGACATCGCCGCCAGCATCC
>JARRPL010000209.1:0-5695 GCA_037382905.1 Gemmatimonadota bacterium | reverse complement strand
GAGCCCGAGTCCAGCGCCCAGGAGACCACCGGTGGCGTTGCCACGGCGTCCGGCCGTGCCGCGGCGCCGGAGGCCGGCGGGACCGAAAACGTCGCCGCAGGGGACCAGTCCGCCGAGGATCGCCTCCGGACCCGGTCCACTCCCGTGGTCCGGAAGATCGCCGAGGAGCACGGGATCGCCATCGCCGACGTCCCCGGTACGGGCCACGCCGGTCGGGTGACCAAACAGGACATCCTGGGCTACATCGAATCCGGGGCCGCCGAGGAGCCATCGGCTTCCGCCCCGTCGCCGTCAGCGCCCCCGGCGACCCCGTCGCCGACCCCCTCTGCGGCAGGAGCGCCTTCGGACTTGTGGAAGGCGTTCTACAACGAGGTTCAGCACCCCGAGTTCCCGGTCCGGGAGGCGGACCGCGTGGAGCCGATGGACAAGATCCGTCGCCTCACCGCGGAGCACATGGTGGTTGCCAAGCGGGTGGCTCCCCACGTCCACTCCTTCATCGAGGTGGATTTCACCACCGTGGACGCCGTCCGCAAGGCCATGAAGCCCAAGTGGGCCGACCAGGGCGTCCGGGTCAGCTACACGGCCTTCGTGGCGTGGGCCGTGAGTCGCACGCTCCGGGATTATCCCACGGTGAACGGCACGGTTTCGGGCAACAACATCATCTACCGGGGCAACGTCAACGTCGGCATTGCGGTGGACCTGGACCCGGGTCTGATCGTTCCGGTGATCCACGACACCGACGACCTCAGCCTGGCGGGAATCGGCCGCAGGATCGTGGATCTGGCGGAGCGTGCCCGGGATCGGAAGCTCCAGCCCTCGGAGATCCAGGGGGCCACCTTCTCCATCACCAATCCCGGCGTGCTCGGGACCATGGTGGGCATGCCGATCATCCCCAAGGGCACATCCGCCATCCTGGGCACCGGGAGCATCGACAAGCGGGTGGTGGTGGTGGAGGACCCGGAGACGGGCAACGACGCCATGGCGATCCGCAAGCGGTGCCTCTTCAGCCTGGGCTACGACCACCGCCTCGTGGACGGTGCCGACGCCGCGCGCTTCCTGGCTCAGCTCAAGCAGCTCCTGGAGAACTTCCCCATGGACGCCTGAGGCGCCCTTGTCGGACCGGCAGCATCGACCGCCTCCAGGGCCCCACGGCTCCGGGGGCGGTCCTCGTTCGGGGGGTGAGGGGCCTTCGCTCCCCCGGCCACTGCGGCTCCGGGAGCTGGGACGGTTGGCCTATACGGAAGCGGTGGAGCTCCAGGCCGACCTGGTGCGGCGCCGACGCGCCGGGGAGAT
Organism: Gemmatimonadota bacterium; assembly: GCA_037382905.1. GTDB lineage: Bacteria > Gemmatimonadota > Gemmatimonadetes > Longimicrobiales > Gaopeijiaceae > Gaopeijia. The sequence goes on along the minus strand of JARRPL010000209.1, from coordinate 4,402 downwards.
CCCCGACACCCTCCTCCTCGTGGAGCACCCCCACGTCCTCACCCTCGGCACGGGGTCCAGCCCGGAGCACGAGCTCCTGGACGAGGCTGCCCGTCGGGAACGAGGGATCGAGCTTCACGAGACGGGGCGGGGGGGAGACGTGACGTACCACGGCCCGGGTCAGCTGGTGGGATACCCGATCCTGGATCTCAAGCCCGACCGCAAGGACCTGCACCGATACCTCAGGGACCTGGAGGGTGCCCTGGTGGATGCCCTGTCCCACTGGGGGGTGGAAGCCTACCGGGAGGAAGGGCTCACAGGGGTGTGGACCGGGGCCGGAAAGATCGCCGCCATCGGCGTACGGGTCTCGTCCGGCTGGATCACCTCCCACGGCTTCGCCCTGAACGTCCAGACCGACCTGAGCTACTTCGACACCATCGTACCGTGTGGAATCCGGGATCGGGAGGTGACGAGCCTCTCCCGGATCCTGGAGCGGCCGGTCCCCGTGGCCGAAGCCTCTCCCGTGGTGGCCAGGGCGGTGGCGCGGCGCTTCGGCCGTCGCCTCAGTCCGTGAGCTCCGGAGGGACGAACTCCATGAAGTCCAGGTAGCGATCCTTCTCCCGCTGTTCCTCGAGCCAGTCCCGGAAGCGGGCCTCCACCAGCCCGCCGGAGCTCGTCAAGTCGCGAGCGGCGTCCACGGCCAGGTCGTTGGCGTACTCGTTTCGGGGATGACCGGCATGACCTCGCACCCAGTGCCAATCCACCTCGTGGCGGGTCATGACCCGGTCCAGGGCCTGCCACAGGTCGAGGTTCTCGATGGCGCCGCCCTTCCATTTCCAGCCCCGGCGCTTCCAGCCGTGGATCCACTTGGAGGCGCCGTCCACCAGGTAGCGGGAGTCGGAAACGAAGTGCACCCGACACCGTCGCTTCAGCGCACCCAGCCCCTCCAGCGCGCTCCGGATCGCCATCCGGTTGTTCGTGGTGTCGGGCTCCGAGACCCAGAACTCCCGGCAGATCCAGTCGTCGCCCTGCCACGTCTCCACAAGACCCGCCGCGCCTCCCGGGCGGGCCCGCCCCTTGAACTGGTTGCCGAGGCAGGACTCGTCGGCGTGGATGTAGACCTCGGCGGGTGAGGACATGGGACCTGGGCTCCTTGGGCGTGACGGCTGCGCCGGAAGCTATCCGACGGGGCCGGAGGGGGAAGCCCCGGACGTCCACCCCGCAACGCCTCGGCTTGACGGACCGGAGGCCGGATCTACCTTTCCGGCGGCGACTCCTCCCCCTTCAACCCCGACCGTCCTGAGCACTCCAGCCTACCTGCTCCTGGAGGACGGCCGCCGCTTCGATGGCGTCGCCCTCGGAGCCCCGGGCCCCGCCTTCGGCGAAGTGGTCTTCAACACCTGTATGACCGGCTACCAGGAGGTCCTCACGGACCCTTCGTACACGGGGCAGCTGGTCACCATGACCTATCCCCTCCAGGGGAACTACGGCGTGAACCCGGAAGACCGGGAGTCACCGACTCCCTGCGTAGCCGGCTTCGTGGTCCGGGAGGCTGCCCGGCTTCCGTCGAACTGGAGGAGCCAGGCGTCCCTCGAGGATTATCTCGCCGAGCACGGAATCGTGGGGATCGCCGAGGTGGACACCCGGGCGCTGACCCGGCACATCCGATCCCGGGGTGCCATGCGGGGCGCCATCGCCGAGGCCGGGACCGATGTCGATGCGCTCCTTCGGGAGATCGGGCATCAGCCCGAGATGGAGGGGCTGGACCTGGCCACCGGTGTGTCGACCACGGACCGGTACGAGGTCCCGGCGGTGGGAGAGGAGCGTTTTCACGTCCTCGCCTACGATTTCGGGGTGAAGGCCCACTCTCCCCGGCTGCTGGCGGAGCGCGGCTGTCGGGTCACGGTCCTCCCGGCCACCACTCCGGTGGAGGAGATCCTGGCGCTGAAGGCGGATGGCCTCTTCGTCTCGAACGGTCCCGGCGATCCGGCGGTGGTGGACGCCGCCCGGGAGGTCATCGTGACCCTGGCGGAGCGGGGCGTGCCGGTGTTCGGGATCTGTCTCGGTCACCAGCTCATCGCCCGGGCCTTCGGTGCCGAAACGTTCAAGCTCCCCTTCGGACATCATGGCGGGAACCATCCGGTGAAGAACCTGGACCGGGAGACGGTGGAGATCACCTCCCAGAACCACGGGTTCTCCGTCCGCCTCGGGGAGGAGGGCGACGTCCGGGGTGCGCCGCAGCTGGAGGTGACCCATCTGAACCTCTACGACGGGACGGTGGAGGGGCTCCGACACCGGGACCTTCCGGTCTTCTGCGTGCAATACCACCCCGAGGCCGCACCGGGGCCCCACGACAGCCGATATCTGTTCGACGACTTCCTCGACCTCCTGGAGGCCCGGCGGGCCTCCACCGCTTGACGGGCCCGCGTCCCTGCGTGTAGGCTCTCGCTCGATCGTGATTCAGGAGAACAGCGCCGTGACGGAGAATCCATGACCAAGGCCGATCTTGTGGAGCAGGTGACGGAGGCCATCGGCCCGGGCATCACCAAGAAGGACTGCGCCCTCGTGGTGGACGGCTTCCTGAACGCGGTCAAGCGTGCCCTGACGAACGGGGACCACATCGAGATCCGCGGATTCGGGACCTTCCGGGTCCGCAATCGCAAGGCGCGCAAGGCCCGGAATCCCCGCACCGGCGAGGCGGTGCGAGTGCCGTCCCGGGCCGTGGCCGTCTTCAAGCCCTCCAAGCATCTCCAGTCCAGGATCGCCAAGAGTCACAGGGAACGGGAGTAGCGGCGTCCCGGCCGATGGTGTCTCGTGGGTGGACAGGTCCGGCGTCCTTCGGGACGGCGGGCCTGTTCGTCGTTTAACGTTCGCCAGCTCCACCCCGTCTACCGTCCAGTGAGTGCAGAGCCGGGAGACCCGGAACTGCGGGACGACCAGCTGGTTTCCCGGGCCCGGGCCGGAGATTCGGGGGCCCTCGACCGGCTGGTGGCGCGGCACCACGCGGTGGCGTATCGACTCGCTCTGGGCTACACCCGTGATCCCGACCTCGCGGCGGATGCCACCCAGAATGCGTTCTTGAAGGCGTTGGCCGCGCTGGATCGCTTCCGGGGGGACGCGCGCTTCCGGACATGGCTGTTGAGCATCGTCATGAATGAGAGCCGCACGCTGATGCGGCGAGCCGGTCGACGTAGGGAGTCGTCGCTGGACGACGTCGCCCCGATCCGGGAGCCCGCCATCCCGGTGGATGAAGCGGTGGTCCGGCGCCAGGAGGAGGGTCGGGCGCGGGAACTCGTGGGTCGGCTGCCGGAGAAGCAGCGCCTGGCGGTGACGCTTCGTGTGGATGAAGGGCTCAGCTTCCGCGAAGTGGGGGAGCTGATCGGATCGAGCGAAGGTGCGGCCCGTGTGAACTACCATCACGGGATCCGCAAACTGCGGGAGTGGATGGATGACGCATGACGCGGGAGGAGCGGTGGAGATGACCTGTGGAGAGATCCAGGACCGACTGCCGGACCATGTCGCCGGAACGTTGTCGCCGGATCGGACCGTGGCGGTGGAGCGGCACCTGGGCCGGTGCCGGGAGTGTCGGGACGTCTTCGACACCGTACGCCTTCTTGCAGCCACCCGCCCGGGGGTGCCCGCAGGGCTCGAGGATCGAATCCGGGATGCCGTACGCCACGCCCATGCCCCGACAGGCGTCGGGGCCGACCGCGGCCCGGGCCCGGCGGCTCCGAAGCGGCGGGGGTTCCGGATCGTGCCCGCCTGGGGTTGGGCCGCGGCCGCAGGGCTTGCCCTGGCCCTCGGGCTCCGACTGGCCGCGCCGGACCCCGGCGTGGAGCCCGAGACGTACGTTCTGGCGCTCTCGGAGGAGGACGTGGGAGGCCTCTGGCTCGACGAGGATCTCATGGTGGCGGGGGCGCCGGCCCTGTCGGAGCTGACGGACGAGGCGCTGCAGCAGCTCCTCGAGGAGATGGAACGTTGAGCAGGGGACGCGCCTCGATGGGGCTGATGCTGCTGCTCTGTGCCCTGCCGGCGGCGGCCAACGGCCAGCAGCGTCCCGGCCATTCCGAGCGTGCCCGCATGGAGGCCGAGGTGCGGGAGCGCTTCGAGGCCATGGTCCAGAAGGAGCTGGGTCTGGACGAAGCGACGGCCCGCACGCTCTCGGACCGGGCTCGGGCCTTCCAACCGGAGCGACGGGCTCTCGCCCAGCGGCGGCGCCAGCTCCAGCGGCGCATGAGCGGGACGGGGGCACTCCTCTCGGAGGAGGAAGCCCGGGAGGTTCTGGATGACATGACGGAACTCGCCCGTCAGGAGGCGGAGCTCCTGGCACGAGAGCAGGCTGACCTGTTGGAGGTCCTCTCCCCGGGCCAGCTCGTGCGTCTCTACGGCCTGCGGGAGCAGCTCGGTCATCGAATCCGGGAGC
>JARRPL010000208.1:0-13097 GCA_037382905.1 Gemmatimonadota bacterium | reverse complement strand
AGTGGAGGCGGCGGGAGTCGAACCCGCGTCCGCGAATGGATCCCTCCAGGCCTCTACGTGCGTAGAGCGCTGTTGATCTCGTCGACTGCCGGCCAGCACACCGCCGGAACAGCGACCAGTCGCCTTGAAATCTCGCTCCCGGTGCAGCGACGACACCGTAAGCCAGCCCAACTCATCGTCGCCTGCGAGAGCCGCCTTGGGCGGGCAACTCAAGAGACGGGCACAGCGTAAGGTTTACTTACGCGGCCATCGCCAGGTTATCGTTGGCAATTATTGGTTTTCCCGAGGATTTGCGAGGTATCGGGAACCTCGGCACGCAGCCCGGACTTCACCAACCACGTCGAAGCCGTGACGCCCCCGTGTTGTCAAACATCGACTACATACTACTCTCCGGCTCCCGCTTGGGTCCACTGCGGGAGCGCCGGAGTCCGGCTCCGGCGGCCTGCCCTGCGAAGTAGGAGAGTACGAGCAGCGGCAACGTCTTCCACGCCAGGGAGATGCCCAGACCCCTGCGCAGGAGGATGACGAGGGGCACGGCGCCGTGGACGGCCAGGAACCAGGGGCCCGAGAACTTCCGGGTCCCTTCACGCCACCAGCCGAAGGGCACATTCAGAAGGACCGTGAGAGCCGCAGCTCCCAGGAGGGCCATCGCCTCAGCCCTCGGGGGTGGCGGAGACCAGTTCACGGCTCGCCGACCGATGTTCTTCGAGATACCCCTCCAGCAGCTCCTGGGCCCCCTGGAGCGTGGTGACCTGGAAGAGCTCCTGCCGGAGCTTCTTTCCCTCGGGCAACCCCTTGGTATACCACCCCAGATGCTTCCGGAATTCTCGCATGGCCTTTTCCGCATCCCGTTCGTAGGCCACGGCATTGCGGGCATGGGTGATGCAGATGTGGAAACGCTCCTCAACCGTGGGAGCCGGAGGGACGGGATCTCCGTTCAGGGCGGCCCGGGCCTGCTTGAAGATCCACGGGTCGCCATGGCTGCCTCGGGCGATCATGATCCCGTCGCAACCGGTCTGGTCCCGCATCCGCCGAGCGTCCTCGCCCGAGCGCACATCCCCGTTCCCCACCACGGGGATGTCCAACGCCTCCTTTACCGCCGCGATCTCGGACCACCGCGCCTCACCGGAATACATATCGGCGCGTGTGCGCGGGTGAAGTGTGAGCGCCGTCGCGCCCGCGTCCTGGCATCGGAGTCCGATGGTGACCGGGTCCCGGGTCTTCTCGTCGAAACCGCTCCGGATCTTGGCGGTCACCGGCAGATGGGTGGCGTCCACGCAGGCCCGGATGATGGCGTCCACCAGATCCAGGTCTCGGAGGCAGCCGCTCCCCCCGTTCCGCTTGACCACCTTCTTGACGGGGCAGCCGAAGTTGATATCCACGAAATCCGGACGGAACACCTCGGTGACCAGCGCCGTGGCCTCCGCCATGCTCCCAGGATCGCCACCGAAGATCTGGACTCCGATGGGCCGCTCTTCCTCGTCGAAACGGAGGTACGCCAAGGTGCGCTCGTTCTGCCGGACGATTCCCTCTGCGCTGACGAACTCCGTCACCACGACGTCGGCCCCGAACTCCCGGCACAGACGCCGGAACGGGGATTCGCTGACCCCCGCCTGGGGAGCCAGATAGAGGGGCGTGGAAGGGCCGTGCAGGAGGTCGGGAACGTGGAGGTCCATAGAGGGAAGCTACATGGCGTCCGGGAGGGGGTGAAGGCGGGGCGTCGGGTCTTCCGATCGCAAACGGGGGGGCCGGGGGGCGGAGACGCCGGCCCCTTCCGTTGCCCCATCCGTTGCGCCGATCTACCCGCGCGTCCATCCTTCGACTCGGCATTCCGGCCGGGGTCGTCGTTCGACGGTCGTCGCGAACCCGCCCGACCACTGGTCATCCTCTGCTCCGAGAGTCGCCTTGAGCCCTCGTCCATCCCCCGCGACCCGCCTCCTGGGCCCCCTGGTCTGCGCACTCCTCGTGGCGGGGTGTGCGCCGACCACGCCCACGGTGCCTCCCGTCTCTCCCACCTCCACGACGACCCGGGAGATCGGGAACTTCGTCTGGTACGACCTTCTCACCACCGATGTGCCCGCGGCGCAACGGTTCTACGGGGAGCTCTTCGGTTGGTCCTTCGACGGCGGTGGCCAGGAGTCTCCGGGCTACATCACCATCGTACACGACGGTCGGCCCATCGGCGCCATCGTGGCATCCGACCGCCTTCAGCAGGAGGTCAATGCCTCCCAATGGGTGAGCAGCCTCTCGGTTCAGGACGTGGACGAGACCGCCGAGGCCGTGGAGCGGCTCGGGGGTTCCGTGGTCACGCCCCCCCGGGACCTTCCCGAACGAGGCCGCGTCGCAGTGGTCCGGGACAATCAGGGCGCGCTCCTGGCCCTCCTCCGATCCAGCTCCGGCGATCCTCCGGTGGACCGGAGTCGGGTGGGAGGCTGGCTCTGGACCGAGCTCTGGACCCGGGACGTGGAGTCCTCCCTCGCCTTCTATCGGGAGCTCATGGGGTACGAGGTGGGTGACGGGGATCTGGGGGGCAACGTCGAATACCGGGTCCTGGAGTCGGGCGGTACGCCCCGCGCCGGCATCCTTCCCTTCGAGGTGGACGGGGTCCAGCCCAACTGGCTCCCCTACGTCCTGGTGGACGATCCCCAGGCGCTGGCCGCCCGGGTCGAGACTCTCGGGGGCCGGGTCCTGATCGCACCGAGGTCCGAGATCCGCAACGGCTCGGTGGCGCTGATCGCCGACCCCAGCGGGGCGGCCCTCACCATCCAGAAGTGGCCTCCCGAGGGAGAAGACCGATGAGCCGACGCCCTGCACCCCCCGTTCTCCGGTCCCCGGTCCTCTTCCTCGCCGTCCTGGCCCTTCCCCTGATGGCGTGCGGTCCGGGCGGAAGTGTCTACGTGGGGGTGTCGGCCCCGGGCCCGTGGGTTTCCTATCCAGGGAGCTACTACCCGGGCTACTACGGGTACCCCGGATACCGCTGGGAGGAGGAAGACGCCCCCGACCTGGACTGGACGCCCCCCTGGGTCGATGAAGCCGAGACATCCGCGTCTCCCGACCCGACCCGGGTCGAGCCGGTGGCGGAGGACGCCGCGCCCGGGGCCCGGGGCCCGGAGGGTGCAGCGCCGGTCTCCGGCCTCTAGGCGGGCGCCCTCGCTCCCCGAGGCCGGCCCGGGAGGAGCGCACCGAGAGGACGAAGCGGTGGCGCTCCCGCCCCCCCTTGGGCTCCCGGACCGGCCCGTATTACGTTTCCAGCCGTTCGCCCAGACCGACCCCGTTCCCCGGTGAGGCCCCACGGATGAAGCTCAAGGACTTCTTCACCACCGACTCCGTAAGTCTGGATCTCAGGAGCGAGGGCAAGGACGATCTGTTGAAGGAGCTGGTGGCGCTCCTGGACCTCGACACCAAGTCGGAGTCGATCCTCTTCAAGACGCTCAAGCGCAGAGAGAACCTGGGGAGTACCGGGATCGGCAAGGGGATCGCCATCCCTCACTGCCGCTCGTTGGTGGCGAATCGGCTACGGCTCGCGTACGGTCGCAAGCAGCAGGGTGTCGACTTCAACGCCATCGACGGTCAGCCGGTGAACCACTTCTTCCTCATCGTGGCTCCGCCGCTGGAGGTGTCGAATCAATACCTCCCGGTCCTGGGAAAGATCGCCCAGTTCGCCAAGGACCCCGAGGTCCCGCGACGCCTGATGGAGATCTCCTCGCCCGAGGAGTTCATCGCCCTCCTGGGGAGCCACGCGGGTTGAAGCCGTCTCCCTACTTGGAGACGAACATCCGCATGTGCTTGCTGACCCCGTTCACGGTGATCTGCACGAAGTACGGGCCGGAAGCCACCTGGTTGCCGGCGAAGTCGTGTCCGTCCCAGAAGGCTTCATACCGACCCGGGGCCGTATAGGCCAGCTGGACCATGGGGGTACGGTCGCCGGAGGGATGGCGCAGCGCCACCGGTACCGCGATGGGTTGTTGCAGGAGATTGTACACCCGCATGGAGACCACGACGGGCTGCCCGGACTCGAACAGGTCCGGCCCCAGCACGAAGGGAATGCGGGTCTCCGGATTGAACGGGTTCGGGTAGTTCTGCTCGAGCTGAAAACCGCTCGTCTCTCCGGGCGACGCCCGTCGTCCGCCCTCCTGGGCGGAGGACGGTTGGCACAGGGCGAAGAGAGCGAAGAAGACGAACGAGACGCTTAGGAGGCGTCTCATGTCATCGGTGGCCGTAGCGAAGGTGCGTTTGCTGAACTCCTGAAGGCAATCCCGGTCGGGTGGACCTCACCCGATGAAGCATTCTACGCGTCGTGTTCTCCAGCGGTCAAGCAGACCCGACCCGGGAACCGAACCGGGGTCAGCCCTCCTCCTGTTGGACTGCCCGCACACCACCGGAGTTCCGCGTCACCCCCAGTCGGTCCAGGTGCCTGAGGAGCGGAAGGAGGTACCGGCGACTCACCGGGAGGGCCTCCCGGAAGTCCGCTGGACCGAGCCCCCCGAGTCCCGCCAGCGACGCACGCACCCGGCGGATTCCGTCCCGGAGCGCTGCGGCATCCACCAGCAGATCCGGCTCCAGCGCCACCAGTGCGCCCTCCGCTTCCAGGTGACGGACCAGCGAGAGGAACCCAGGATCCGAGCGGGCCTCCTCCGGCAGCTCGTCCAGTGTGGGCGGAGCCAGACCCGCCTTTCCGTAGACCTCCCGCAAGCGGTCCAGCAGGTCCTCCTGGCTCCTGGAGAAGCGCGGGGTGAATCCGGGCTCCCTCACGTGGCCCTGCCGGACCTCCAGCAGCCCCTGCACCTCGCTCGCCGTCAGCACCGCGTCGGTGAAGCCCCGGGGCGCGGCGGGCGAGGCCAGCGCCCGGAGGGCCTCCACCGGAGCTCCGGGGCGATACGGCTCTTCCCGGTGCATCCGCCGGACCTCCTGCAGAACGGCTTCGCGGTGGAGCCGCGCCTCCGGGACCGGGACACGGATCCGGCGTTTCGGTGGGAAGACCTCCACCACCTCGCCACCGGCGAAGGTGGTGACCGGGGAGTAGCTGCGGAGCACGAGGCGCTGACGCCCCCGGGCAAGGACGGGCGTCTCGAGGCGGAGCTGGACCCAACCCTCCTCGCCAGGCTCCAGCCGGTCCGAGTCCAGCAGCGCGCACCGTGCCATGACCTCGGCGGTGCCCACGTGCACGCGCACCCGCTGACCCTGCTCCAACGTCCAGTCCGAGTCCCGGACGATGTTGGCGTGGATCGTGAGCATCAGGCTGGGCTGCCACTGCGGAAGCGTGACCAGCGCCTGGCCCCGGTGGAGGACATCCGTGTCGATCCCCTCGCCGCTGAGGGCCACCGCGGTCCGGTGGCCCGCCTCCACCTCCGGCGCCTCGACTCCGTGGACCTGCAGTCCCCGGACCCGCCTCCCCGGGTACGAGGCGCACCCGTTCCCCCACGGCCAGGCTCCCGCTCCACAGCGTGCCGGTGACCACCGTTCCCGTGCCCCGTACGGTGAAGACCCGATCCACCGGGAGGACGGTGAGGTCGTCCCGGCGGTGCGGCATCGCCTTCCGGGCCCTCGCCAGGATCTGCGCTCGGAGCGCGTCGAGGCCCGCCCCCGTCACCGCCGAGGTGGCGACGATGGGCGCGTCGGCGTAGGGGCCTTCGGCGAGGAGGTCCCGGACATCCTCCCGGGCCAGCTCGAGCCAGTCCTCCTCCACCAGGTCGGCCTTGGTCAAGGCCACAACCAGCTCCTGCACGCCCAGCAACCGGAGGATGGCATGGTGCTCACGGGTCTGAGGCATCACCCCCTCGTCGGCGGCGACGATGAGGAGCACCACGTCCATCCCCGTTGCCCCGGCGAGCATGTTCCGGACGAAGCCTTCGTGCCCGGGCACGTCCACCACCCCCAGGCGAAGGTCGTCCTCGTCCATCGCGGCGAACCCGAGATCGATGGTGATGCCCCGCTCCCGCTCCTCCGCCCACCGATCCGTGTCGACCCCCGTGAGGGCCTTCACCAGCGCCGTCTTTCCGTGATCGATGTGTCCGGCGGTTCCCAGGATCAGGCTCGGCACGGGTCTACTCCGGAGATGCGGGGGCCGTGTCGGCCTCGGGGAGGAAGGCGGCAAGAAGGCGGAACGCCTCCAGGGGCCGGGTCCCCGACACGTGGTAGGTGATGAAGTCCGAGAGGAGTCGCAGATGCGCCCTGGGACGGACGAGGTCCGCCGGAACCTCGCCCCGAAGGAGGGCCTCCAGCTGCGCTCGAGCGCCGGGCCCGACCCGAGGGGCGGCCATCCCCTCTCCACACCCGGAGCAGCGCAGACCGCCGGCCTCGAAGTCGAAGCGTCCCATGTCCTGGCCCATCCGGGCACCGCACTGCACACACGCCTCCACCTGGGGGTGGAAGCCAAGAGCCGACACCAGCTGCCAACCCCGGGCCAGAAGCACCGATACCACCGCGTCGACCTCGACGCCGTCCAGCTGTTCCAGCCCCAGGGAAAGGGTGTGGAAGACCACCGGACCCGGGGCCTCCTCGTGGTGACGGAGCACGAGCTCCGCCAGGACTCCCGCCGCAGCGAGGCGCAAAGGGTGGGATCCGAGCCGGCGGCGAGAGCGGAGCGAGGTGGACTCCCGGAGCGTCTGCAGACCTCGGCCTTCCTTCATGTGGAGGGTGAGTAACGTCTCCTGGAAGAGGTCGAGACCTGCGCTGCGACCGCTCTTCCGAGCACCCCGGGCCATGACGCCCACCACCCCGTGCTCCTCGGTCAGGAACCGGAGGATCCGGCTGGACTCGGAGTAGGGGTGGGAACGGAGCAGGACGGCCCGGGTGCTGACGATGGCCACGGCCGGTTCAGGCCCCCGGCCCGGGAGGTCGCTGCAGCAGGGCCAGGAGTTCCTCCCGCCGAGCCTCCAGCCGAGCCCGCGCCGGCCCTTCGTCCGTCTCTTCGAGCTCCTCGTCGATGCGGGCCGCCTCCAGAATGAGCCGGCGACGCCGGTCCTCGGGGGTCCACGGGACCGGAGTGGCGGGGGATTCGGGTACGGCGGCCGGGGTCTCGCCACCTTCGGTACGGCGCACCGCCCAGATTCCGAAAGCCGCCAGCCCCAGGCCCAGAAGGACCGCAAGCCATTCCAGGGGGAAGCGGGAGCCGGAACGACCCTCCCGGATCTGGACGACGGTCCCTCCCAGATCGACCCCGGCGTAGCGGCGGTAGGTCACCCCGGGCTCCATCTCCACGGATTCCGCGGCGGCGAGTCCGGTGACCGTCACCGAGGGCGCCGGCTCCTGGATCAGGAACTCCATCTCCCGGGCACCTCCGGGGATCGGGACGCTGAGGACCAGAGAGTCGAGCATGTACCGGAGCACCACCTGTCGGGAGCCGGGAGAGAGGGGACCGGAGAACTCCAGAGCCCCATCCGGGACTCCGCCTGCGACCTGGACCTCTCCGATCCCGGCGGGCATGGGATATCGCCTCGTCACCCCTTGTCCGCTCTCGACCCAGGTGCGCTCACCGATGACATCCAGCTGGAACAGGTCGGTGATCTGCCAACCGCTCTCCACGGGCTCCGCGAGGATGTATCGCACCCCCAGCGGCACCGGCGCTCCCCCGGGTGGCGCCGTGACGGTGTCGTAGACCTGGATCCGGTAGAGGGAGTCCAACTCCACCGCGCGCATGACCGGCGGACCGAAGTAGACGACGCCATCGTGCCGGACCGAGGCGAAGTAGACCTCCCCACGGCCCCCCGGATCGGGCACTGTCGGGAGATCGAAGACGAATCGGCCCTCCGCATCGGCCCGAAGGGAATCGATCTCTCCGGCCTCGAGCGCGTCCACCCGGTGGAGGATCACCGCGGCCTCGGCAAGGGGTGCGCCCGCGCCTCGCTCCACCACGCCCTCCAGACGGGGGGTGGCCGGCTCCTGGGCCACCGCAGCGCCACCCCCTGGAATCCCACAGGGGAAGAGGGCCGCCGCGAGGGCGAACAGCACTCCCCACCGGCCCCCCGGGGTGATCACGGTGTGAAACGCCCGAAATCCTCGGGGTTCAGGTTCTTCAGGTAGGCCTGGAGCTCGTCCGGGGACATGGCCTGAAGGCCTCGTTCCTCCATCTCCTCCTCACCCGGCGCCGTCGTGAGATCCACCACCCCCTGGGAGGGGAGATCCTCGTCGTCGAGCATCTCCATCTGGACCCGGTCCAGGAGCTCCGCATCGGCGAAGATGGGGGACCCGGTCCTCAGCGCCACCGCGATGGAATCCGACGGCCTGGCATCCACCGTCACCGTCTCGCCCCCGATGGCGAGGTGGAGTTCGGCGTAGTAGGTGTTGTGCTCGACCCGGGTGATGACGACCCGGGACAGCGTCCCTCCGAGTCCCCGGATGGTGGCGACCAGGAGGTCGTGGGTCAGGGGACGACCCACGGAGATGTTGCTCATCTGCATGTGGATGGCGCTGGCCTCCCCGGGCCCGATCCAGATCGGCAGCGCCCGATCGCCGTCGTTCTCCTTCAGGATGACCACCGGGGACTTGGTCGCTCCGTCCAACCCGAGCCTGTCTACCGTGACCTGGACCAGCACCGTGTCCCTCCCGCGCCTGCTCGTGAAACCGCCCTCCGGCGGTGTGGGACCCCACATCGGGACGTCAGGTTTCGTTCACTCCCCCACGGCGGTCCGCAGCTCGTCCGTGCGGTCCGTACGCTCCCAGGGGAAGAGACCGACCTCCCGACCGTGCCGGCTCACCGTCCGGGGCTGACGGCCGAAGTGGCCGTACGCCGCCGTGGGCAGGAAGATCGGGTCCCGCAGCCCGAGCCCGTCGATGATGGCGGCGGGCCGGAAGTCGAAGACCTCGGACACCGCCCGGGCAATCCGGTCGTCCGGGACCGTTCCGGTTCCGAAGGTCTCCACGTGGACGGATACGGGCTCCACGACGCCGATGGCGTAGGCGAGCTGGATCTCGCAGCGGGCGGCCAGCCCCGAGGCCACCACGTTCTTGGCGGCCCAACGGGCGGCATAGGTGGCCGAACGGTCCACCTTGGTGGCGTCCTTCCCGGAGAAGGCTCCGCCTCCGTGGCGTCCGGTGCCGCCGTAGGTATCCACGATGATCTTCCGGCCCGTCAGTCCGGCGTCACCGTGGGGCCCCCCGATCTCGAACCGTCCGGTGGGGTTGATGTGGAACACGCAGGAATCGGGATCGAAGAGGTCGTCGGGGAGCACGGGCTTGATCACCTGCTCCTTGACCCGGTGGTGGATCTCCTCCTGCTCGACCTCGGGATCGTGCTGGGTGCTCACCACCACGGTCCGGATGCGCTGAGGGCGCCCCCCGGCATACTCCAGGGTGACCTGAGCCTTGCCGTCGGGCCGGAGCCAGTCGAGGGCGCCACCGTGACGGAGCTCTGCCAAGCGATGGGTGATCCGATGAGCCAGGATGATGGGGGCCGGCATCAGCTCCGGGGTCTCGTTCGAAGCGTAGCCGAACATCATCCCCTGGTCCCCCGCCCCACCCGTATCCACGCCCTGGGCGATGTCGTTGGACTGCTTGTCGATGCTCGACAAGACGGCGCAGGTATGGGCGTCGATTCCGTAGGCGGAGCTGGTATAGCCGATGTTCCGCAGCGTCTCCCTCACCACCTCGGGAATCTCCACGTACGTCTCCGTGGTGATCTCGCCGGCCACCAGCGCCAGACCAGTGGTGACCAGCGTCTCACAGGCCACGCGGGAGGCCGGATCGTCGGCGAGCATGTGGTCCAGCACGGCGTCGGAGATCTGATCCGCGACCTTGTCGGGATGGCCCTCCGTGACGGACTCGGAGGTGAACAGTCGGGAATCCATGGCGCTCTGCTTGAGGAGGAGACGGAAGGTGCAAACCTGAAAGCTAGACAGCCCCCGCAGGGCCGACAACCCGACCTCAGCCCGGTAGTTCGAGCTCCCAGCGACCCCGGTATGCGTCCAGGTCGACGGTGCCGCCCAGAGCCGAGACCAGGCAGTCGGTGACGTCACGAGCCGTAGAGGCGGCCAGCGCCTGCCGGGCCGCCTGGCGGGCATCCTCCACCCGTACCTCTCGCAGCACCTTCTTGAGCTCCGGCACCGCGGGCCACGCGACGGAAAGGGTGCTGATGTCCAACCCCAGAAGGAGGAAGGCTCCCAGCGCGGTGGCCGCCATCTCTCCGCACACGCTCACTTCGATCCCTGCGGCCCGGGCGACCCGGCTCACCATGTGGATCTGGCGCACGACGGCGGGATGGAAGGGGTTGAAGAGCCGCGCGAGGCGCGCGTTCGTGCGATCCACCGCCAGCGTGTACTGGACCAGGTCGTTCGTACCGATGGAGAAGAAATCCGAATGCCGGGCCAGCTCGGCGGCATCCAGGGCCGCTGCGGGCGTCTCCACCATGACCCCCAGCTTGTATCCGGAGTTGTAGGGGATCCCTTCGGCCCGAAGCCCGTCCTCCACCTCCTCCAGGAGCGCCCGGACCCGGAGGATCTCCTCCACGTCGGTCACCAGCGGGATCATGATCCGCACATCGCCGTGGGCCGTGGCCCGGAGGGTGGCCCGGAGCTGGGTGCGGAAGAGCTCGGGCTGGTCCAGGAGGACCCGGACCGCTCTCCACCCCAGGAAAGGGTTCTCGTCGGCGGGCATGTGGAGGAAGGCGGGGAACTTGTCGCCCCCCAGGTCGAAGAGCCGGACGTACACGGGGTGGCCCGAGAAGGCCTCCGCCACCCGCCGGTAGCCGTCGTACTGTTCTTCCTCGCTGGGCATGGAGTTGCGACCCACCACGAGGAACTCGGTCCGAAGGAGGCCCACCCCCTCGGCGCCGTGACGGCGGGCGTTTTCCGCCTCCACGGGAAGGTCGAGGTTGGCCCGGAGCGCCACCGGATGACCGTCCGCCGTGACGGAGTCCAGCTCGGCGATGGCCTCTACCTCCGCCTCCCACAGCTGCAGCCGCTCCCGCCGTGTCAGGAAGACGCGACGATCCTCCTCGCTGGGATTCAGGACCACGCGCCCGATGCGCCCGTCCACGATGGCCTCCTGCCCGTCGCAGGCCTGACGGGACAGGTTCCCCAGACCCGCTACCGCCGGGATGTGCTGAGACCGGGCCAGGATGGCCCAGTGGGAGGTCCGGGTCCCCCGGTCGGTCGCGATCCCTGCGACCAGCGACGGGTCGAGCTGCACCGTCATCGAGGGCGTGACGTTCCGGGCCACGATGACCACCGGCCCGTCGTCTGGATCGAGGGCGAAGGGGTCCGAGTGTCCCTGGAGCTCGTTGAGAAGCCGGACCTGCAGATCCTCCAGGTCGTTGAGACGGTCCAGCACCATGGGGTGGGACGTCCGTGTCCACATGGCGTGGATCTCCATCATGCGCCAGTCGAAGGCCCTGGCCGCGGTGAGGCGATTCTCCCGGATGTAGCGCACCGTGCCGTCCACGACCTGGACGTCGTCGAGCATGAGGATCTGGGGATCGAAGATCCGTGCTTCCACCGGTCCCAGCCTGGCCTCGGTGTCGACCTTCAAGATCTCGAGACGCTCGCGGACCCGGTCCCGGGAGACGTTGAAACGCTCCACCTCCGCCTCCACCTCCCGCGGCTCCACCATCCGGTGGGGGACCTCCGGCACGGCCCATTTCACCACCCTCACGCGGCCTGAGCCGATCCCTTCCGCCGCCGGGGACCCGTCGAAGACCGTGGACATCTACTCCTCCTCGAAACCGCGTTGAACCAGATCGGACAGGGCGTCCAGCGCCTCCGAGGCATCCTCCCCATCCACGCGGATGGTGAGCTTGGCGCCACACTCGGCCGCCAGCATCAGGACGCCCATGATGCTCTTGCCGTTCACCTCGAGCCCGTCCTTCTCGAGGAAGATCTCGCTCTGGAAGGTACCGGCCAGCTTCACGAACTCGGATGCGGGACGAGCGTGCATGCCCGCCCGGTTCACGATCTCCACCACGGTCTCAGGCATCGGTCCCCCTAGACGAAGAAACCAACGGTGAGAATCGAAGCCACCGCCGCCACGGTGGCCACGGCGGTGGGTCTCCACACCCGGGGGCCCAGGGCGGCGCCCGCCACGAGGACGCTCACCGCCGCCGCGGCCCAGAGCAGAGGAAGCGTCCCCCGGACCGCAGGGGCACCGATGGCGAGGCCCACCAGGAACCCCAACGCCGCCGCGAGCCATCCCTCCAATCGGGACGACATCCGCGCCAGACCCGCGCTTCGGAGGCGGACCGCCACCTTGACGCCGGACGCCCAGCCCTCCCGGAAACCCCAGATCCGAAGCCCCACGTGACCCACATTGTAGAGGACCAGGAAGGTCAGGACGGTCCAGAACGGGCTCGCGCCGGCGAGGTAGAGACAGACTGCGATGGCTGTGCAGAGCGGAAGCCAGGCCGCCCAGACCAGGCGATCGCCCAGCGCGCCCAGGGGACCGCCCACCGCCGCCCGGAATCGCCGGATTCGTACGTCCGGCTCCCCGTCGGCCTCCAACCGACACAGACTGCCCAGCGCCAGAGCATCCAGGTAGGGGTGCGCGTTGAAGGGCGCCGCGTGCCGGCTCAGCGCCGCCTGCAGCGCCTCGGGCGTCCGGTGGATGTGCTCCAGGGCCGGGAGCAGGGCGAAGGCCATGCCGGTCCCCTGCAGGGTGTGATAATTCCAGGCGGCCTGCACCAGGAAGGACCGGGCCAGGACCCGGGCGGCCACCGCCGGCGGGAGGCCGGTCACGACGGAATCCATCCCGCCACCATTCCCGCCACGATCCCGGCGGCGAAGAGGACCGACGCCCGAGTGTCCAGGCCACGCCCCCGAAGGACGACGCCCACCGACACCAGTCCTCCAAGGAGGAGGAGCGCCGCCGTGGCCGTCGGCTCCAGCGGCCAGGCCTGCGCCAGCCAGGGTGTGAGGAGCACCGCCAGCGCCACGCCCACGCCCGTCACCACGACGCCTCGCAGGGCTTCCGCCGCCAGACCGAGGGCGACGGAGCGTCGCACCGCCTCGGGGAGCACCGGACCCCGCTCCGGCAGCGGGACGTGGGTCCCGTTCCAGCGCCTCACCCGGGACTGGGTCCGGCTGGACAGGTCTCCCCAGAGCAGACCGCCGGCCACACCCAGGGCGAGCCCGCCGGCCCCCGGAGCCGCCGCCGCCGCCACCACCGCCACG
>JARRPL010000207.1:0-10517 GCA_037382905.1 Gemmatimonadota bacterium | reverse complement strand
CAAGAAGATCGAGCGGTACGACCTGGTCCGGGAGGATTAGGGCGGGAGCATCAGGGTCGGGTGGATTCTTCCCGCCCCCGGTGGCTCGGAGGCCCGAGGAGCTCCGGGCTAGCGCCCGGCGCCGGATGCCGCGATCCCGGTGTCGACTCCCCGGGCGATCAGGGCACCGTTCCGGGAACGGTACAGGGCGGCCATCGTGGCGTAGTCCCGGGCCGTGAGGCTCCGGGCGGTGTTCGTGGGAAACATGACGTCCCGGTCCGAGTCCGAGTGGGGGAGGCCCAACGCATGACCCATCTCGTGGGCCGCCGCCAGCTGCACCTGCCGAAGGGACAGGGCCCGCCCGGGATCGAACGGATCCCGGTGGACGAGCACGAAGTCTCGCACCTGCATCCCCATGACGCCGTCCGGCTCGCGGAACCATCGCGTGTCGGCCCGCCCCAGCTGGCGCCCTTCCAGACGCTCGGCCCATCGAATCTCGAAGTCCGCCGCGCCCGTTCCCGGCCCCCGCTCCAACTCGATCCGGAACGGCTTGTCCTGCCAGGTGAGGAGCCCGGCGGCGGCGGCGGCCTGAAGCTCCCGGCCCCGTGCCGGATCCACGCCGGTGGGGAGGGGGAGCCGAACCCGGATCGACGGGGTGTCGTCATTCCACCGCAGGATCCGGGGTTCGTCCCGGTCGGCGAGGCCGGAACACAGATATCCTGCGTCGGCGCAAAGCCCGGCGTCCAGGACCACCTCTCGGGTCGCAGACGGAGGCTGCACCCCGGGGCCCGGCAGCTCCGCCGACCGGGCCTCCCGTACCGGCCCGGATTCCCGGGGGGACCCGTGACGTGCCAGGACCAGCGCCCCGAGGCCCGACAGGAGGAGAAGCACCACGAGGCCGAAGCGGGACGGTGGTGGCGGGGAAGGGGGAGGGGTGGACACGGGAAGCCAGGCGTTTCTTCGGGGCGTCGGAAGGGTTGGGCCAGAGGGTTCTTTCCAAATCTTCCCGCCCTCCGGATAGGGAACAAGGACCGTGTCCACGACCCCGGGCTGTCGGGGCCCCCGTACCCTTGTCGCACCCCTGCGTGGGCGCGAGGTTGACCGGGTCGCCCTCCCCGAGTCCCCGGCACGCGTCGTCATGGCCAAGGAATTCCTGAATCACATCGCTGGCGAATGGGTTCCCGCCCGGTCCGGACGCACCTTCGAGAACAGAAATCCAGCAGACACTTCAGACCATCTGCTGACGGAGCGGAAGGAGGAGATCGCCCGGGCGGCCACCCGTGAGATGGGCAAGGTCCTTCTGGAAACCCGGGGCGATGTCCAGGAGGGAATCGACACCGCCTACTACGCAGCGACAGAGGGCCGACGACTCTTCGGCCATACGGTACCGTCGGAGCTCCGGAACAAATGGGCCATGACCTATCGGCGGCCCATCGGCGTCTGCGGGATGATCACCCCCTTCAACTTTCCGCTGGCCATACCCACCTGGAAGATCTTCCCGGCTCTCGCCTGCGGGAACTCCGTGGTCTTCAAACCGGCTGAGGACGTGCCCCACACGGGCCACCTCTTCGTGGAGGTCCTCCTTGAGGCAGGAGTCCCGCCGGAGGTGGTGCAGCTCGTCCACGGTTTCGGGGAGGAGGTTGGGGCACCCCTGGTCTCTCACCCCCAGGTGCCGGTGATCTCCTTCACGGGCTCCACGGAGACGGGCCGGTTCATCGGGGAGACGTGCGGCCGGATGCACAAGCGGCTCTCCCTGGAGATGGGGGGAAAGAACGCCCAGGTCGTCCTCCCCGACGCCGACATGGAGCTCGCGCTCGAGGGCGTCCTCTGGGGCGCCTTCGGGACCACCGGCCAACGGTGTACGGCGACCTCCCGACTGCTCCTCCACGAATCCATCCGGGAGGACTTCGTGGCCGAGCTGGTCCGACGGGCCCAGGCCCTCAGGCTCGGCGACGGCCAGGACGACGAGACCGATGTCGGCCCCATGATCAACCAGGCGGCCCTCGACAAGGTGTCCTCGTACATGGCGGTGGCCCGGGAGGAGGGAGAGATCGTCTGCGGCGGCGGACGGGCCACCGGTGACGGTTTGGACGACGGTTTCTTCTTCGAGCCCACGGTGGTGACGGGGGTCCGCCCCGGAAGCCGGATGGCCACCGAGGAGATCTTCGGGCCCGTGCTGTCGGTGATGGGATTCTCGGACTTCCAGGAGGCGATCCGGATCAACAACGAGGTCCGCTATGGTCTGAGCAGCGCCGTCTACACGAGCGACGTCCAGATGGCGTTCCAGGCCTTCCAGGAGTTGGACAACGGAATCACCTACGTGAATGCACCCACCATCGGGGCCGAGGCCCACCTGCCCTTCGGCGGCGTCAAGGAAACCGGAAACGGGCACCGGGAGGGCGGTTGGGAGGTCTACGAGTTCTACTCCGAGACCAAGGTGTGCTATCTCGATTACTCCGGGGCATTGCAGAGAGCACAGATCGACAATTATTGATGTCCGACGTGTCCGGACCGTCCCGGGAACGACCCGGCGCATGAGCGTGTAGGGTTCCCGGTCCAGGCGGGGCCTGGGCACTTCGGATCGGGAGGAACGGCGTGGAGCCAGAAGACCGGGCGCCCGCGGAGCGGGAGCCGTCGCGACAAGAGGGGGAGTCCGGGCCCGAAGAGGTCGACCGCGGGCCCGGGGTCGTGCGTCACGTCTGGGAGTGGAGCCGCTCCCTTCTCCTGGCGGTCCTTCTCTTCATCCTCGTACGCTCGGTCGGGGTCGAGGCCTTCAAGATCCCCACCGGTTCCATGGAGGGTACGCTCCTGGTGGGGGACTTCCTCCTGGTCAACAAGGCGGCGTACGGGGCGCGGATTCCCGGGACTTCCCTCCACCTCCCGGCCCTTTCGGAGCCCGCCCGGGGCGACGTCATCGTGTTCAATCCGCCTCACGAGCCCGACAAGAACTACGTCAAGCGACTCGTGGGCCTTCCTGGCGACACCCTCTGGATGGAGGACAAGGTCCTGTTCGTGAACGGTGAGGAGGTGGAGGAACCCTACGTCCGTCACGTGGATGCCGTGGGGGATGCGGTCCATCCAGATATGGACTGGCAGGCCAATCACCTCATCGCCTCCCAGCCCGGACAGCTCGGCCGTTACCATCCCTCCCGTGACTCCTGGGGTCCGCTCGTCGTTCCGGAGGGCCGGTTCTTCGTCCTGGGAGACAACCGGGACAACTCTGAGGACTCCCGCTACTGGGGCTTCGTGGACCGGGAGCTGTTGAGGGGTCGGCCCTGGATCGTCTACTACTCCTCGAGCCGCCGGGAACGGGAGGCCGAGGGATGGTGGCGTGGGATCCGCTGGAGTCGTCTGGGACACCGCATCCGGTAGCTCCCACGTAACACCGGAGTCAGCTCGGCGGGGTGTTGCGCGCCCAGCCGGTGCCCGTCATTCTTTCTCAGTCCGCATCCAATCCCCGGATCGACGCGTCCCCCATGTCATTCAGACGGCGAAGCAACTCCTTCAAGGATGGATCCCTGGATCAATACCTCCAGGAGATCAGCATCTATCCACTCATCGACCGCGATGAGGAGGCACGTCTCGCACGGCTGATCCGGAAGGGTGACGAGGAGGCTCTCGACAAGCTCGTCCGATCGAACCTCCGCTTCGTGGTCTCGGTGGCCAAGAAGTACCAGAATCAGGGGGTTCCCCTTTCGGATCTCATCAACGAGGGGAACATGGGGCTGATCCGGGCAGCCTATAAGTTCGACGAGACGAAGGGGATCAAGTTCATCTCCTACGCCGTCTGGTGGATCAGGCAAGCCATCCTCCAGGCCCTGGCCGAACAGAGCCGCATCGTGCGGGTGCCCCTCAACCGGGCCGGAGCGCTCCACCGCATCGGGCGTCGGTCCTCTAGCCTCCTCCAGGAGCTGGGTCGGGAGCCCACGGTGGAGGAGATCGCAGACGGGCTCGACATCACCAAGGAGGAGGTGGAGCGCACGCTGGCCATCAGCCAGTCCCACCTCTCCCTGGACGCCCCCATCACCCCCGGAGAGGACAACCGGCTCCTGGACTACCTTCCGGATCAATTCTCACCGGGACCGGAAGACGAAACGTACGAGCACGCCCTGAAGGACACGGTGGACGAGGCACTCTCGAGCCTGAAGGATCGGGAAGCGAAGATCCTCCGGCTGTACTTCGGACTGGACGAGCAGGAGCCCATGACCCTCGAGGAGATCGGGACCATCCTGGGCATCACCCGGGAACGGGTCCGTCAGATCAAGGAGAAGGCCCTCGTCCGCCTTCGTCACGCCTCCCGGGCCCGGTTCCTGGAGACCTTCCGGTAGGCGCCTGCGGGTCTCGCTCCGGAACGGAATTCCCGGCCGCCATCTGCCGTTGACACCCGGTTGGCGCAGGTCTATCATTCATAGCTCTGTTGCCCAAAATGCCACACAGGCTGTGATGAAGACGTATACACCGAAGGCCGCCGACATCGAGAAGAGCTGGTGGATCGTTGATGCCACCGGTATCCCCCTCGGTCGCATGGCCACCGAGATCGCCCGGATTCTGCGGGGCAAGCACAAGCCCATGTTCACCCCACACCTGGATACGGGAGATCACGTGATCGTGATCAACGCCTCCCAGGTGCTGCTCACGGGCGGCAAGGCCGACCAGAAGACGTACTTCCGGCATTCCGGCTACATGGGCGGAGAGAAGCACATTCCCTTCAAGCGCATGATCGCCACCCATCCGGAGCGGGTGGTGGAGCTTGCCGTCAAGGGCATGCTTCCGAAGAACAACCTGGGCCGATCCCTGCACAAGAAGTTGCGGGTTTATGGCGGGGACAAGCACCCGCACCAGGGTCAGAATCCACAGGTTCTCGAGATCAAAGCGAAGGCGTCGTAATCCATGGCTGAAATGACTCAGTATCAGGCGGTGGGTCGTCGAAAGACGAGCTCCGCACGGGTGATCCTCCGCCCCGGCTCCGGCGAGTGGTCGGTCAATGGGCGGACCCTGGAGGATTACTTCCCTCGCCGCACACTTCGTACCCGCGTTACCGAGGCTCTCGACGCCACCGAGAACGAAGGTCAGTTCGACGTGATGGTGAGGGTCCGGGGGGGCGGCCTCACGGGCCAGGCCGACGCCGTGCGACTGGGTCTCGCCCGGTGCGTTCTCGAGTTCGACGAGGAGACCCGGCCGCTTCTGCGGTCGAGGGGTCTTCTCACGCGGGATTCCCGCAAGGTCGAGCGGAAGAAGCCGGGCCGCCCCAAGGCACGGAAGCGCTTCCAGTTCTCCAAGCGCTGATCCCACACGCTGCAGTGGCATCCGCGGTGGCCGTCCTTCGGCCGCCGCCCCCGGATACGCCGGGGTAATCCTGACCGGGGCGTAATCGGCCCCACTTGAAAAGACGAGCGCGAATGGAACAGGTCGGACTGAGCGAACTTCTCGAGGCAGGTGTCCACTTCGGTCACCAGACCCGCCGGTGGAATCCCAAGATGCGTCGGTTCATCTTCACCGAGCGCAACGGGATCCACATCATCGACCTCCGGAAGACGCTGGACCGCCTGGAGCGGGCCCAGCAGGCTGTCCGCGAGGTGGTCCTGCAGGGTCAGAGGGTCCTCTTCGTGTGCACGAAGGGTCAGCTCAGGGAGATCCTCCGTCAGGAGGCTGAGCGGTGCGGTGCCTTCTACATCACGGAGCGCTGGCTCGGCGGGATGCTCACCAATTTCCAGACCATCCGGCAACAGATCCGGCGGCTCAAGGAGTTGGAGCGGGGTCAGGAGGAGAACGCCTTCGAATTCTACACCAAGAAGGAGCGCCTTCTCCTGGACCGGGAGCGTGCCAAGCTCGACAAGTATCTGTCGGGTGTGAAGGACATGGGGCGTCTCCCCGGAGCTCTGTTCGTCGTGGACGCGAAGCGGGAGCACATCGCGGTCAAGGAGGCGAATCGCCTCGGGATCCCGGTGATCGCCATCACGGACACCAACGCTGATCCGGACCGGATCGACTTTCCCATCCCCGGGAACGACGACGCGATCCGGTCGGTGGCCCTCATCTCGAAGGCCATCGCAGACGCGGTGGAGGCCGCCCGTCGGGAGGTCCCCGAGGAGGAGCGGACCATGCCCGAGGAGGAGGCCACCACCTACTCCACCGAGACCGGTGAGACGAAGGATGAGGTCAGTCCGGACCGAGCGGCTCGGCGTCGGCGGCCCCGAAAGCGTCGCCCCCGGCCCGAGGTCATCGCCCAGATCAAGGGTGGCGACGAGGATTCCGCTTCCGAGTCCGATGAGGACGCATCCGGGTCGGTCGAGGATGCATCCTCCGACGCCGACGCGAAGGCCTCCTCGGACGCCGACGCGAAGGCCTCCTCCGAAGCGGACACGAAAGCCTCCTCCGAAGCGGACAACGAGGCGTCCCCCGAGGCAGAGGAAGAACCCGAGAGCTGAGCTCCGGCGGAAGGGGGCTTCGGCCCGAAGAGGCGGCAGCTGGTTGGCGAGGGTCCATGCGCCACCCCGCTTCCGCCTCTTTCTCTTGAGAACACGACAACAGGGAAGCAGACAACCATGGCGATCAGCGCGAAGGACGTGAAGGAACTCCGGGACCGTACCGGAGCCGGGATGATGGACTGCAAGCGGGCCCTGGAGGAGACGGGCGGTGACATGTGCGGGGTCGGCCGTGTAGACCCCCTCCACCTTCGTCGCCTTGATCACCACCTCCGATTCCATCTCGATGGCCCGGAGCACGGCCGCCGTATCCGGGAGAAGATCGTGGAGGGCAAGCTGAAGAAGTGGTTCAAGGAGACCGCTCTTCTGGAGCAGCCGTTCGTAAAGGATCCGGACCACACCGTCGGGGAGCTCATCACCAACGTCTCGGCGAAGACGGGGGAGAAGATCGAGGTGAGTCGGTTCGCTCGTTTCGCCATCGGCGAGTAACGTACGAGCAGCCAACCGACCCGGCCCCACGAGTCCTGATTCCGGAGTTGCCCATGACGGAGAAGTCGGCAGAGCCCCGATACAGACGAGTCCTGCTCAAGCTCTCCGGCGAGGCGCTTGCGGGGGACAGGGGGTTCGGGATCGAGCCTCAGGTCGTGGATCGGATCACCGACGAGATCCGTGCCATCACCGAGATGGGGGTCGAGCTGGGAGTGGTCATCGGTGGGGGCAACATCGTCCGGGGAGCCATGGCGTCGCGAAAGGGCATGGACCGTGTCCAGGCCGACTACATGGGGATGCTTTCCACCGTCATCAATGCCCTGGCGGTACAGGACCTCCTGGAACGCAAGGGCGTGGAGACTCGCGTGATGACCGCGATCCGCATGGATGAGATCGCCGAGCCCTACATTCGTCGCCGGGCCATGCGGCACGTGGAGAAGGGCCGTGTGGTCCTCTTTGCCGGGGGAACCGGCAACCCCTACTTCTCGACGGATACGGCGGCCGTGCTCCGGGCCATCGAGATGGAATCGGAGGTGGTGATCAAGGCGACGAAGGTGGAGGGGGTCTACACGGCCGACCCCGCAAAGGACCCGAACGCCGAGTTCCTTCCCAACGTCACCTTCCGGGAGGTCATGACCCGCGAACTCGGTGTCATGGACGCTGCCGCCGTCTCCCTCTGCAAGGAGAACGCGTTGCCGATCATCGTCCTCAACCTGGAGGACCGGGGCAAGGTCACGGCGGCCATCCGGGGTGAGCGCATCGGCACCCTCGTCTCCTAGGGATACGGGTCTTCCCGGGCCCCCATCCCCTTTCGTTCGTCAAACCAGTCAAACGCATCAGGTCAGTCCGGAGGAAACATGTCGTCTCTGAAGGAAGCTCGCTCTCGCATGGAGGCCGCCCTGGAGGCGGTGCGACGGGAGTTCGCCACGGTCCGGACCGGAAAGGCCACCCCGGCGCTTCTGGATACCGTCCGGGTGGACGCGTACGGAGCGAAGATGCCCCTCAACCAGGTCGCGACGGTCCATACGCCCGAGCCGTCTCTCCTGGTGGTCCAGCCCTTCGACAAGACCCTCCTGCAGGACGTGGAGAAGGCGATCCAGTCCGCTGATCTCGGACTCAACCCGGGGAACGACGGGAACATCATCCGGATTCCCATCCCGCCGCTGAACGAGGAGCGCCGGAAGGAGTTCGTGAAGCTGCTTCACAAGCTCGCCGAGGACGGCCGCGTGTCCATCCGCCACGCGCGTCATGCCATCCGGGACGACATCCAGACCCAGATCAAGGAGCACGAGATCGGTGAGGACGACGGTCATCGGCAGCTCGACGAGGTGGACAAGATGACCCACGAGTTCACCGACAAGATCGAGGAGCTCCTGAAGGTGAAGGAAGCAGAGGTCATGGCCATCTGAGGCCGAGCCACCTCATGACCCAGGACTCCGACCTGCTTCAGCGGCTGCGCCTCTCCGGCGAGATCCCGGGTCACGTCGCCGTCATCATGGACGGGAACGGGCGGTGGGCTCGTCAGAAGGGCCTCCCTCGTCATGAGGGTCATCGCCACGGGATGGAGGCGGTCCGGGAAGCCGTGGAGGGCGCCGTGGAGGCAGGAGTGGGCATCCTCACCCTCTTCGCTTTCTCGACCCAGAACTGGGAGCGCCCTCCGCTGGAGATCCGGGCTCTCATGACGCTCCTTCGCAGATATGCCCGTAAGGAGGGCGAGTCCCTTCGCAGCCAGGGGGTGGAGGTGAGGGTCATGGGCGAGCTGGATCGCCTGGATTCCGCCACCCGTGGGGCGGTGGATGCGGTGATGGCCGAGACGGGCGGAGGGACCGCGATGCGCCTCAACCTCATGATCTCCTATTCGGGTCGCGCCGAGCTGGTACGGGCCATCCGTCTGATCGCCGGGAAGGCGCAACGGGGAGAGCTGGAGCCCGACGCCATCGACGACGCCGTCGTGAAGCAACACCTTTTCACCTCGGATCTTCCGGATCCCGATCTGCTGGTCCGGACCTCCGGCGAGCAGCGCATCTCCAACTTCCTCCTCTGGCAGCTCGCCTACACCGAGATCCACACGAGTCCCGTGCTGTGGCCCGACTTCTCCCGGGAAGATCTCTTCCGGGCGATTCTCGACTATCAGTCCCGGGACCGCCGTTTCGGTCGGGTGACGGCAGGGGAGGAGGCGTGAAACGACCCGGAGACCTCGCCGCGCGGCTCGGGGTGGCTGCGTTGGGGATCCCGGTCGTCTTCGGTGCGCTGTGGGCCGGGGGGCGGCCCCTGGCCGTTCTGGTCGCGTTCCTTGCCGTGCTGGGGTGCCTGGAGTTCTACGAGATGGCCCGGCTCCGGGGGGAACGACCCTTCACCGTTCTGGGTGCCGCCGCCGCAGCCGTACTCGTGCTTCTCGCCGGCATCGATCCGGACTTCGGCCGCTTCGCCGTCCGTGCCCTCTGGATCGTGTTGGGGACCGGTGGGCTGGCCCTGGCCGGCTCCTTGCGGTGGCGCTGGCCCGGTGGAAGCCCTATGGGAACGTTGGGAAGTACCGTGGGAGGTCTCGTGTACGTGGGCCTTCCCATGTCCTTCGTCCCCCTCCTCCGGGCCCTGGGGGACGGACCCGTGGGGGTCGTGGCCACGGGCCCGGGTTCGGAATTCTTTCTCCCCATGGGCTTCGTCCTCCTCCCTCTCCTGACGACCTGGGCCGGCGATACGTCGGCGTACTTCGTGGGCCACGCGTTCGGTCGAACCAAGCTGGCCCCCGCCATCAGCCCGGGGAAGACGGTGGAGGGCTCCCTGGGGGGAGTCCTGGGGGCGGTGGGCGCCGCCGCCCTGATTGCCTGGCTGTGGCTCGCGGATCTACCGGTTCGCGCGGTCCCGGTGGGAGCGGCGGCGGTCGTGGGCCTGGCGCTGGCCGTGGCCACGCAGCTCGGGGACCTGGTGGAGTCGGCCCTCAAGCGAGAGGCGGGCGTGAAGGATTCGGGCCGTCTCCTGCCGGGCCACGGGGGGATCCTGGACCGTCTCGACGCGCTCCTCTGGGCGTTTCCACTCGCCGGGCTCCTCCTCTCCGTGATCTGGGAGCGGTCGTGATCCGGGTCGCCATCCTGGGGTCCACCGGCTCCATCGGGAAGAGTGCGCTGGAGGTTGTGAGGCGGCACCCCGACACCTTCCAGGTCACGGCCCTGGCGACGAACCGGCGCGTGGAGACGCTTGCCGGACAGGTCCGGGAGTTCCGTCCCCGCATCGCGGTCGTGGCCTCGCCGGAGGAGATTCCGATCCCGCAGCCGGGAGAGGGCACCCGTTGGGTCCGGGGTCGTTCTGCGCTGGTCGAGCTCGCCGCCCGGGACGACGTCGACGTGGTCCTGAACGCGGTGGTGGGGGCGGCGGGTCTGGAGCCCACGCTTCCGGCGTTGGAGGCGGGGAAGAGGCTTGCCCTGGCGAACAAGGAGTCGCTGGTGGCCGGCGGCCACCTGGTTCGGCGGTCGGCGGACCGGGGCGGGGGGGAGCTGGTCCCGGTGGACTCGGAGCACAGCGCCATCCTCCAGTGCCTCAACGGGTGTTCCGGTGGAGAGGTGGCGCGTCTCATCCTCACGGCGTCCGGGGGCCCCTTCCGGGGTTGGTCGGTGGAGCAGCTCCGGG
>JARRPL010000206.1:0-8413 GCA_037382905.1 Gemmatimonadota bacterium | reverse complement strand
AGGAGCGGGTCCAGGAAGTGGTTCATCGGATCCCGGAAGGGCGGCGCGAACATGATCGTGCCGGCCGGCCCTGTCTGGTGGTGGTTGTACACGATCTGGGGATACCACTCGGTGTACATCACCCGGTTCATGTTCCGGGTCTCGTCCAGGTTGGCCATGTAGAAGTCCCGGTTGTTGTCATGGCCGGCGTACTCCTGGTAGAGCTCCGGGATGCCCTGGCTGGACCGCTCCATCGGGTCCTCGTTCCGCATGTACCAATTGGCCACGAGGGCGTGACCATCCGGATTGGCGTGGGTCGCCAGGAGCACGACATCGTCCAGGAAACGACGCGTCTCCGGGTCCTCGAGGCTCACCATGTCGTAGACGAGCTGCATGAGCTGCTGCGCCCCCAGGACCTCGGTGGCGTGGAGCCCCCCGTCGATCCAGATCACCGCCTTCCCCTCCTGGGCCAGCGAGCGGGCCTCGTCGGGTGTGAGTCCCCGGGCCCGGGCGAGGCGGGAGGAGATCTCCCTGTAGCGATCCAGGTCCCCGTGGTTCTCCGGCGAGGTGATGATCGCCTGGAGATGGGGCCGCCCCTGCTGGGTCTCCCCGATGGACCGGAGGGTCATCCGATCCGACTCCCGGGCCAGGAGCTCCCAGTAGTCCATGAGCTGCTCGTACGTGGCCAGGTGGTAGTCGGCTCCGATCTCGAAGCCGAGAAAGGCCTCGGGGGTGGTGATGGCGGGGTCGCGGGGGCCGTCGACCTGGGCGGCCATCGGCGGCGCGAGCGCCGCCAGGAGGAGCGTCGTGAGGACCGTGCGCTGGAGTCGACGGGCCAGGGGAAGCCGGGTACGGCGGGAGGGGACTCGGAGTGGATTCGGCATCAGGATCGGGGACCGGAGGTCGTAGGCTTATGGAAGGCCGCCCCCGCGGGGGGGCGGCGGCTCAGTCTGCTTGCCCCCCATGGGGGCCGTCAACACAATGACCTACCCTCCCCCTGACCCCTGGAGCCCTCTCGATGCTGAAGCGCCACCGGCCCGCCTTCCTGGGAGCCGCATTCCTTCTGCCGCTCGTGCCGGTGGTGACCGCCACCGGATCCCTCGCCCAGACGCCGACGCCGGACCCCTCGACCTACACGCTCGTATCGGAGCCGGCCCGCCTCAGCCTGGTGGCCGGAAGCTCGGCTACCCTCGCCGTGACGGTCCGGAGCGACGACGGAGCGGTGGTGGATCTCCCGGTACGGGTGGCGGGGCCCCGGGACGCCCTCCGGGTGCGTGGGGACCGGGTGGAGGGCCTGGCGGCGGGCGAATGGGAGCTGGTGGCCACCGCGGTGCTACCCCCGGGTGCCGGTGCGGGACCGCCCCCGCTGCGCATTCCGGTGACGGTCCGCTGGCCCGGGGTGGAGCGCATCCAGATCGACCCGGGGCCGGGACAGCTCTACGTGGGAACCCGGATCCATCATGATGCCGTGGCGCTTCACGCCGACGGCTCCCCCCGCCCTGCGGCCCGGTTCGATTGGCATTCCTCGGATCCGGAGGTCGCCCGGGTGGACGAGTTCGGGACGGTGTCGGGCGTGTCGCCGGGAACCGCTACGATCTCCGCGGGGCTGGAGGGAGCCGAAGCCTCCCGGTCGATCCGGGTCCGTCCGCTGGAGGCCGGCTCCATGACCCTGGTGGGCGGAGGGGATGGCGCCCGTACCGGTGACGTCCTGGCCTTCGAGGCGCGGATCGCGGCCCCGGACGGGTCACTACTCGAGGACGTGCCGGTGGAGTGGGCATA
This sequence comes from Gemmatimonadota bacterium, assembly GCA_037382905.1. Lineage (GTDB taxonomy): Bacteria > Gemmatimonadota > Gemmatimonadetes > Longimicrobiales > Gaopeijiaceae > Gaopeijia. The sequence continues at coordinate 6,655 of JARRPL010000206.1, read as the reverse complement.
CACCTTTACCCCGGACGACTCCATCCATGCCCCCGGGGCTGCCGCCATCGTCCGGGACGGCCGATTCGTGGCCCAGGTCCCGGGGCGCTACCAGGTCGTCGGATTCGCCGGCAGCCTCGTGGCCCGGCGGAGCGTCGTCGTCCGCCCTCGGGAGGCCGTACGAGCGGTGGAGATGACGGGTCAGGGCTCCATCTCCCACGTCCACACGTCCGACCTCTGGGTCTTCGAAGGGACGGACGGACGGGACTACGCCATCACCGGCACGTGGGGCGGCAACGGGATCGCCTACTTCTGGGACGTGACGGACCCGGCGAACCTGATCCTGTACGACTCCCTGAAGGTTGACGCCCGGACGGTGAACGACGTGAAGGTCTCTCCCGACGGGAGCTGGGCGGCCCTGTCCCGGGAGGGCGCGTCGAATCGACGGAACGGGGTGGTCATCATCGACCTGGCGGACCCCACCCGGCCCGTGATCGCCTCGACCTACGACGACGGCCTGACGGGTGGCGTGCACAACCTGTTCGCCCAGGACGACTACCTCTTCGCCCTTTCCGGCGGCGACAAATACGTCATCCTGGACGTGACCGACATCCGGAATCCCCGGTATGTCAGCGAATACAATCATCCCGACTCCCGCATCCACGACGTGTGGGTGCACGACGGTATCGCCTATTCCTCGGAGTGGCAGAACGGCGTCGTGGTGGTGGACGTGGGCAACGGCAGGTGGGGGGGCTCCCTGGACAATCCCGTCTTCGTCACCCAGGTGCCGTACCCTGTGGGTCGAACCCACGCCGCCTTCCCGTACGTCCAGGAAGAGACGGGGAAGGTCTATCTCTTCCTCGGCGACGAGATCCTCTCCCGGAGGGGAGCCGCCTACGAAGGGTACGGGGGGGACGAAGGCTTCGATCCCGTCACCGGNNNNGGCTACATCCACATCATCGATTGCACCGATCCCGAGAACCCTCAGGACGTGGCCCGGTACGAGGTGCCGGAGTTCGGGACCCACAACCTCTGGGTCGAGGACGACGTCCTCTACGTCGCCTACTACGAGGGGGGTCTGAGGGCCGTGGACGTGAGCGGGGAGTTGCTGGGCAACCTGGCCACCCAGGGCCGGGAAGTCGCGGTCTTCAAGGCCATGGATCCGTCGGGCTTCATGCCGAACCAGCCGAACGCCTGGGGCCCCCAGCCCCACAAGGGGCACGTCTTCTTCAGCGACTTCAACTCCGGTCTCTGGAGCGTGAAGATCCAGGAGAAGGAGCGTGTGATCAGCTAGCCCGGTCCCAGTCCGTGAGGGCCTGAACGATCCGCGCCGATGCGCGCCCGTCGCCGTAGGGGTTGTGGGCCCGGCTCATGGCCTCGTACCGGTCGGGGTCCTCCAGGAGTCGGACCGACTCCCGCAGAATGAGATTCCGGTCGGTCCCCACCAGGCGAACCGTTCCCGCGTCCACCGCCTCGGGGCGCTCCGTCGTCTCCCGCAACACCAGTACCGGCTTGCCCAGGGACGGTGCCTCCTCCTGGATCCCACCGGAATCGGTGAGAATGAGATCGCTGCGGTCCATCAGATAGACGAAGGTCGGGTAGTCGGTGGGCGGGACCAGGTGGACACCCGGCGTCTCGCCCAACAGGTCCTCCACCGGGCCCTTCACCCGCGGGTTCAGGTGGAGCGGGTACAGGACCTCCACGTCCCCACGAGCCGCCAGGTCCGACAGTGCACCGCAGATGTTCTCGAGCCCCTGACCGAAGTTCTCCCGCCGGTGTCCCGTGACCAGGATCAGGCGCTTGTCCGGATCCAGGAAGTGGAAACGCTGGGCGAAGGCCTTTCGTAGCGCCGGATCCGCTGCGAGCCGATCCCGGGTCCAGAGGAGTGCGTCGACCACGGTGTTTCCAGTGACGTGAATGGCGTCGGGGTCCACATTCTCCCGGAGGAGGTTGTCCCGGGCGGTCTCGGTGGGGGCGAAGTGGAGCGTCGCCAGCGCTCCCGTGATCCGCCGGTTCATCTCCTCGGGCCAGGGCGCGTAGCGATCCCCGGTGCGCAGACCTGCCTCCACGTGCGCCACCTCGGTCCGGGCGTAGTAGGCGGCAAGCGCCGCCGACAGGGTCGTGCTGGTGTCGCCGTGGACCAGCACCAGGTCCGGACGCTCCTCCAGGAGGACGGCGAAGGTCCCGTTGAGGCTGCGCGCGGTGAGGTCGGCGAGTCCCTGGGCGTTCTCCATGAGGTCCAGATCGTGATGGGGGCGGATCTGGAAGAACTCCAGCACCTGGTCCAGCATCCCCCGATGCTGGGCGGTGACACAGACCCTGGACACGATCCCGGGAGCCCGGTCCAGCGCCCGGATCACCGGCGCCATCTTGATGGCTTCGGGCCGGGTCCCGAAAACCGAAAGGACCTTCATGACCGGCGTCAGCTCGACTCTTCCATCCGCCAGAAGGTGATCCCACCGGCCTGCTGGCCCACCTCCACGTCCGCGATCCGCTGGAACGTCTCGAGGTCGTAGATGTCCACCTTCCCCGGCTCCGCCCCCACTCCCTCCACGCTGACGAAGGCGTACCGAGAGTCGGGAGACGCCACGACACCGTGGGTGACGGTCGTGGACGAGGGGGCGGTGGCGAGGCTCTCTCCGGTCTCCAGATCGAAGAACTGCACCCCGGCCTGCGCCTTGAGGGTGGCGATGAGGATCCGGCCGTCGGCCGTGATCTCGAGATTGTAGGGTGCCCGACCCGTCTCGAAGCTCCGGCGTATCGCCCAGTCCTCCCGGTCGATCTCCAGAATGCGGTTCCCCCGGTTGCAGGCCACGTAGACGGACCGACCGTCCCCGCTGGGCTCCGCCCAGGTGGGGGAGCACTCGTTGGACATGGGGAAGACACCGTGCTGCATGGTGCTCATCCCGTGGGCCCCGGCGCCGTGATCCATGTCGTCACCGGGCTCCAAGGAACCTCCCGTGGGCTGGAAGGGGCCCTCCTCCCCCGGGGCCACGGAGAACATGCGGGACACCTGGAACGTCCGGGTGTCGATCTCCACCAGGAGGTCGTTCATCATGCAGTTCGAGTAGACGTAGGTCCCCTCGGGTCCCATGCGGAGGCCGTGGGGCATCACGCACGTCTCGATCTGGGCCACCTCCATCATCTCGGGCGTGTAGACCACCGACACCGTGCTGGGGACGTGCTCCCCGTGGAGGTTGAAGTTGGCCACGAAGGCGTAGAGTCCGTCGGGGGTGAGGTCGAGGGTCGCGGGGAACCAGCCCAGGAGGGTGGGCGTCGACACCATCGTGTCGGGACCCGCGTGGTACTTCCAGAGCTTGCCGTCGGGCACCCCGTGGCCCGTGGTCCAGTAGAGGTACTCGCCGTCGGGGGACAGGTTGAACCCGTGGGGACCCTCGGTCTCCACGGCCATCTCCCCCACGGGGATCGTCCGATCCACCCGCGCACCCTCCGGGCCGAAGGCAATCCGGTGGATCAGATCCGCCGACTCGGCGCCCACGTAGACGTAGTAGGTCGCCTCCGGCGGCGAGCCGGCGCCGAGCCCGTCCCCACCGGACTCGCCGGAGGGGGCGTCCCCGGACAGGAGGACGCCGGCGGCGGAAAGGACGACCGGAAGGAGGGCGGCAGACTTCATGGTTCGACGGGGTTCGAGAGGGACGTCACGTTCCAGGCGCGTGCCGGAGCACGCGACTGGCGAAAGGTACGTCGGGGCGGGAGCCCGGACGAGAGGGTCCGAGGCGTCGGTCGGGCCGGACCGCCTCCATTGCTGAGCGGGGGGCAATCCACAAGACTACCCCGGCGGAGACGTCGCCGACCCCGGCCCGACGGGCCATCATGCCGGCGGGCTCCCCCTCTCGATCCCGTCCGAATTCCCGCGTCCGGAGTTGAACCCATGCGCGCTCTATCCCGTGGCCTCGAACGCCTGGCCTGCACCTTCGCGATCCTGGCCGTCCTGGCATTCGCCGCTCCCGCTGTGGGTCAAAGCGTCGGGGATGTGGCGGCCCTTCGAGCCGAACCCGCGGAGCCCGCCTTCGCCGCCGGGACCACGATTCCCTTCCGCGTCTATGCCGTGGACGCCCAGGGGAACGAGGTCCCGGGGGTGGACCTCCGGGTATTCGGGCGGAACGTGACGGTGGGCGACGGCAGCCTCACCGCGCGGCAGGGCGGTGACTACACGGTGATCGCGACGCTGGTGGTCCCCGCAGGGTATCAGGGTCAGCCGCCCACGATTCAGGTGCCGGTCAAGGTGACCTGGCCCGAGATCTCCCGGATCGAGGTGGAAGCCACCACCGATGAGGGACTCTATGCCGGGACGCGCATCCGGCATCGGGCGGAGGCGCTCCACGCCGACGGGTCGCAACGGCCCGACGCCGACTTCGCCTGGTCCACCTCGGACCCGTCGGTGGCCACGGTGGATGCCTATGGCACCATCACGGCCCTCGCCCCGGGTGCCGTCACCCTCTACGCCGACGCAGAAGGCACCCGGGGGACACTGGACTACCAGGTCGCCCCCTTCCCCGCCACCGAGCTGGAGATCCGGGGCGGGCGGGATCAAGCCCGACAGGGCGACGTCCTGAGCTTCGAGGCCGTGGCCACCGGCGGGAACGGGCCGGTGAACGACGTGCCGATCCTGTGGACCACGACCTTCATCCCCGACGACACCATCAATGCCCCCGGTGCCGCCGGCCTCGTGGTGGACGGCAAGTTCGTCGGCGAGGTGCCGGGGCAGTACACCGTGGTGGCCACCGCCGGCGACCTGGTGGCGACACGCAACGTAGACATCCGTCCCCGGGAGGCGGTCCGGGAGGTGGAGATCCTCGGCCAGGGATCGGTGGACGACGTTCACACGTCCGACTTGTGGGTCTATGAAGGGGTAGACGGCCGGGACTACGCCGTGACCGGCACCTGGGGCGGAGACGGCTACGCCTACTTCTGGGACGTCACGGACCCGGCGTCGATCCAGCGGATCGCGGAGATCCAGGTGGACGCCCGGACGGTGAACGACGTGAAGGTCGCGCCGGACGGGAGTTGGGCGGCCCTCTCCCGGGAGGGGGCCTCGAACCGCCGGAACGGTGTGGTCATCATCGACCTGGCGGACCCCCGGAATCCGGTGATCGCCTCCACCTACGACGACGGCCTCACGGGTGGCGTTCACAACATGTTCGCCCAGGACGACTACCTGTTCGCCCTCTCCGGCGGCGACAAGTACGTGATCCTGGACATGACGGACATCTCCAATCCCACCTACGTCAGCGAGTACAACCATCCGGACTCCCGGATTCACGACGTGTGGGTGTATGACGGGATCGCCTACTCGTCAGAGTGGGGCAACGGCGTGGTCGTGGTGGACGTGGGCAACGGGCGCTGGGGAGGGAGTCTCGAAAATCCGGTGTTCGTGACGAACGTGCCGTATCCGGTAGGCGCGACCCACGCTGCATTCCCCTACTACCAGGAGGAGACGGGCAAGGTCTACCTGTTCCTGGGGGACGAGATCATGAACCGGCAGGGTGCCGCCTGGAGCGGAGCCGGGCTCGGCCGGATTCCCCAGCGAGGCGGCACGCCGTCGGTCACACGGGGCTACATCCACATCGTGGACTTCACGGACCCGGAGAACCCCCGGGACGTGGCTCGATACGAGGTGCCGGAGTTCGGGACCCACAACATGTGGGTGGAGGACGACGTCCTCTACGTGGCGTACTACGAGGGAGGCGTGCGGGCGGTTGACGTCAGCGGAGAGCTCCTGGGGAACCTCGCGAACCAGGGCCGGGAGATGGCCGTCTTCAAGGCCTTCGACCCGGACGGCTACGCCCCCAACGCGCCGATGGCCTGGGGCCCCCAGCCCCACAAGGGCCAGCTCTTCTTCAGCGACTTCAACTCGGGGCTGTGGTCGATCCGGATCCAACCGAGGGACCGACCGATCTCCTGATCGGTGGCGGTGGAAAGCCCCCTCGGGAGCCGGCTCGTCAGGGCTTCCCGAGGGGGCTTTCCCGTATCCGGGGCCCACCCCCTGGAACTCGTAAGACATTTCCTTGTATATTCTTAGCTAACGCAGGCACGAAACCCCAGAAAAGGAGCCTATGTGGGTCGGCACGACGCAACCCCTTTGACGCGCGCCCGAGACGAACTGATGAGCCACGTGATCCGCTGTGAGGTGCTGGAAGCCCGGCGAGAGGATCGCTTCGAGTGGCTGGATGACACCATCGACTACATGGCGGATCGCTATCCGCAGCTGTCCGATCTGGAGATCGCACAGCTCGAGCTCATCGGTCGGCAGTTCCTTCGCCCCGTAATCCCCCACGGCGTAGGAAACACCGCCCTCACCCGTGAGACGCCGGAGAGCAAGGCGGCCTGACGGCCCCGGCCGGATCTCGAGCGAACGGAGCCGGAGGCGCCCCCCGGGGGCGTCGCCGGCTTCGTCGCATGGGGGGGTCCCGGACGGCCCACCCCTTCCCCTGACATTCCCGGCCACTGAGATTCCCGGCGATGAACGAACTGATCTGGGTCCTCGGGCTCTCCCTCTCCACCTCCTTCCTCTGCTCCGTGTTGGAGGCAGTCCTCCTCTCCATCACGCACTCCTACGTCGGGGTGCTCCGGGATCGGGGGGAACGGGCCGGCGAATGGCTGGCGCACATGCAGGAGCGGATCGACGAGCCCATCGCCGCGATCCTCACCCTCA
>JARRPL010000205.1:0-6278 GCA_037382905.1 Gemmatimonadota bacterium | reverse complement strand
CGAGACCATCCCGGGAGAGCATCCGGTGGTGCCCCTCATGATCCGGGACACCGCCCGGACCCGGGCCCTGGTGGACCACCTCTACGAGAACGGCGTCCTGGTCACCGGCCTAGCGTACCCGGTCGTCCCCAAGGGCGTCGAGGAGATCCGGGCCCTGGTGAACGCCGACCACACCCCCCGGGACATCGACCGGGTCCTGGAGATCCTGGCCGCTTTCGACGGCTGACCTCGGCGGCAGGACACCTCGCCGCAATCCCGACACGACAAGGAAGCTACATGCCCAGCGACATCGAGATCGCCCAGTCCGCAGAGTTGCGCCCCATCCAGGAGATCGCCGCGAAGATCGGCCTGGGACCCGACGACATCGTCCCCTACGGCCACCACAAGGCGAAGATCCCCCTGGAGACGGCCCGGTCCCGGGGCGGCGAGGACGGGCGTCTGGTGCTGGTCACGGGGATCAGCCCCACCCCCGCCGGGGAAGGGAAGTCCACGGTCTCGGTGGGGCTCGCCGACGCCCTGAACCTAAGATCAAGGGAGGGGCCGCCGGGGGCGGGTACAGCCAGGTGGTCCCCATGGAGGAGATCAACCTCCACTTCAACGGGGACTTCCACGCCATCACTTCCGCCCATTCCCTCCTGTCGGCGGTGATGGACAACCACCTGTACCGTCCCAACACCCTGGGCATCGACCCCACCCGGATCACCTGGCCCCGGGCGGTGGACATGAACGACCGGGCGCTTCGCCACGTGGTGGTGGGCCTCGGGGGCCGGACGGGAGGCGTGCCCCGGGAGGACGGCTTCGTCATCACGGCGGCCTCCGAGATCATGGCCATCTTCTGCCTCGCCGATGGACTGGACGATCTCCAGGCCCGGCTGGACCGGATCATCCTGGGCTACGACCGCTCCGGCGCCCCGATCCGGGCCGAGGGGCTGGGCGTGTCCGGGGCCATGACCATGCTCCTGAAGGACGCGGTGAACCCCAACCTGGTGCAGACGCTGGGGGGGACGCCGGCGCTGGTCCACGGCGGACCCTTCGCCAACATCGCCCACGGCTGCAACTCCCTCTCGGCAACCCGGGTGGGGCTCTCCCTGGGGGACGTGGTGGTCACCGAGGCGGGCTTCGGGGCGGACCTGGGGGCGGAGAAGTTCTTCGACATCAAGTGCCGCTTCGGAGATCTGAGGCCGGGGGCGGCGGTGGTGGTGGCCACCGTCCGGGCCCTGAAGATGCACGGCGGCGTCGCCCGGTCCGATCTGGACACCGAGGACGTGGAGGCGGTGCGCCGGGGGATCGTGAACCTCCAGGGCCACGTGGACAACGTCCGGAAGTTCGGCGTGCCGCCGGTGGTGGCCCTGAACCGCTTCACCTCCGACACCGACGCCGAGGTCGCCGCGGTCCTGGAGACCTGCGGCGCATGGGGCGTTCCGGCGGTGGAGGCGGATCCCTGGGGCGGGGGTGGATCCGGATGCCTGGATCTGGCCGACGCCGTGTGGGAGGCCCTCGAGGGGGGCCAGGCCGACTACCGACCCCTGTACCCCACCGAGATGGGGCTCACCGAGAAGATCGAGACGGTGGCCCGGGAGATCTACGGCGCCGAGGGCGTCGACATCGACCCCAAGGCGGCCAAGGAGATCGACGCCCTGGAAAAGGCGGGGCTCCGGGACGCCCCGGTCTGCATCGCCAAGACCCAGTACTCCTTCTCCGACGACCCCGCACTGCTGGGTCGGCCCTCGGGATTCCGCATCACCGTTCGCGAGGTGGTGCCTTCGGCGGGTGCCGGGTTCGTGGTGGCCAAGACCGGTGACGTCATGACCATGCCGGGTCTCGGCGCCCAGCCGGCGGCCATGCGAATGTCGGTGAAGGCCGGAAGAGCCGTAGGACTCTTCTAGTCCTCCGGCCCGCGCCCGCCGCCCCGGGGCGAGCGCGGCTCATTCATGGAGCGGGCCAGGAGGGTATGGAAGTGGTGGGTCCCCACCTCCCGACGGGGGGAGTAGCGGCCCCGGTCGTAGAGCCGTGAGCGGACACCCTGCTGCACCGACTCCACCACCTCCTGGTCCTCCATCTCCACCCGGTGGAGGCCGGCGCCGACGCCCACATGCCGCAGACCCTCGTCCATGACGAAGGAGAGGTAGGACACCCGGGTCCGCCGGGGACCGAGAGGCTGAACCACGTTCGCCGAAAGGCCCCAGGGGTAGAAGTTGAGCATGAGATTCGGCCACAGCCAGAAATACCAGGCGCCGATCCGCTCCCCGTGATCCGGGTGGCCCTCCGGCAGGTCGAAGGCGGTCTCTCCCGGCCGGGCGATGCCGAACTGGAGGTTGCCCAGGTCGAAGCATTCGGTGCGGTAGCGGTCGTAGTCCAGTCCCCCGAGGGAGTCCCGATGGACGTAGGGGATGTGGAACTCCTCCAGATAGTTGTCGCAGTATAGCGCCCAGTTCGCCTCGATGAGGTAGTCCCGGGACGTGTCGGGGTCGAAGCGGAGCCGTTGCGGCTCGAGCCAATCGGTTCGCTCCCGGACCGGCCCGATCCAATCGTCGAAGGCGGCGGCGGGGCCGAGACGACCGAAGAGGAGCGGCCCCCACCGCTCCAGCTCCACCGACGGCAGGTCGTCCCGTTCCGAGGGAAAGCCCTCCACGCCCTCGAACTCGGGCATGGAATGAAGGCGGCCGTCCAGGTGGAAGCGTCGGCCGTGATACCGGCATCGCAACGTCTTCAGGTGCCCTTCGCCCTCCACCACGAGAGCGGCCCGGTGGGTGCAGACGTTGGAGAGGCAATGCAGCGCCCCGTCCTCGTCCCGGGTGAGGACCAGGGGCTCGTCGAGGCACCCGGGAAGGAGGGTCAGGGGTCGGACGTGGCCCGGAGCCTTGAGACGCCCGGCCACGTCCACCAGCTGCCAACTCCGGGCGAAGATCCGTTCCCGGGCCAGCTCGAACCATGCGGGATCGTGGTAGAGGCGGGCATGGGGCGTCTCGGCCCGTCGGATATCCGGGTCAACGTGAAGCTGGTCCATGTGCGAAGATGCGGCGCGGCGGCCCGTCTCGCCATCATGGGGCGGCTGCGATGTCCCGGGCCCTGCGGAGCGAGGAACCCGGGTGGCCATGGGGCGTACTTGGCCGCACGACCGCACGGGACACGCCCGGATGCGGTGACGTGGAACCCGACCATTTCCGGACCGCTGACGATGGCGAGCAACGCCTTCCGCACGACGTCCGGCGCCGGGCACAGCGCCGCCGCGCACGATCATTCGGCGCCGTCTCCTCTGCGCCGCTTCTACCAGCTTCTCCTCCCGGAGCGGCAGGATCTCTTCACGGTGGTGCTGTTCGCCATCTTCGCCGGGGTCCTGTATCTGGCCACCCCCCTGGCGGTGGACGTACTGGTCAACAACCTGGCCTTCGGGAGCCGGGAGGGGGTCTACGTCCAGGCCCTGGTCATCCTCTCCCTGGGGCTCTTCGGCTTCCTGTGCCTGCTCGGACTGGTCCGGGCCGCCCAGTACTACGTGACCGAGCTGATCCAGCGGCGCCTCTTCGTGAGGTTGACGGCAGATCTCGTCTATCGGCTTCCCCGGGTCGAGATGGGGGCGCTGGACCAGAAGCTGGGCCCGGACCTCGTGAATCGGTTCTTCGACATGGTCACGGTTCAGAAGGCGGCTTCGCTCCTCCTCCTGGACGGTCTGAATCTGGTGCTGGGGGCCTTCATCGGACTCCTCATCCTCGGGTTCTACCACCCCTTCCTGCTCCTCTTCGACCTCCTCCTCGTGGGAGCGCTGGCCCTGATCCTCTTCGGGCTCGGCATCGGGGCGGTCCGGACGAGCGTCGACGAGTCGTACGCCAAGCACGAGGTGGCCGCCTGGCTGGAGCAGGTGGCCATGTTCCCCTACATCTTCCGGAGTGACGGCGCCAGCAGTCTGGCGGCCCGCAGGGCGAACGAGCTGGCCAGCCACTACCTGGACATGCGGCGGGGCCACTACAAGATCGTCTTCCGGCAGATCGTGGGCCTGCTGGCGTTGCAGGCGTTGGCCTCGGCGGGTCTGCTGGGTGTGGGCGGATTCCTGGTGCTCGAGGGCGAGCTGACGTTGGGGCAGCTGGTGGCGGCGGAGATCATCGTCTCGGCCATCGTGGGCAACCTGGCGTCGCTGGGGAAGTACGCCGAGAGCTTCTACGACGCCCTGGCCGCGGTGGACAAGATCGGCTACGTGGTGGACCTGCCGGTGGAGAGGGAGTTGGGAGAGCTGCCCCAGGACACGCTCGACCCCAGGGGTGCCGACGTCCAGGTGTCGGAGCTCTACTTCGGATACGACCCCGCCCGGCCCGTGCTGCAGGATGTGAACCTCGTCCTGGAGCCCGGGGAGCGGGTGGCGATGGTGGGGTCCGCCGGGTACGGCGCAAGCACCCTCCTGGACATCCTCTACGGCGTCCGCGCCCCGCAACGGGGAGCTGTCCGGATCGACGGCGTGGACGTGCGGGCGTGGGACCTCTCCCGGCTGCGGGGAGAGGTCGCCCTGGTCCGAGGCGCGGACCTGGTGGAGGCCACCGTGCTGGAGAACGTGAGCTTCGGCCGGACCGAGGTCGATCGGGCCGACGTGGAGTTCGCCCTCTCCAAGGTGGGTCTCCTGGACGACGTGGATCGCCTCTCCCAGGGGTTGGATACGCCCCTGATGGTAGGCGGCCGTCCCCTCTCCGCCTCCCAGCGGAGCCGACTGATCCTGGCCCGGGCCATCGCCGGCCAGCCCCGGTTGCTGCTCCTGGACGAGGTGCTGGAGAACATGGAGCCCCAACTCCTGGAGGAGCTGTCCGAGGCCGTCTTCAGCCGCGACAACCCCTGGACCCTCCTGGTGGCCTCCCACGATCCCCATGTGCTTCGGCGGTGTGATCGCAGTGTGGACATGGGGTCGTTCGGCCCGATGCGCACGGGGGTGACGGGATGAGCGGCACCGACGCGGCGACGGGGGAGCACCCCCGGGATCAACTCCCGCACGACGCCCTTCCCATGCTGGATCACCGGGTGGACTTCCCGGCGATCCAGGAGGCGAGCTCCCCCACCATCGTGCGGAAGTTCGGGCGCATCGCCGTGATCGTCCTGGCGATCTACGTGGTGGCCATCCTGGTCCTCCCATGGCAGCAGTTCGTCTCCGGCCACGGGCGGGTCGTGGCCTTCAATCCGCTGGAGCGTCCCCTGGTGCTGGAAGCCCCCCTCTCGGGGCGTCTCCTCACCTCGAACGTGGTGGAAGGCCAGACGGTGGAGCAGGGGGACATCCTGTTCCAGATGGCGGACAACGACCCGAACTTCCTGGCCAACCTCGAACTTCAGATGGAGGCCGCCGAGACCCAGCTCGAGGCGGCGACGGAGAAGCTGGGACAACTCAGAGAGCAGCTCGCTCGCAAGGAGGATGCCCTCCCTGAAGCCATCGCCGCGGCGGACCAGAAACTCGCCGCCGCCGAGGTCGCGGCCCGGACCGCACAGCTCCAGTACGAGCGTGTGGAGAGCCTGTACAACAATCCCCTGGGGGGGCTGACGTCCCAGCGTGAGCTCGAGCTGGCGGAACTGCAGCGCGACAAGACCGCGGCGGAGTTCCGGTCCGCCCAGGCGGATCGTCGGAAGGTGGAGTTGGACGGCCGGGGAGATCTGGACAAGCTCCGGAGCGAGGTGAACCAGGCCCGAGGTGATTCCGCCTCGAAGGCCCAGTCCATGGCGTCGCTCCGAAGCCGTCTCAACCAGAGCCGGACCCTGGCCGTGGCCGCTCCCCGGGACGGGGTCATCTTCCGCGTGACCGCCAGTGAAGGGACCTATCTGAGCGCCGGCAAGCCTCTCGCCACCATCGTACCGGAGACGGATCAGCGAATGGTGGAGCTCTGGATGGACGGAAACGACGTCCCGCTGATCCAGCCGCGGGAGACAGCGCCCGACGGGACCGTGATCCAGGAGGGAAGTCCCGTGCGCCTCCAGTTCGAGGGCTGGCCCGCGGTGCAGTTCATCGGCTGGCCCTCGGTGGCTCGGGGCACGTTCGGGGGAGAGGTGTTGCTGGTGGACCCCACCGACGACGGCACCGGGCGCTTTCGAATCCTCGTGGCGCCGCGCCCCGACGAGATGGGCGACGGTGAGGTGGTGGATTGGCCGGGACCCCGGTGGCTCCGACAGGGTGTCCAGACCCGGTGTTGGGTCCTGTTGCAGCGGGGACCCCTCTGGTACGAGGTGTGGCGTCAGCTGAACGGGTTCCCGGCGGCGCTGCCGGCTAATCCAGATGGCTCGTCGTCGAGCGCCGGGAAGTGAGATGAGGGGCTTCC
>JARRPL010000204.1:0-5756 GCA_037382905.1 Gemmatimonadota bacterium | reverse complement strand
TCCCCCGCCGGCGCATTTCCCTGCGTTCCGGGCCCTAGAGACCGCCTGGCCCTTCCTCGTCCTGGCTGATGGTGCGGGTCCGGTCTCCGGCGTTCTTCACATAGGTGTCGAGCCAACGGTCCGTTTCCCAGAGCATGTGCAGCAGTGACTCCCGAGCGACGTAGCCGTGGCTCTCGTCCGGGAGCATGACCAGCCGTGCGGTGCCGCCCAGCCCCTTGATGGCGTTGTAGAAGCGGATGCTCTGGATCGGGAAGGTCCCGGAGTTGTTGTCCGCCTCGCCATGGATCAGGAGGATGGGCTCATCCACCTTGTCGGCGTGCATGAAGGGAGACATGGCGAAGTAGATCTCCGGCGCCTCCCAGAAGGTCCGCTCCTCCCGCTGGAAGCCGAAGGGGGTGAGGGACCGGTTGTAGGCCCCGCTTCGGGCCACCCCCGCCCTGAAGAGGTCGGAGTGAGCCAACAGGTTGGCGGTCATGAAGGCCCCATAGGAGTGGCCGCCCACCGCCACCCGGTCCGGGTCCACCACACCGCGCCTGACCCCCTCGTCGATGGCCGCCTGGGCGTTGGCCACGAGTTGTTCCCGGAACGAGTCGTTGGGCTCCTCGTCTCCCTCTCCCACCACGGGCATGGAGGCGTCGTCCAGCACCGCGTAGCCCCGGGTCACCCAGGGCACGGCTCCCCAGTAGCTCACCCGCTTGAACTGGTAGGGCGAGTCGGTCCGCTGTCCTGCGGCGTCGGCGCTCTTGAACTCCTGTGGATACGCCCACACGAAGGTGGGGAGCGGTCCGTCACGATCCGGATCGTAGCCCGCCGGCAGATAGAGGGTGGCGCTCAGCGGTACGCCGTCGGCCCGGGAGTACTGGATGGCCTCGGACTGGATGTCCGCCAGCTCGGGATACGGATGGGGGAAGTCGGTCACCGCCGTCACGTCGCCGCCGTCCAGATCGCGCACGTAGAAGTTGGGCGGCTCGGTGGTGGTCTCGCGGCGGGTCAGGAGCCGGTCACCGTCGTCTCCCAGGATCGCCACGGGGACTTCGTAGTAGGGCGCCTCGGAACGGAACAGCTCCCGGGTCTCCCCCGTCTCCAGCTCCATCCGTCGGAGGAAGGGGCGGTTCCCCTCCGGAGAGGCACCCTGACCCATGAGGAAGATGGCGTCCCCGCCGTCCGCCGTGAGGAGCACCTCGGTCCCGGACGACGTGCTCCGGGTCATGGGCTGCCCCGGGTCATCGTAGGGGCTCTCCATGGAGAACTCGAAGAGAGGGCGCATGGATCCCGGATCATCGGGGTCCACCTGGTAGCCCCGGACCTCCCGGGTGGCGAACCAGGACTCGAAGACGAGCGCGTACCCGTCTTCGGACCAGTAGGCGCCTCCGAAACGAAGGGGGAAGGAGGCCAGCGCCACGGGCTCGCCCTGGAAGGGGGCCTCGAGCATGAACATCCGGTCCCGGACGTCCGCCTCGGCGTTGGCGTCGCCACCGTCTTGCGCCTCGACCCAGGTCAGGATGGCGGGGGCGTCGGCGCGCCAGCTCATGGAGCGGACCCCCTCCGGCACCGACCCGAAACCCGTGGGCACCTTGTCACGCAGCGGAAGGTCCGCCAGCTCGACCACCGCATTGCCCCGGGCGTCCCACACCTCCATCCGCGTGGGGAAACGGCTCGCAGGAACCAGATAGGAGAAGGGCCGGTGGATCTCCTCCACCAGGATGTAGCTGCCGTCGGGGGAGGGCTCGGCCGTCTGGATCATCCCCGGGGCCCCGATCTCGGTGGCGGTGCCGTCGAGCCCCACCCGCACCATCTGCGCCACCGTGTAGTACTCGAAGAGCTCCTCGTCGTGGGGGTTCTCGAGAAGGTCCTGATACGTCCGGGCCGGCGCCGCCTCTCCGGTGCTCTCCTGGATCACGGGCCCCGCGGGTACCGTAGGCTCGGCCGGAGCCTCACCCCGGTTGCGGGGGATGGTCCGGGCCAGGAGGCTTTCGCTGTCGGGAGACCACCGGTACGGGGCACCACGGAAGGCGGCGTTCAGTGGACGGTCGAGAATCCGCCGGGCCTGTCCCGTGGCGACCTCCACCACCCAGAGTTCGATCCGGTCCACCATGGCATGGGTGAAGGCCACGTGCTCCCCGTCCGGAGCCCAGCGAAGGTCCCCGATCCGGGGGTTGGCCGGCAGCCCGCTCACCGCGACCTCGTTTCCATCCAGATCGCGGAACGCGAGGTCCACGAAGGTTCGAGACCGGCTCGGCCCACTGTTCCGAGGATCGATCCGGAGCCCCGCCAACCGAAGCTCCGGCGCCGATACCTCGGCGATGGAGGGGGCGCCGGGGCGGGTCATGAGAAGGAGCGTGGACTCGTCCGGGCTCAGGCTGACCCCCGGCGTGGCCGGTGCATCCACCAGGGCGGCCAGTTCCGGCGCAGGAGTCCGGTAGACCGACTCGGTGTCCTGTTGGGCCCCAATCCCCATGGGGTGGGCAAGGAGGAGTACAGCCGCCAGGATCGCGACGACGGGCCGTGGGACAGCGGCCCGGGCGAACGGTTGAAGCGTGCGGTCGATCATCTCGGGTCTACCTCGGAGTGCCGGTGATCCATCTCTTCACGGCGCCGGCCTCCGCATCCGGGCCCGGCGCCCTCGCGGGCCCCGGCCCGAGCCCGCAGTGCATGAGGATAGGTCAACGGTGTCCGCCTCTCAAGAACATCCTCGCGGGCCACCGACGTCGCCCCGAAGCGTACACGCAGGGGACATGCGCACGCCTCGACCCCGGACCGCCACCTCATGGGTCCCGCCAGCGACGGACCCCAGGGAGGTGCGGCAGACCCCGCCTCCGCACCCCCGGATCGTCGGGACCGACCGTCAGGCGCCACCCTGTCCGTCGGAAACGACCTGGGACTCCTCTCCGTTCTCGAGGGTCTCCAGCACCATCTCCCAATCGAACTTGTTCCCCATCCCCCGCACGTAGTAATCCATCCACGCCATCTCGCTCACCGACTTGACGAGCCGGTTGCGGGGGTCGGGGATGCCGTGGCTGCGGCCGGGATACATGAAGAGTTCCGTGGGCACACCCAGCTTCTTGAGGGCCATGTGAAGCTCCACGGACTGGGGGCTCGGAACCCGGGGGTCCCCCTCCACCACGTGGATCATGGTGGGCGTCTTGGCGTTGGCGATGTACTTCAGAGGCGACTGGTCCCAGTAGGGATCGAAGTCCTCGTAGAGAAACTCGTCCCCGATGTAGAACTGGCGGTTCCGCTGGACGTCGCTCTGCGCGTACATGCTGATCCAGTTCATCGTACCCGCACCGGACGAGATGGCCTTGAAGCGGTCCGTCTGGGTGAGGATCCAGTTGGACCAGTGGCCTCCGGCACTCCAGCCCAGCACCCCCATCTGGTCCGGATCGACGATCCCCTCGTCGATGAGGTAGTCCACCCCGGTCATGATGTCCTCGTACCCCATCGTGAAGTAGTCCCCCACGATGTCGGTGCGGTGAGCGTTCCCGTAGTTCCGGGAGCCTCGATAGTTGGGCTTCAGCACGGCGTAGCCGGCACCGGCGTAGACCTGGGCGCCGTACCCTCCGTTGAAGCGGAGCACGTCCGCCGAGGCGGGGCCTCCGTGGATGGCCACGATCAGGGGATAGCGGGTCCCCTCCTGGTAGCCGACGGGATAGACCAGGACCCCCCCGACCCTCTTCCCGTCGGAGGACGTCCACTCGACCTCGACCTCCCGTCCCAGGGCGAGCTGGTCCACCTGGGGGTTCGCCTCGACCAGCTGTACCCAGGCACCCCGGTCCGCCACCCGGTTCAGGCTCGGCACGGTGAAGACGGTGGGGGGCGTCTCGGGGTCCGAGTAGTTGATGAGGTAGACGCCGGATTCCTCGTCCTGACCCACCGACAGCGCCGCCCTCTCGTCGGTGATCTGCCGGACCTCGCCGGTGGCCACGTCCACGGCGTGGAGCTGCGTCGTGACCTTCACGCCCGCGTTGAAGTAGATGGTGCCGCCATCTTCGGACCAGAAGTCCACCGACAGCGAATTGTCGAAGTCCTCGCCGAGCTTGCGGAACTCCCCACCCCGGTCACCCGTCTCCCGCAGGTAGATCCGGTTCTCGGTCATGGTGTAGCGCGTGAGGTCGTCGGGCGCCGAGAAGGCGATCAAACGGGAATCCGGGGAGAAGGAGAGGCCGCTTTCCCCCACCTCGAAGTTGTTCGTGAGCCGCTCGATGGCCCCCGTGGCGGTCTCCATCAGGAAGAGGTCCTGGTAGAGGCGCGAACCGGTGATGTTGCGCTCGTACCGTTCCGCCGAGCCCCCGCGGTAGCCGATCCACGCACCGTCGGGCGAGATCTCGAAGCCCTCCACGCTGACCTCCGGGTCCGAGGTGAGCTGGCGTACCGCCCCGGAGGCGACGTCCAGGCGATAGAGCTGGGAGAGGGGGGTGACGGCGTTGCGGATGTCGACGGTGAACCCGGCCTCCCGACGCTCCTTTTCCGCCTCGTCGAAGTGGTCCGGCCGGTTGAAGTAGATCGCCGAGCCGTCCGGCGCGAAGTCCCAGCTGTCGATCCCGGCGGGCTCCTCAGTCAGCTGGACCGGGGCATTGGCCAGCGCGTCGGTGCCGTTGTCCAGGGCCGAGCGCAACGCACCGAACTCGAGAGCATGGAGCTGTTCCATCCCCGATTCCCCGCTCCGGAAGACCAGCCACTCATTGTCCGGCGAGAAGGCGTAGTCCGACACGCCCTCGGGCACCTCGGTGATCTTGCGGGCCTCCCCCCCGTCGGGGCGCATCATGTAGAGCTGGTCCTCGCCGTCCTCCCCGCGATCCGAGAGGAACACGAAGAACCCCACGTCGGGAGACCAGGCCGGGTCCGTCTCGTCGTACTCCTCCGTGAAGGTCAGACGGCGAGAAGACGGGAGGCCGTCTCGGAGCGATACCATGTGGAGGTCCGTCTGACTCTCGTCCTCCTGCCAGTCCGGCGTGCTGATCGTGTAGAGCATCCAGGATCCGTCGGGACTCGGCGTCCACGAACCCGCTCTGGCCAGTTGCTGCATGTCCAGCCAGGTCATGGGTCTCTCCTGGGCGGTGGCGGGTGCTGCCAGAAGAAGGACGGCGGTCAGGGCGAGGGATGCGCGGCGCATGGCGGGCTCCGGGAAGGGAATTCGCGTGGAGGGCAACAAGATGGGCACGGAGACGGGCCACGGTCCAGAGTGGAGGTCCGGCGGCCCTCGGCATCCGGCGTCGCCGCCCCGGGACAAGGTTCCGCCGTGCCCGTGAAACCGTCCGGGGCGGGCCGGAAAGGCGTTTGACCCAGTCGTTACGGAATGGGCCCGGAGCTCGTTGCCGTTCCGTCGGGTTCCCGACAAACCCGGCGCCCATTCTCCCGGTGAAAGGAGTTCCCCCCTCACCGATCTTCACCTGGAGGTGCCCGTGCGTGATCCCAGACTGGTCCTAGCGACCACCGGGCTGCTCGTCCTGGCGGCCTGCGACACTCCCGACTCCGCCGCAGTGACCCCGGAGCTCGACGCTCCCACCGCCGACGCCAAGATGAACCGGCCCGGCTTCCGCACCACCCGGCCCGCCCAGGCCGCCCTCGAGCCGGGCATCCCGGGCGAGATGATCCCCCTGGCCACGGCCGGAGACGTCATGCCCGGGTCCGGCGAGCAGCTGGACGGGATCCCCGACGGGATCGGCTCCTTCGGCGACGGCCGGTACATGAGCTCCTACATGAACCACGAGATCTCCGGCGGCGCCAAGGTGTCGGCCTTCGAGATCGACTCAAGG
>JARRPL010000203.1:5868-10281 GCA_037382905.1 Gemmatimonadota bacterium | reverse complement strand
GTCGGCGAGGCGGAGGCTGCCCTGGCCCTTAATCCGAGCTCGCCGAACTACGCGGGTACGATCGGCTACCTCTTCGCAGTGGCGGGGGACTTCGATCGCGGTGAGGCCCTGCTTCGGCAGGCCTTCGAGTCGGGCCCCGCCCAGCCGGGCTGGTTCCGCCACGGGCTGTTCATCGCCCAGTACGCCCGGGGGGAATACGAGAAGGCCTTCCGGGAGGTGGAGCGGGTCCTCCCGCCGGCGGGGTTCTGGGATTCCGCCCTCCGGGCCGCGGCCCTGGGGAAGCTCGGGCGCAGGGCCGAGGCCGAGGAAGCCCTGGAGGAGCTCCGGCGGCTCAAGCCGGACTTCGAGGACCGGGTATCGGAGCTGCTCTCGCGCACGCCCATACCCAGCCGGGTCCGGGTCGACGTTCTGGACGGGCTCCGGCGGGCGGGACTCCGGGAGCCGGTGTAGGACGGGCCGCGGGTGGGGCACCGCCAGGCTTCGTCCCCGGAGTCGTGCCCCTCACCCCCCCGGCGTGTACCAGATCGGCGACGTGTAGGCCCGCTCCTGGATCGACGCCGGCACGTCCGCCGGCCGCTCCACCCCGTAGAAGGCGGCGTCGTACGTGGTCCACCGGGGCGTGGGAATCTCGATCACCCGGACGTAGTAGAAGGCCCGCTGATCCGCATCGAAGTCCGGATCCTCCCAGAAGCCGAAGAGGATGGGCTCGCCGATGGCGTTGCTGTAGGTGGCCTCCTCCACGTTCACGGTGTTGCCCACCGGGGGAAGCGTCCCGTCGGAGCCCGGCGTCCGGTCCCCGGACCAGACCACGTCGTAGACCCGCTCTTCGGTGGAGCCGTCGGCGTTCAGCCACCCCTTCACCATCTGGACCCGGTCCAGGTTGGCCCCGTCGGGGTCCCGGAGTGTCCGGATCATGAAGACGGGAGCATCACCGCTCCCCTCGGCGTCGGTGAGCTCCCCGCCCATGGGGACGCCCCGCTGGTAGCCCTGGACGGCGAAGTCCCAGCGGTCCAGCTCCTCGGGCTCGAAGTCCCAGCCGGCGAAGACCCGGACGGTCATTCGCGTGCCGGTGGTCGCGTAGACCTCCTTGCGCTCCATGGCGTCCCAGAGGGCCTCCCGGGTGTTCTCCCGGGCCCAGACGGCGGCGAGCCCCGACGCGGAGGCCTGGTAGTGCCGGATCTCGTAGTCCCGGCCCTGGGGATCCGGGTTGTAGCCGGTGATCAGCTCGTCGAAGCGCTCCGGCTGCCCGGGCTCCACCATGCTGGCCTTGCCGAAGAAGTTGTCCTCGGTGGTGGTAGCCAGGGAGGTGTGGGTGTCGGTGCTCCCCACCATCCCGAAGCGGAAGGGGTTCGCCCCCAGCTCGGCCTCGTAGGCCAGCCCCCGCTTCAGCGCCTCCCGGGCGTACTCCCGGGGGATCATGTCCGGGTCCTTTGCGGCGCCGAAGCTCCCCCGGTCCCAGGTCTCGAAGTCGGCGAACTCGTCGTTCGGGGAGAGCATGGGGTGGGTCTCCCCGTCCCCCTTCATCTGGGTCACCTCGTAGAGCGGCTCCCACATGGAGCGGCGCTCGGCGTACTCCCGGGTGAGGGGATCCCCCGACTGGGTGATGTCGTCGAACATCATCCCGTTGGAGAGGTTGCCGTTGTGGGCGATGGCCAGGGCCGACCCCCCGGTCCGGGCCTCGTAGTCCTCCATCCAGTCCCACAGGTCCTCGACGTCCTGGGTGTCGTACTGGCTCAGGGGCACCACCTGGTCCGCCTCTTCCTTCCCGTCCCGGAAGATGATGTTGCGGTGCAGGTTGTTCCCCAGCGGAGTCGAGGTCCACTCGTAGCCGATCAGCGCCGTGAAGCGCCCCGGCTCGTTGTGGTCCTCGGCGGCCTGGGTGAGGCGCTCCCACATGGTGCGGAGGATGCCCTCGACGCCTGCGAGGCGGTCCTCCCGGATGGAGATCTGGTAGCCCCACGAGGCGTAGGCGTCGCCCCAGTTCCCCGCCTTGACCATGTCGTGCATCTCCCGGCCCCAGTCGTTGGTCAGGAGGTCGGGGTTCGATTCGGCGATCAGGTCGGCCAGACCCAGGTTCTCGGCGTGGTCCGCCACCACCAGCCAGTCCAGGGGCCGGAGGAGCCTGGCCCGGACGCCACTGCTGGCGGTCACGATCTCCCCCTTGGCGAAGCGGTACGCCTCGTCGGGACCCAGGATGTTGCCGATCATCCCGGCGTCGGTGGAATACGACGAGTGGACGTGGGTGTCGCCGAAGAAGACCCGGTCGGGGTAGGTATAGCCGAGGTAGGGCGAATATTCGGGTGCTCGAGGCTCCACGTCGTCGGGATCGACGATCTGGGCCGTGGCGGCGTTCGGGAGGATGAGGGCGAAGGCGAGGGCGGCAAGGGCGCCGCCTCGGAGCCAGGGTACCGTCATGGTGCGGAGCCTCCCGTGTGCAGGATCTCTCGATGTCGTGGTCGGGTTGGACATCGCGGGCCTTTGACGGCTCCAGCGACCCAACGTCCATCCGAAACCATAAGCTGCGCGCCGGACGCGATATGCGACAGGTAGACTACAACCCGGGCATGTAGGTTACCTTCGCGGGCGTGAAGCACCTGAGCGCGGGCGTGAAGCACCTGAGCCTTCACTGGAGATGGGGAGCCCGATGGCGACAGACGGAAGGGAGTCGGCCGCCGAGGCCGGGGGAGGTGGGATCTCCGCGGAGGAGGTCCGGGCGGAGCTGCAGCGGATTCTCGGTCACCCCGAGTTCGAGGCCACCGAGCGTCTGCGGAGCTTCCTGACTTTCGTCGTGGAGGAGTCCCTCGCCGGCCGCCCGGAGGCGATCCGTGGGAGGGTGATCGCGCGCCGGGTGTTCGGTCGCGGAGAGGACTTCGACCCGACCCGGGACCCCGTGGTGCGCATCGAGGCCGCGAGGCTCCGCCGCAGGCTGGAGCACTACTACTTCGTCGCGGGACAGCACGACCCCGTCCGGATCGACATCCCGAAGGGGCGGTACGTGCCGGACTTCACCCGCCAGAACCACGGGCCCGCCCCCGGCGCTCCATCGCCGGCGCGGGTGGGCGGGGACCCCGTCGACCCGGGCCCCACGGTCGCCATCGTCCCCTTCCGGGACCTCACCGCCGACCCGGACTGGACCTTCTTCGGCCCGGGGCTCGTCGCGGAACTGATCCACGAGGTGAACCGCTACGAGAATGTGATCGCCGTTCCCGGCCAACCCACCGGAACCCCGGGCGACGACGGCGGGGACGCCCAGGTCGCGCGGTTCATCCTGGAGGGGAGCGTCCGGCGGGACGACGTGGGGCTGAAGATCGTCGCCCACCTGACGGACACCCTCGCCGTCCGTCAGCTCTGGGGCGAGTCCTATAAGCTCCCCCTGGACGCCGGCCGCCTCATCGCCGTCCAGGAGGAGCTGGCCCGGGACCTCATGGCCGCGGTCGCCGACGAGTACGGGGTGATCTCGCGACGCCTGACCCGGGAGTCCCGGGACAAGCCCCCTGCCGAGCTCAGCACCTACGAGGCGCTGCTCCGGTATCACTACTACATGTTGGTGATGACGGCGGAGGCGGGTGAGGCGGCCTTCGTGGCGCTGCAGCGGGCGATCGAGCGGGAGCCGGACTACGGTCCCGGGTGGGCCGCCTTCGCGAACCTCCACGCGCACGCATGGCTTTTCGACCGGCCTGGCTTGGACGATCCCCTGGCCACGGCGTTCGAGTATGCGAAGCGGGGCGTCACCCTCGCTCCCGACAGTCAGCTCGCCCGGACGATCCTGGCTTATCTCCACCTGCTCCGGGGGGAGAGGGAGCTGTTCGTCGGGGAGGCGGAGGCCGCGCTGGCCCTCAATCCGAGCTCACCGAACTATGCAGGGACGATCGGCTACCTCTTCGCAGTGGCCGGGGACTTCGATCACGGCGAGGAGCTGCTCCGGCAGGCCTTCGAGTCGGGCCCGGCACAGCCCGGTTGGTTCCACCATGGGCTATTCATCATCCACTTCGCCCGCGGGGAGTACGAGGAGGCCTTCCGGGAGGTGGAACGGGTCCTGCCCCCGGCGGGCTTCTGGGATCCGGCGCTCCGGGCGGCGGCGCTGGGCAAACTGGGTCGGCTGGAGGAGGCGAGCCATGCCCTGGACGAGCTGCGAAGACTCAAGCCCGACTTCGAGAAGAGGCCGATGGAGCTGCTGGCCCGGACGCCGGTTCTCGAGGAGGTTCGGGTGGACGTTCTGGACGGACTCCGAAAGGCGGGGCTCGGGGGCCTGGGGACCTCTTCGCGGCCCTGAGGACCGGACGGCGGACCCGGGCGCGCGGCAAGCCGGATCCGACCGCCGTCACCGCCTCCCTTTTCGATTCCTCGTCACCACGTCCAGCACCCGTTCGTGCCGGGCGAAGATGGCCACGTCGTCGCCGGCCCGCAGGACGG
>JARRPL010000203.1:0-5862 GCA_037382905.1 Gemmatimonadota bacterium | reverse complement strand
CGGCATCCGGCTCGGGGTCCACCGTGACGGTCTCCCCGGCCACCAGCATCACCACCTCCAGCCCTTCCCGGGCCTCCACGTCCCCGACCCGGCCTCCATCCAGGGGCGAGCCCCGGAGCACCGTGAGGCGTGCGGTGGAATATTCCACGCCTCGGACCTGAAGGGTCTGGGTGATCTCGATCCCCAGCGCCGCACCGGCGAAGGCCGGGGCCGCCAGGTCCGCGGCGGACAGCACCGCATCCACCATCTGGAACTGCTCCATCCGCCGACCCATCCCCTCGTCCCACATCCGGGCCACGATTCGTACGTCGCTTCTGAGCTCCCGGACCTTCATGGCCACCTCCAGGTTCAGCCGGTCGTCGTGGGTACACACCACGAAGACGTCGGCGTGCTCCAGGCCGGCGTGGGTGAGGGTGGAGGAGGAGCGGGCATCGCCCATCACCACCGGTACCGAGAGGCGCTCCCGGGAGTCCTGGGCCAGCTCGTCGGGTCCGATGTCGATCACCACCACGTCCATTCCCATGTCGTGGAGATCCCGGACGACCCGGAGGCCGATGTGGCCGGCGCCCAGGACGATGGCGTGATTTCGGTAGGTCATGGCCAACGCTTCACCCCAGCGGTCACGGTTCTCGTCCCGATTGAAGAAGAGGTCCAGGAAATCGGCGGCACCCAGGCCCACCAGCACCAGGAAGATGACCGGGAGCCCGTACCAGAACACCACGAGGGGGAGCTCCGGAGGCACCGCCTCCGGGGCCTCCAGGATCATGAGCTGCAGCATGATGTAGGGCCGGTCCACGAGGGGAATCACCACGCCCCGGATCGCCCGGTAGAGCTCCCCGTACAGGAAGCCTCCCGCCAGGGTGACGCCCAGGAAGCCCAGGAGGGGGACCCGGAACTCCCGGAGCAAGGCCCGGGCGTGAACGACGACCGCCCCCAGAGCCCGGCTGAGCCGCGAGCGACGGCGTGGCCGGGCAAGGCGGCTCTCCACAGCGGGCATGGTCCGGTCCCGTCGTCAGGAAGGGGCGCGTCGGCTCACCCGGGAGAACCCACCGATCCCCGTCGGCTCCCGGATCCGCCGTGCCCCGCCGGAGCCCGCCCCAGGCTCCGGGCCCCTGCGAACCTCACTGGCTCACCCCGCCGGGCATGGTCAGGAGCTGGGCGTACAGCTCGATGGCATACCACAGGTTCGCGAGCCGGAGGTTCTCGTCGGGAGCGTGCTGGTTGTTGTCGTGGTTCGCCACCGGGACGTTGACGAAGGGCTTCTGCAGGATGTCGGTGAAGAGATAGAGGGGGAGCGAGCCCCCCAGCCCCGGCGTCAGGACCAGGGCGCCCTCCTGGAAGGCGTCGTCGGCCGCGGCGTCGGCGGCGGCGATCACCTGCTGGACGTAGGGGTCCGACATGGAGGCCCGGGCGGCGGGATATCCACCGCCCCCCGTCACCTTCGCGATCTTCGGGTACCGGAGTCGCGTCTCCATGTCCGGATCGTCCCGGACGATGTGGAAGCCCTGCTCCCGGATGTGGGCCTCGACGAGCTCCCGCATGGCGTCCGGGTCGTTTCCCTTCACCAGGCGGATCCCCAGCGCCGCCGTGGCCTGATTGGGGATCACGTTCCGGGCCAGCGCCCCGGTGTTGCCTGCGGACATCCCCCGGATGGTGAGGGCCGGCACCAGGAGCCGCTCCGGCAGGCTCTCGGGTGCTCCCTCCGTCCAGGCAAGCCCCAGCTCGCGCTTGAGCTGCTCGTCCACCGGCGGAAGCGCGTCCAGGGCTTCCTGCTCCTCGGAGCCCAGGGGCTCGGTAGAGTCGTACCAGCCATCGATGGTGACCCGACCCGTGTAGGGGTCCTTCATGGAGGCCAGGAGCTCCGCCAGCACCAGGGGCGTGTCGGGCGCCCAGTTGCCGTAGTGGCCCGAGTGGAGGTTCCGGGTGGCCCCGTAGACCGTGACCTCCATGCCGAAGACGCCCCGCACCCCGAAGGTGAGCTGGGGCCGGCCGCTCTGGTGGGCGGGCCCGTCGAAGAAGAGCCAGACATCGATGGGGTCGAGGCGATCGCGGTACGTCTCCAGGTACTCCCGCAGGTGGGGCGAGCCCGCCTCCTCCTCGCCGTCGAAGAAGAAGATCAGGTTCGAGGTCGGCTGGATGCCCTCGGCCCGGAACGCCTCCAGCACCGGAACGATGGCGGCGATGGGTGCCTTGTCGTCTCCGGCGGAGCGGGCGTAGAGGCGCCACTCCGGGTCCACCGGGTCTCCTGGTTCCGGGATGGGGATGGGCTCCCCTCCCGCCTCCATGGAGGCGGAGTACAGGGTGGGGTCCCACGGAGCGTGGGTCCAGTTGGCCGGATCCGCAGGCTGACCGTCGTAGTGGACGTAGATGCCCAGCGTCCGCGTGGCTCCGGGCACACGGAGCTCTCCGTAGACGACGGGTGGCGCGTCCCCGACCTCCAGGAGCTCGGCGTCCACTCCGGCGGCCTCCAGCCGGGCCACGATGAAGTCCGCCGTGCGCCGGATCCCCTCGGCGTCGCTGGCGACGTTCGGGTACGAGAGGAGCTCTGCGAAATCCCGGAGGATCACCGCCTCGTTGGCCTCCCGGAAGGTGCGGGCCACCTCGGCGGGCGACTGGGCTGGGAGGGGGCCGACGAACGCCACCGCCGCCAGCGCGGCGGTGGCTGCCCAGGCGGGTGCGCGGCGAAGCCGGGTCGGGCGCTTCTGCATGGTGGGGTCCGGTGTGGAGATGGGAGGGGGCGACTGAAAAGGCCGGATCGCCGGGTGGCGGTCAAGCCGCCGGTGAACGCTCCCGGGGCTCCACGCGTACTGAAGACGAAAGCGTTTCCCTGCCCCCTGCGCCAACACGATGTACACCACCTGCATGTTCTGCGAGAAGGACCTGGGACGGAACGAGGTCGTGGAGGCCTTTCCCGTCGGTCGTCGTCTGGCCTTCGACGCCGCCCGGGGCCGGCTCTGGGTGGTTTGCCGCAAGTGCGAACGCTGGAACCTGACGCCGCTGGAGGAGCGTTGGGAGGCGGTGGAGACGCTGGAGCGGCTCTTCCGGCAGACGCGGGTCCGGAGTCAGACCTCGAACATCGGCCTGGCGAAGCACGCCGAGGGTCTGGAGATGGTGCGGGTGGGCGAGCCGCTCCGGGAGGAATTCGCCGCCTGGCGCTACGGAGATCAGTTCGGTCGACGGCGTCGCAGGAACATCCTCACCACTGCCGGCATCACCGTCGGGGTGGGGATCGTCGCCGTGGGGGGGCTGGCCACCGGACTCTTCTCCACGGCGCTGCTGGGCCAGTCGGGCAACATCGCGAATCTCTTGGTGAACGGTCGCACGCTGGTCTCCCTCAAGGACGAGGACGGGACGGTCGTGAAGCTCAAGCGCCCGGACCTGCAGAAGGTCCGCTTCTTCCCCACGGAGGACGAGCAGGGCTGGGGCGTACGGGTCACCAAGGGAAAGCGGGAGCCCGCCTATACGGGCCAGGACGCCCGTCGGGTGGCGGGTCGCCTCCTCTCTCGCATCAACGCCGCCGGCGGGAAGCGGTCGGTGGTGCAGGACGCCGTGGGGCGCATCGAGGAGGCGGGCCACCCCGAGGCCTTCCTGCGGGAGATCTCGGCTTGGAAGCGGGAGGGCTTCGCCGGAGACCCCTCCGGCCTGGTGTCCAAGCTCGCCAAACCCACCCGTCTGGCCCTCGAGATGGCGCTCCACGAAGAGTCGGAGCGGCGAGCGCTGGAGGGGGAGCTCTGGCGCCTGGAGCAGGCCTGGAAGGAGGCGGAGGAGATCGCCGGGATCGCCGACGGGCTCCTGGTGCCTGAGGGCACCGAGGCCTTCCTGGAGAAGCATCGGTCCGAGGATCGTCCCCAGGTGAGCTGATCCCCCGTGGTCGCACCTCAGTCGGGCCGGGTCAACCGACCCTCCCGAACCCGGTCTCCAAGCATGATCCGCTTCGGCCCGTCCTCCAACTCCAGCTTCTTGTAGATGTTCTGGCAGTGGGTGGTGACGGTCCGATAGGCGATCCCCAGGATGCGGGCGATCTCGTGGTTGGACTTCCGCTCCGCTACGAGCTCGGCGACCTGCCATTCGCGGCTCGACAGCCCCGCCCGGCCATCGGGGCCGCCCGTCGGACCCCGTCGGGTGACTCCGATCTCCTCGTACATGCCGCGGGTCGCCCGGAGCTCCGGCTCGGCACCGAGTCGCTGGAAGACGTCCGATGCCTGGTCGAGTGCGGCCCGGGCGGCGTCGGTCTGGTTCAGATCGGCGAGCCGGCCCGCGTGCTGGCGCCGGATTCGGGCCGCTTCGTACGGGATCCCCATCGCGTCCATCGCTTCCGCCGCCTCCCCGAGGAGCCGAGCACCCTCCTCCAGGTCCCCGGAATGCCAGGTGACCAGGGCCTGCCCGGCCTTGGCCCAGAGGAGGCTCATGCCGTGGTCCATCCTCCGGCCCTCGTCCTGGAAGCGCTCCAGGACCTGTCGGGCCCGCTCCACGTCGTCGAGCCGCACGTAGGCCTCACCGACGATGGGCAGGAGTCGGTGCAGGGCCCAGATCACATAGCCGCTGGCCTCGGCCAGGGCGAGCCCCGCCTGGCCTGATTCCAGCGCATCGTCCAGCCTGCGCTCCGCCAACCGGAGGGCCGCCAGACCGATGAGGGCCGGCAGTGCGGCGTGCACGTCCGAGGCGAAGGGGGCCGACCCGGAGGCCACGCCGGCCAGCTCCACCGCCTCGTCCACCAGGAGCCTCGCGCCGTCCAGGTCTCCACGGCCGATGTAGACGCTGGAGGTCCAGACCAGCAGCCGGACCACGAGGGCCCGCTTGTGGAGCGCCCGGGCCCGATGGATCGCACGGGTGCCCAGGGCGAGGGCCTGGTCCCACTCCCCGGTGAAGTAGAGATACTCGAGCTCGAGCTCGTCCACGTGGAGGTCCAGGACCGGTGAGCCCAAGGCCTCTGCGGACTCCCGGGCCGCCGCCATCCAGGGTTCCATGGGAGCAGGCCCCTGGGTCAGCCCTTCGAGGGTCGCCAGGACCCACTCCCCCCAGAACACCGCCTCCCGATCCTTCGCCGCCCGACCCCGGTCGATGGCCTCGGCGGCGTGGCGTCGGGCGGTTCCGCTGTTTCCCCCGAAGGTGTTGATCAGCGCCAGGGCCCGATGCACCCAGGCCAGGAGCCCGTCGTCCTTCACGAGCTCTGCAAGTCGGAGGGCCTCGACGAGACGTTGTCGGCTCTCTTCGGCCCGGCCGAGCTGCTGGAGGGTGATGCCCGCCGCCAGCTCGATCCCGGCCCCCACCGTCGGCGCGTCCTCCGGCACCACGGCTCGGGCCGCCTCGAATTCGTTCAGCGCGTCGGCGTGCCGGCCCAGGAAGGTGGAGTTGATGCCCAGGTGCCGAAGGACGTCGGCCTGGGCCGCACGGTCCCCGGAGGCCTCGGCGCGGGCCAGGAGCCGTTCCAGCTGCTCCCGGGCCTCCTGGAAACGGCCCGCGCTGGTCTGGGCCCGGGCCAGGAGTCGCCGCAGGCGATCCTCGGTCGCCGGTTCCAGCGGGGACGTCAGCTCCTCTGCCGCGCGCAGGGCGGCGGCGAGGTAGTCCACCGCCTCCTCGTCGGCGTGCCGCTCCACGGCATCGCTGCCGGCCAGCTCGAGGTACCCGACGGTCCGGGGCTCCGCGACGCCGGATGCCCTGGAGAGGTGGAAGGCCAGCTCGTCGGCATGCTCGGTGGCGGCCTCGCCGTAGACCGCCTCCAGCGCGGCTGCAATGCGTTTGTGGAGAAGGCCCCGCCGAATCTGGGCCAGGTCCCGGTACAAAGACTCCCGGGTGAGGGGATGGCGGAACTTGAGAAGGATGAGGCGATCCCTGGCCTCCTCCTCGACGGCGCCGGTATCC
>JARRPL010000202.1:0-15986 GCA_037382905.1 Gemmatimonadota bacterium | reverse complement strand
ACCGAAAGGTAACCTCCGCCCCGGTTCGTGTCTTGACACCCCACCAAGGGATTTCTAGGTTTCGTTCTATTCAACGCGGGAAACCGGACTCGAACCGGCGACCCTCACCTTGGCAAGGTGATGCTCTACCAACTGAGCTATTCCCGCGTTGAATAGAACGAAACCTAGAAATCCCTTGGTGGGGTGTCAAGACACGAACCGGGGCGGAGGTTACCTTTCGGTTTCCACCCGAAATCCTTCCCTTCCGACCCGGTTCATGCGTCCCAAGCCCTTTCCCCGCTGGGAGATCCGAGCATTGCGGGCCCTCCGGGTGTCGGGGCCCCTGCCCTGTCGGCCGGGCGTTCTCGTCCTGTTGCTCCTGACTTTCGCCTTGCCCGCCCCGGGCGTTGCGCAGGACGGGGACTGGAGTGTCCTCCGGAAGGGCGACCTCCGGGTGGGCGTGCTGGGGGATTTCATCTGGGGGGACGAGCGCTATGGGGTGAACGGCGACGTCCTGCCGCTGGCGGGTCCCTTCGAGGTGGAGAACGCCGCCACACTCTTCCCCGAGTTCGAGAAGCTCGGGCAGCGGCTGTTCGACATCACGGGAGACGGTTCGGCTGCCCCGGTGCTGGGATCGAGCCAGGCGACGCTGCAGACGAGCCAGACCCGGGTGCCGTTGACGCTGGAGCTTGGGCTGACGTCGTGGCTCACCCTGGGGGCCACCGTGCCCTTCCATCGGTCCCGGGTGGAGGCGGAGATCGGCATCCTTCCCTCCGCGCTGGCCAACGTCGGGACGAATCCGGCCATCTCGAACTACGATGCGGTGCTGGCGTTCACGCGGGAGCTGACGGAAGCGGCGGCGGGATTGCCGGCCGAGCAGTCGACGATCTGGACGTCGTGGGCGGCCAACTGGGTAGACGCCTATGCGGCGTCCGCGGTCTTTCCAGCCACGGGAACCGTGGGCGGCGAGGCGCTCCTGGAGGCGGTGGCCGAGTTCAACGCCGTCCTCTCGGCGGCGGGCCTGCCTACGGTGGGCACGGCGGTCCCCCTCGCGGACGCGCCGCTGGACCGGGACGACCTTCGGGCCCTCCTCAGCGATCCCCAGGGGCCGTATCAGTACTATCCGCCCTCCATCCCTCTCCTCTGGGGGCTGGGCGACGTGGAGGTGGAGGCCCGCCTGCGGGTGCTCCAAGGGGGACCCCGGCGGGAGACGGGCCGCCCCTCCCACGGGCTGACCCTCATGGGCCGGGTGCGTCTTCCCACCGGGAGCGGAGAGGACCCCCGGGGCATCTACGACATTCCGCGGGGCGACGGCCAGCTGGATCTCGAGGCGGGGGCGGCGGGCTGGTTCCGCTTCGGCCGGTTCGGACTCGCCGGCTCCGGCAGCTACACCCTGGCCCGGACCGGAACGGTGCTGAGGCGGATCGCGCCTCCGGACATTCCCCTGGTTCCGCTGGCCAACCTGGCGGAGGTGGAATGGACCCCGGGAAATCTGCTGACTCTGGAGCTCCGCCCCTCGTTCGCGGTGGCGGATCCCCTCTGGCTCGAGGTGGACTACCGATATCGGAGCAAGGGCGATGACCAGTACGAGAGAACCACGCCCCTTCCGGAGGCGGGACCCCCCATCCCGTATCCCGAGGGACAGTTGGGTCTGCCCGCGGAGGTCCTGGAGGTGGAGTCGTCCATGGAGCTCCACACCCTTGGCGGAGGTCTTCGATATCAGCCGCCCCAGGGCGAGTTCCCGGTGGAGGTCTGGGCCGGGGTGGCCTTCTCGGTCATGGGATCCGGGGGGCAGACCCTCAAGGAGACCCGGGCTCGATTCGGGGGGCGGGTCTACTTCTCCCTCTGGGGTGGCTGAAGGGCGGAGTCGGAGCGGGTCCGTCCCTGCGTCCCGTCCAGGGCCCCGAGTGACGGCCTGGGGCGCCTCGGGCCCGTCGTCCCGGATCGCTATCCTGCAGACCGTAGCTCCCCTTTCAGGAGCGCTCGTGCATGCTCCAGGCTCGCCGACGACTCCGGGTCCCCTCCGAGCATCCTGGCGATCTCCACCACCCGGTCGGCGTCCTCGAGGCGTTCCACCCGGGTTGCCGCCACACCGCCTCGGGTGGTCTTCTCCACCAGGAGGTGAGACCGGGCCCGTGAGGCGAGCTGAGGAAGGTGCGTGATGACGAACACCTGGTGATGCTCGGCGACCCGAGCCAGCGTCTGTGCCACACCGTGCGCCACCGCTCCGCCGACGCCTGCATCGATCTCGTCGAAGATCAGGGTCGGAACGTCGTCGACCTCGGCGAGGACCGCCTTCAGCGCCAACATGACCCGTGAGAGCTCACCACCGCTGGCGACCCGGGCCAGGCCCCGGGGCTCGAAGCCGGCGTTGAGGGAGACCCGGAACTCCACACCCTCGGCCCCATGGCGGCCGATCTGGTCCTCCGCGAGGAGTCCGATCTCCACCACGCCGTCCTGCATTCCCAGGCCAGGAAGCAACTCCTCCACCCTTCGGCCGAGCTCCGAGGCGGCCTGCCGCCGACGCTCGCTCAGCGCCGCAGCGGCCTCCTGCAGCGTCGAGCGGGCTCGGTCGCACGCCTCCTGAAGCGCCGTCAGATCCGCGTCCGCGTCGTCCAACTCCCGGACCTGCGCCGCCAGCTCCCGTCCGGTGCGGATCACGTCCTCCAGATCGGGGCCGTACTTTCGCTTGAGCTTGAAGAGGAGCTCCCGACGCTGCTCCACCTCCTGGAGCCGACCCGGATCGTGCTCCACGTCGGAGGCGTAGTCACCGGCCCGACGACCGGCCTCCTGCACCGTGTCCAGCGCCGGCCGCACGAGCTCCAGGATGGGCTCGAGCCGAGGGTCCAGTCGCGCCTCCCGTTCGAGCGTCCGAGCCATTCCAGCGAGGCGATCCGAGACGGCGTCGTCGTCTCCGTAGAGGACCTCGTGCACACGGGCCACCTCCCGGGCCAGCTCCTGGCTGTGCGCGAGACGCTCCGCCTCGGCGTCCAGGCGATCCTCCTCGTCGGGCTCGAGCCCGGCGGCCTCGATCTCTCGCAGCTGGTGCCGCAGGAAATCGCCCTCTCGTTCCAGCTCTCTCAGGCGTTCCCGTCGAGCCTCCAGCGTCTCCCGGGCTGCCCGGAACCGCTCGAAGGCCTCCTGGACCGCCGCGACCTCCCCCTGGGCACCGGCGAAGGCGTCGAGGATGTCCCGCTGGGCCGAGCGCCGCAGGAGGGTCTGGTGGTCGTGTTGGCCGTGAAGGTCCACGAGGCGGGCCCCCAGCGTCCCCACGGTGCCGGCCGTGGCCGGCGAGCCGTTCACCCAGGCCCGGTTCCGGCCTTCGGCCTGGACCTCCCGCCGCAGGATGAGGAGTCCGTCCTCGTCCTGGATGCCCAATTCCGCCAGCTGGGCGGAGACCTCCGGCGAGGAGGCGATGTCGAACACCGCCTCCACCCGGGCCCGTTCGGCCCCGGCACGGACATCCTCCGAGGAGGCCCGCTCACCCAGGAGGAGAGCCAGGGCGTCCACGATGATGGATTTCCCGGCTCCGGTCTCGCCGGTCAGGACGTTCAATCCCGCACCCAGCTCGAGGGTGAGGTCGTCGATGACGGCGAAGTCGCGGATACGAAGCTCGATGAGCATTGTAGGAAGATGCCGCCGGGTCGGGGGGCGCCTCAATGGCCGGCCGGACCCCCGGCGGTGCGGGGCGTTCGCGAGGCCCCCGCCGGAACGGCCCGGAGCCGACGGGTCAGGCGTCGGGATCTTCTCCGGGGCGCGCCGCCCACCGGAGCTTTCGCCGCAGGGTCCGGAAGAAGCTGTGATCCGAGAAGCGGACCAGCGCCACCATGGTGTCGCTGCGGGAGACCCGGATCCCGCCGCTCTCGGGGAGGGGTGCCGCCACCTGACCGTCCACCGTCAGGACCAGATCCGGATGTGCCTCGGCGGAGCGGATCACCACATCCGCATCCGCCGGCACGATGAGGGGCCGAACCGTGAGGGTGTGGGGGCAGATGGCGGTGACCAGCAGGCACTCCATGGAGGGAACCACGATGGGACCCCCGGCGGAGAGGCTGTAGGCGGTCGATCCGGTGGGAGTGGCGACCACCACACCGTCCCCCGAGAATCCGCCGATGTCCTCCTCGGCACCCCGAGGTCCCACCTGCAGGTTCAGTCGGGCGATGCGGGCGATCCCGTCGGTGTGGACCACGGCATCGTTCAGCGCCGTGAAGGGTCCCGCCACCGGGCGGTCCCCGTCCAGCAACTCGGACCGAAGGGTGAAGCGGTCCTCTGTCACGTAGTCGCCCCGGGCGAGCCGCCCGACGAACTCCTCCAGCTCTCCCTCCGCACCAGAGGTCAGGAAGCCGAGATACCCGAGATTGACCCCCAGGAGCGGAATCTCCCTGCCCATGACCTGGCGGGCGGACCGGAGGAAGGTGCCGTCCCCTCCCAGGGCCAGCGCCGCGTCCAGACCCTCGAAGTCGTCCAGAGCGTCCACCTCCCCCGGGTAGGCCTCCAAGGCATGCTCTTCCAGGTGCACACGCAAGCCGTACCGGGATGCCGCACGATGAACCCGGCGAAGGGGTCCCGAGGCGTCCACCCCTCGCCGCACCACGAGGCCCAGCGATTGAACGGGGCGACCGGCGCGACAACCCGCCGGCACCCGTCCGGTCACGCCGACTCCCGCGCCGTGCTCACGAGTCCGTGGACCTGGGCCAACCGCCGGATCCGTGCGGCGATCCCGGCCCGGTCCAGGCCCAGCTCCGCCAGAAGCTCCCCCCGGGCCCCATGCTCGATGAACTCGTCGGGGATGCCCATGGCGTCCATCTGGATCTCGCCGCGGCCCAGGAACCCGTCGGCCTCCCGTGCCATGAAGGCGCCGAAGCCGTTCAGGACCGCTCCCTCTTCCACGGTGAGCACGACCTGATGCTCCTTCATGACCTCCCGGAAGGCCGCCTTGTCGTAGGGCTTCAGGTAACGGCAGTTCACCACGGTGGCGTCGACGCCTTCGGCGGCCAGCTCCTGAGCGGCTTCGAGGGCCGGGAGCACCATGGTGCCCACCGCCAGGATGGCCACGCCCTTCCCCCGGCGCAGGAACTCCCAGCTGCCGTAGGGCACGGGCTCGATCTCCCGAATGTGAGGGACCCCCGAGGGGACCGCGGCCCTGGGCCAGCGGAGGGAGAAGGGCCCGCTGAGGTGCTCGACACCGCTACGGAGAAGCCCGAGCATCTCGGTTCCGTCCTTTCCCGCCGTCACCGTCATGCCCGGGATGGTCAGCATGTAGGGGATGTCGAAGGCCCCGTGGTGGGTGGGCCCGTCCTCCCCGGCGATCCCCGCCCGGTCCATGCAGAAGACCACCGGCAGATTCTGGAGCGCCACATCGTGGACAATGTTGTCGAAGCCACGCTGCAGGAAGGTGGAGTAGATGGCTACCACCGGACGAATGCCCTCTGCGGCGAGACCTGCGGCGAAGGTGACCCCATGCCCTTCCGCGATGCCGACGTCGAAATACCGGTCCGGGAACGCTTCGGAGAACTGATCCGTGGAGGTCCCGTCGGGCATCGCCGCGGTGATGGCGATCACCTTGGGATTCTCCTCCGCCAACTCCACCAATCCCTTGCCGAACACCTTCTGGTACCGGGGTAGCCCGGCGGCGCCCTTGATGCGGGAGCCGCTCACCTTGTCGAAGGGAGACGAGGCGTGCCAGGTCCACGGATCTTCTTCTGCGAGGGTGAACCCCTTTCCCTTCTGGGTGATGCAGTGGACCAGCACGGGTCCCTTCATCCTCCGGACGTTCCGCAGCGTGGGGACGAGACCCACGTAGGTGAAGCCCAGGGCTTCGAAGAGCATGCCCGGCGTCAGGAAGTGCTTGACGCCGTCCTCCAACTTCCCGGCCACCTCCTCCATCATGTGGCCCCACGACGTCGGGACGCGGTGCAGGACGTCCTTCACCGCATCCCGGACCCGGTTGTAGGCCGGGTTGGTGACCACGGAGTTCAGGTATTTGTTGAGCGCCCCCACCGCGGGACCGATGGACTGATCGTTGTCGTTGAGGACCACGACGAAATCCCGGTCCGTGTGGCCGGCGTTGTTGAGCGCTTCGTAGGCCAGGCCGCACCCCATGGCCCCGTCGCCGATCACCGCCACCACCGAGAAGTCGTCGTTGTTGAGGTCCCGTCCCACCGCCATGCCCCAGGCGGCAGAGATGGAGGTGGCGGCGTGGCCTGCCCCGAAGGCGTCGTACTCCGACTCGTCCCTGCGCAGGAACGGAGCCAGCCCGTTTCGGCTCCGGATTGTGGGAAGCTCCTCGTTCCGGCCCGTGAGGATCTTGTGGATGTAGGCCTGGTGGCCCGTGTCCCACACGATCTTGTCCCGGGGGGTATCGAAGACGTAGTGGAGCGCCACCGTCAGCTCGGCCACGCCGAGGCTGGCGCCGAAGTGCCCACCCTTCTGGGCCACCACGTCGATATGGCGATGGCGGACCTCTTCTGCCAGTTCGTGCAGCTGCTCCTGTGAAAGAGCCCGAACGTCCGAGGGGTACCGCACGGTGTCCAAGAGAGCCACCGCTCACTTCCTCCTGATCGACGAACGCACCCGCCCGCGGTGCGAGGAAAACTGGGCAACGGACCGCCTACCCCCGGTGGGACGCTGCGATCCTTCCATCTCAACGAAAAGCTAACCGCCCCCCGGGATCATCACTACCGCCGGGGCTCCATTCCCTCGATGCGCCGGCGGCGACGGCGAGGAGGGCCCGGAATTCAGCTCCGCCGATCCATGATGTAATCCGCCAGCGCCACCAGGGGCCGGGAGGTCACTCCCACCGCCTCCAGCGCCGCCTTGGCCTCCTCCACCAGGGCTCTTCCCCGGCGTTCGGCCTCCTCGAGGCCGAACAGGGCCACGTAGGTGGACTTCCCCCGGTCCGCATCGGAGGGCTCCTTGCCCAGCTCGTGGGCCGTGGAGGTGGCGTCCAGGAGATCGTCGGCCACCTGGAAGGCCAGTCCCACAGCCTCGCCGTACGACCGGAAGCCCGCCAGAACCGGAGCCGGGGCACCGGCGGCGAAGGCGCCCATGGTGAGGGCGGCGGTCAGGAGGGCCCCGGTCTTGTGCCGGTGGAGCTCGTCCAGCTCCCGGGCGTCCAGGAGGCGCTCCTCACCCAGGAGGTCCAGCGCCTGCCCACCCACCATCCCACCGGCGCCCGCCGCCTCCAGGAGCATCTGGGCCGCCCGACGGGCGCGGTCCTCCGGCAGGCCCAGGCCGCGTCCTCCCTTGACGACCTGGAGGGCCGCCGACGGGATGAGGACCGCACCGGCCCGGACCGTCACGTCGGATCCGTGAAGACGGTGGGTGGTGGGCCGGCCACGTCGCAGGGGAGCGTCGTCCATGCAGGGCAGGTCGTCGTGCATGAGGGAGTAGGCGTGGATGAGCTCCAGACCTGCGGCCATGTCGTGGACCGGTCCCGGCTCGCCGGTACCTCCTGCCGCCCGGTACGCTGCGGCGAACAGGACGGGTCGAAGGCGCTTGCCACCCGCCAGGACCCCATGGGACACGGCTGCCGCCACCTCTTCGGGGACCAGGGGAGTGATGCGCTGGACGGCACGCTCCAGCGCCGCCTCCACGTGGATCCGCTCTCCTGCCAGGTACTCCTCCAGGGGAAGGGTGGGGCCATCCGTCACGGCCGCTCTCCCTCGCCGTCGTCCAGCGGGCGGGTGACCCCGTCCGCCAGCACCTCTTCCACCCGTAGGGTCGCGGCGGAAAGCGTCTTCTCCGCCTCCCGCACATGCCCGATCCCCTCCTCGAAGAGGGTCAGGGCCCGCTCCAGGTCCAGTTCGTCCGCCTCGAGCATGGAGAGGATCTCCTCCAGCCGCCGGAGTCGGTCCTCGAGCCCCGGTGTGGTATCGTCGTCAGCCATCCTGTGCATCCCTGTCCAGGTGCACGCCCTCCACCCGGGCGTCCACCGTGCCGTCGTGTACCCGGAGGCGGAATCCCTCCAGGGCCGAAAACTCTGCGGCGCTTCGAATCAACCCCCCCGCGTGGCTCAGGGGGATCGCGTACCCCCGCTCCAGGGTGGCCAACGGTGAGAGGGCGTGGAGCCGGCCGGCGAGCCCCGCGAGTCTCTCCTCGCCGCTCCGGAGCCGTACCTGGACGGCCCGTGCGAGCCGATCGTCCACCTGTGCCCGGCGCCGGCGATCGTGCAGAAGACCGCGCATCGCCAGGGCCAGACGGCGGCGCGCCCCTTCCACTCGATGTCCCATCGGCCCGATCCGGGCTCCCAGCGCCCTGGCGAGGCGCCGGGGACCGTCCTGGAGACGGCGGCGGCGCAGCTCCACCCCCGCCTGGAGGGCCCTCCGCAGCCGGACTCCGACCTCCCGGATCTGAGTCCGAAGGGTGTCGCCGTCGGGGACCACCGCCTCCGCCGCCGCAGAGGGGGTCGGCGCCCGGAGGTCCGCCACGAGATCGGAGATGGTCACGTCCACCTCGTGGCCCACCGCCGACACCACCGGAATCGGACAGGCCACGATGGCCCGGGCCACCGGCTCCTCGTTGAAGCACCAGAGGTCCTCGACCGAACCGCCCCCCCGACCGACGACGAGGACATCCACTCCTCCGTGGAGGGCGAAGAACCGGATTCCCTCGGCGATCTCCTGGGCTGCTCCCTCTCCCTGGACCCGGGCGTGCCGCACCAGGACCCGGGTCCAGGGCGCCCGGCGGCGAAGCACGGAGAGGATGTCCCGGAGTGCGGCCCCGGTGGTGGAGGTCACCACCCCCACGGTCTTCGGGAAGCGTGGAACCGGTCTCTTCCGATCCGGTGCCAGGAGGCCCTCGGCCCCGAGCTTCTCCTTGAGACGTTCGAAGGCCAGGCGCCAGAGCCCCTCC
Source organism: Gemmatimonadota bacterium (assembly GCA_037382905.1). Lineage (GTDB taxonomy): Bacteria > Gemmatimonadota > Gemmatimonadetes > Longimicrobiales > Gaopeijiaceae > Gaopeijia. The sequence continues at coordinate 7,154 of JARRPL010000202.1, read as the reverse complement.
TCGCCGGCCGCCTCGAGCTTCCGGACCCGCATCTGGAAGGAGCCCCGAGCTTCGTAGAGGGTGAGGTCGCCCAGGAGGCGCACCTCCATCCCGTCATCGGGGTCCATGGGGAGGCGGGCGGCGTCGCTGCGCCACATGACGCAGCGCAGTTCGGAGGCGTCGTCCCGCAGGCTGAAGTAACAGTGGCCGGACCTGGCCCGCTTCCAGTTGGAAACCTCGCCGCCGACCCAGATCGAGGAGAAACGTGCCTCCAGGTGCTGCCGGACGGCGCGGTTCACCTGGGTGACGGTGAGGACCGGGGGACCCTCCTCCTCGTCCGGAACCGGAGTGAAGAGGTCCAGGAGGCCTTCGGGCTCCGTCACGGTGAACCTCAGTCGCCGGCGTCGTGCAGCCGGATGGCTGCGTCCACCGTGTTGGAGAGGAGCATGGCGATGGTCATGGGCCCTACGCCTCCAGGCACTGGCGTGATCGCCGACGCCACCTCGACCGCCTCGTCGAATGCCACGTCTCCCGCCAGCCGATAGCCTCGTTCCCGCGTGTCGTCCTCCACCCGGTTCACCCCCACGTCGATGACCACGGCCCCCTCCTTGATCATGTCTCCCCGGATGAATTCGGGGATGCCGATGGCGGCGATGAGAATGTCGGCCTGACGGGTGATGGCCCCGAGATCCGCCGTCCTGGAATGGCACACGGTCACCGTGGCGTTGCCCCCCTTCCCCTTTCGGAGGAGGAGGGAGGCCATGGGACGTCCCACGATGTTCGACCGGCCCACCACCACGGCATGCTTCCCCTGGGGATCCACCCCGCTCCGGAGGAGCATCTGGATCACACCCCAGGGCGTGCAGGGAGCGAGAACGTCCGGCGACCCGGTGCTCAGGAGTCCCACATTCACCGGGTGGAAGCCGTCCACGTCCTTGGCGGGGTCGATGGCCAGGAGGATCGCCTGCTCGTCGATGGAGTCCGGGAGGGGAAGCTGGACCAGGATCCCGTGGATCGCGGGATCCGCGTTGAGGCCCTGGACCACCCCCAGAAGCTCGTCCTGGGACGTGTCGGCCGGGAGGGTGATCTGCCTGGAGAGGATCCCCGCCTCGTCGGCGGCCTTCCCCTTCATCCGCACGTAGACATGGCTCGCAGGATCCTCGCCCACGAGAACCACCGCCAGACCCGGGGTCAGCCCCTGCTCGGACTTGAGCCGGGTGACCCGCTCCTTGAGCTCTTCCCGGATGTCCCGGGCGATGTCGGTACCGGAGATGATCTGGGCGCTCATGCGTCGAACGGGCTCCTGGATGGGATGAGGAGGAAGGACGTCTGAGAAGGTAACATCGTGGCGGTGGGGCTCGACTCGGGGGCGGGGGCGCCTCCGGCCTCGGGGGTGCGGCCCGTCAGCGGGCGAAGTCCACGGCTCGGGTCTCGCGGATCACCACCACCTTGATCTGCCCGGGATACTGGAGCTCCTCCTCGATCTGGCGGGCGACGGCCTCCGAGATCTGAGCCATGTCGGCGTCCGAGACCCGGTCCGGCTCCACCATCACCCGCAACTCCCGTCCCGCCTGGATCGCGAAACAGCGTTCCACGCCCTCGTGGGCCATGGCGAGCTCCTCGAGATTCTCGAGTCGCTTCACGTAGCCGTCGAACATCTCCCGACGGGCCCCGGGCCGGGAACCGCTGATGGCATCGGCGGCGGTGACCAGGAAGGTCTCGGGGAAGCGATGGGGCTCCTCGTCGTGATGGGCCCGGATGGCGTTGAGGACCACCTCTCCTTCGCCGTACTTGCTGCAGAGCCGGTAGCCCAGCTCCACGTGGGTTCCCTCGTGCTCGTGGGTCATTCCCTTGCCCACGTCGTGGAGGAGGCCGGCCCGTTTGGCGACGGCGACGTCCAGCCCCATCTCGGCAGCCATGCTGCCCGCCAGCAGCGCAACCTCCCGGGAGTGCTGCAGCTGGTTCTGGCCGTAGGAGGTGCGGAAGCGCAGACGGCCCAGTGTGCGGATGATCTCCGGGTGCACGTTGTGGATGCCCAGCTCGTACAGGACCTCCTCCGCCGCCTCCGTCATCCCCTGCTCCACCTCGGTGCGGGCCTTCTCCACCATCTCCTCGATCCGTCCCGGGTGGATGCGCCCGTCCTCCACCAGCCGTTCCAGGGCGATCCGTGCCACCTCCCTCCGGACCGGGTCGTATCCGCTCAGGACCACCGCCTCCGGCGTGTCGTCGATGACCACGTCGATACCCGTCGCCTGCTCGAAGGCCCGGATGTTGCGACCCTCGCGACCGATGACGCGACCCTTCATCTCGTCGGAGGGGAGCTGGACGACGGAAACGGTGAGCTCCGCCGTGGTGTCCGCCGCCATCCGCTGGATCGCCAGGGCCAGAATCTTCCGCGCCTCGCGCTCGGCCTCCCGCTGAGCGGTCTCCTTCGCCTCCCGGACGGCGTTGGCCCCCTCGGCGCGGGCCTCTTCCAACAGGTCCTCCATCAACCGGTTCCGGGCCTCCCTGGAGGAGAGGCCGGCCAGCGCCTCGAGCTTGCGGCGGGCGGCCGCCTCCGACTCCACGACCTGGGCTTCCCGGGCCTTGAGCTGATCGTTGCGTTCCTCCAGCTGCCGGCTGCGTGCCTCCTGATTCTGTTCCCGCTCGTTGAGGAAACTCTCCGGCCTTGCGGAGGTTGTCCGCTTCGTCCCGGGCCCGGGCGAGGATTCGGGAGGCTTCATCCTCCGATGTGGCCTTCAACTTCTCCTGGAGCGCTCGCTCCCGGGTACGGTTGAACAGGAATCCCAAGACGAATCCCGCCAACAGTGCCAGGGCCGCGGCACCCATCACCAGCGGCTCCATATCTATGTATCTCCGAAGTCGGACCCGTAGGGCCCGTCGGCTGCGTCAAACCTGTCGAGGGGTATTGCCCCGTCACGACGGTAAAGTCAGGCGAACGATAGGCTTTGCGCCGATAAGGGCGCAAGGAAGCCGGCCCGCGGCGGGGTGGTGGGCGACAAACCAGGCCGCTTTCGGAGGAGGCCTCCGGGATGGACCCGCAGGGGATGGCCAGGACCGAGCCCGGCTCCGGCTGGGTGCCGCCTAGCGGCGGTCCCCGGAGTCGAGACCCGCCTCGAGCCGCCGGGCCAGGTCGCCGGCCTGACGGGAGATGTCCTCCCGGAGCCGGTGGAGCTCCTTCTGGGTCTGGAGCAGCTCATCCGTGATGGACAGCGCTGCCAGGATGGCCGCCTTGTGGGTCTCCAGTAGCCCCGCCTTGGTCCGGATCTCCATGATCCGGTCGTCCACGTATCCGGCACAGCGCCGCGTGTAGTCGGGTTCGGCAGACGCCCGGATGATGTGTTCCTCACCGGCGATGCGAACGCTGACGGACTGTTTCTCTGTCATGGATCAGCCGTGGTCCTGGAGATAGCGGACCCGAGCCAGCAGACGGTCGGCGACCTCCCGTCCGGCTTCGATGCGCCGCTTCAGATCGTCGTTCTCTCCGTCCAGCTGCTTGAGGCGCTGCGCCATGCGGGCCGGATTCTCCTCGCCGGCGGTCATGCGCTGGAGGAGGGCCTCCACCTCGTCCCTGCGGGCCCGGGTGCGTCGGAGCTCTTCCTCCAGCTCGCCGATGCGCTTCAGGGCCCGGGAAACGGCCTGGTCCAGGGCACGGAATCCGTTCACGGCGTCACGAGCCTCGGACATGGACACCCCATTCCTCCCCAAGTCGGTCGATGATCCGACGGGTGGCGCTGTCCACCTCGTCGTCGGTGAGGGTACGCTCCGGCGAACGGAAGCGGAAGCGGAAGGCCAGCGATCGCATCCCGGGCTCCAGCCCCTCCCCTTCGTAGAGATCGAAGATGGCCGCCGACTCCAGGAGTGCGCCAGCCGCTTCCCGGGCGGTGGCCTCCACACGCTCCGCCTGAAGGTCCACGGGGACGAGCAGCGCCAGATCCCGTTCCGCCGCCGGAAAGGCGGGCAGTGCCGAAACCACCCGATCCGGAGGGGTCGCCGGGGAGGCCGGCAGCGACAACTCCAACGCCACGACCTGCCCCGCCCACGGTGGAAGGTCCACGGCGCCGGGGTGCACCACCCCACCCCACCCGGCCAGGCGTCCTCCGTCGTCCCGAAGCACCAGGGAGAGCCCCGGAACGAAACCCGGCCGATCGTCGGGCTGGACCCGGGCACCGATCCCCCACGACTGCCGGCCCAGGTGCTCCAACAGCCACTTCAGGTCCCAGATGTCCAGGGGTTGAGACGGCTCCGACCAATGGGCCGGCGCCCGGGCACCGGTCGCCACCACCGCGAGACGGGCTTCCTCCCGGGGGAGTTCGCCGTCCGCCGTCGCCCGGAAGGACGTGCCGAGCTCGTACAGGCGGATGTCCCGGTTGCCCCGGGCCAGGTTGTATTCCACACGACGGAGGAGGGAGGGGAGGACGTCCCGGCGGAGGACGGGCTCCTCGCGCGAGAGTGGATTCTGGAGACGGACCTCGCCTTCGGTCTCGGGCACGAAGGCCGGCGTCTGGGCCTCGAGATAGCCCAGGGCACCCAGCTCGTCCCGGAGACGGTCCTCGAGCTGAAAGAGGGGATGGTCTGGCACGGTGCTGGGCCGGAAGGGGCTCAGCTCTTCGGGGAAACGGTGGAAGCCGTGGCGCCGGGCCACCTCCTCGATGAGATCCACCTCCCGCGTCACGTCGGCGCCCCGCCAGGACGGGACGGTCACGGAAAGGGTGCCGTCGCCCTGGTCGGAGCACTCGAAGCCGAGGGGGCTGAGGAGCTCCACCACCTGCTCTTCCGTGAAGGGGAGGCCCAGCAGGTGCTCCACCCGGGAGAGGCGGAGGATGATCTCCACCGGTGTCCACGGACGGGGGTGCACGTCCGCCAGGACCGGGTGGAGCTCTCCCCCTGCCGTGGAGAGGATGAGCTCGATGCATCGACGGATCGCCCGATCCTGCCCCTCTGGATCGACGAAGCGCTCGAAGCGGTAGCCTGCATCGGAGGCGATGCCCAGGACCTTGCGGGTGGCCCGGATGGTGGCCGGCTCGAAGTGGGCGCACTCCAGGAAGAGGTCCGTGGTCGACGAGGAGACGGAGGTCCGTTCGTCGCCCATGATCCCCGCCACGTCCACGGTGTCCGAGGCGTCGGAGATGACGAGCATCTCGGCGCCCAGGGTGCGGTCCTCGCCGTCCAGCGTCCGCACCCTCTCCTCGGGCCGGGCCATGCGGACCACCACCTCTCGACCCTGAATCCGGTCCAGGTCGTAGGCGTGGAGCGGCTGGCCCAGCTCCATCAGGACGTAGTTGGTGGCGTCCACGACGTTGTTGATGGGTCTGAGTCCCACGGACCGGAGTCGCATCTGCAGCCAGTCCGGGGAGGGCCCGACCCGAACCCCGTGGAGGACGGCACCCATGAACCGCCGGCAGAGCGTCGGAACCTCGTTCCGGACCACGACCCCATCGACCTCGACCTCCGTCGGATCGGTGGCCACGGTGGCCCGGACTTCGGCGGCCCCCGGGATGGCGGGCAGCTGGAGCTCCCCGTGGGCCACCTCCCGTGCGAGACCGAGGTGGGAGAGGAGGTCCCCGCGATTCGCGGTGATCTCCACATCCATCATGACGTCGTCGAGTCCGAGGGCCTCCACGAACGAGGTCCCCGGCGGATAGTCACCCTCCAACGCCAGGATTCCGGCGTGATCCTGGCCCAGCTCCAGCTCCCGTGGGGAGCAGAGCATCCCGAAGGAATGCGTGCCCCGGATCTTCGCCTTCCTGATCTTCATCCCGCCAGGGAGGGTGCCGCCGACGGGTACGAAGGGGTAGGAAACGCCCGCCCGGACGTTGGGCGCACCGCAGACGACCTGGAGGGTCTCGCCGGTGCCGGCGTCCACACGGCAGAGGCTCAGGCGGTCGGCGTCGGGGTGAGGACCCGCCTCCAACACGCGGGCCACCACGATGTCCGCAAGTCCCTCTCGCCAGCGTCGCAGGCCTTCCACGGGAAACCCGAGCAGGGCCATCCGCTCGGCCAGTTCTCCGGGGTCCGGCTTCAGCGCCGGGACCAGGGCTTCGAGCCAGCGGTACGATGCATTCACCTCAGTCTCCTCCGTCCACCTTCGTGCCCGCAACCGATTCCCGACCCCGCTGCCGTGCCGGAGGCCGGGGAGGCCCGGCGAACTGGCTCAGGAAGCGTACATCGCTCTCGAAGAACGTCCGGAGGTCGTCCACGCCGTACTTCAGGAGGGCGATCCGGCCCGGTCCCATGCCGAAGGCGAAGCCCGTATAGCGCTCCGAATCCAGCCCCGCGGCCTCCAGGACGTTGGGGTCCACCATCCCGGCTCCCATGATCTCCAGCCAGTCCGTCTCCCGGGTGGACCCGTCCTCCAGCGTCACCACCCGCTTCACGTCCACCTCCGCACTGGGCTCGGTGAAGGGGAAGAACGACGGCCGGAACCGCACCTGGGTGCCGGGACCCCAGAGCCGACGGGCGAACTCCGCCAGCGTCGCCTTGAAGTCCACGAAGCTGATGCCCTCGTCCACCACCAGCCCCTCGACCTGCAGGAAGGCGGGTGTGTGTGTGGCGTCGTACGTGTCCCGTCGATAGACCCAGCCCGGCGCCAGGATGCGAATGGGCGGAGGGTACTTCTGGAGGGTCCGCACCTGGACCGGTGAGGTATGGCTCCTGAGGAGGCCTCCCCCCTGGAGGTACAGCGTGTCCTGCTCATCCGCCGCCGGGTGATCCAGGGGCGTGTTCAGAGCCTCGAAATTGTGCCACTCCGTCTCGGCCTCGGGCCCTCGTGCACGGGTGAAACCCAGGTCGCCGAAGATCCGGAAGATCTCGTCCATGACCTGCTGCACCGGGTGTCGCCCGCCCCTCCAGGGAGCGCGGCCCGGGAGCGTGAGGTCCACCGCCTCGTTCCCGCCTTCCCCCGCCGCCAGCAAGGCGTCCCGCGCCGCGAGGGCCTCCTGCAAGGCACCCTTCACCCGATTCGCCTCCGCCCCGACCCTGGGGCGCGCCTCCGGATCCATGGACCCAAGGCGACGAAGGACCATGGAGATCCGGCCCTCCTTGCGACCCAGGAAGCGGATGCGTACGGCCTCGAGCCCTTCCTCGTCACCCGCCGCTTCCACCTCGGACAGAGCCTCTTGTTCCAGCGCCTGGAGCTCTTCGATCAGATCCCGTCCGTCACTCATGACACGACC
>JARRPL010000201.1:0-6818 GCA_037382905.1 Gemmatimonadota bacterium | reverse complement strand
TGCGGTGCGGTCGTCTGGAGGACCAGGTAGCAGAGGTGAGCCGCCACCTGGGCCATGCAGCGATTGATCCCCCCCGAGGAGACCCCTCATGCATTACAGCCATGGGGCTTCCCATGGCCCTCGTTTCGGATAGCATTGAACTATGGAAGCAGGTTCTTTCCCTTGCGATCTCAGTGCGGGCCCAGCCGGCCCGGGAGAAGGAAAATGGAACAGCATCTGAAGGCCTTTATCGAAGCTCATCCGGAAGGGTGGGATCACGTCCACTGGCTCGGTCTCCTGTCCGATCTGGAGGAGAACGGCTTCGACGTCAGCGATCCGACCGCCATCGGCTACGAGCTCGAGAACCAGCGTCTCGCCTGGGAACTCCGCCGCCGTGAGGTCCCGGGCCTGGGTCCGAAGCGCATCGACGCCGTCGTGGAGCACTTCGGCACGCTGTGGAGCCTGAGGCACGCCGACGTCGAGGACTTCGCCGACATCAAGAAGTCCGTGCCCGGAAAGATTGCCGAGAAGGTGGTGGCCGCGGTCCGGTAGCTCACCGGTGCACCCCCAGAGCGCGCCTGCGCGAGCTTCGATCGCGCACCGTCGCAGGTCAGGGCCGTCTCCCGTAACGTGGAGGCGGCCCTCGTTCGTTCCCGCCCGGGTCGGTCGGCCTCCCTGGCGCACCGGTCCCCCTTTCCGGAGGATCGCTTCGCTGCGGCTCGAGTAGAGAAGAGCGAAAGGTCTCTTTCGTTCGGGCGCCCCGCGTCGCGGCGACACCCATCGAACCTCCCTTCCGGCCCACGAAAGTGCCGGGCCTGTTCAGCGAACCATGATTCTCCACCTCCTTCGTCTCCGGATCCTCCCCGTCGCCGGCCTCATCGCCCTCGTCGGCTGCGGCGACTCCGGGGATCCGGCTCCCACCCAACCCGATCCCGACCCCCCCACGCCCCCGGCCAGGGCGTGGCGCCGGTGACCATCACCTTCGATGCGTCGGGGTCCACGGATCCGGACGGGGAGATCGCCTCGTTCCAGTGGAGTTTCGGCGACGGGACCACCGCCACGGGTGAAACGACCTCCCACGTGTTTGCGGACGGGGGGCGCTTCGTGGTGGCGCTCACCGTGGTGGATGACCGAGGAGGGCGGGATTCAACCAGCGCCGAAGTCTTCGTGTCGAGCCCGGTGGGGAGCGGCCCCAATACCGCCGCCGGTGTGGTGTGGTTCGACCGGGATGGAGACGGCGTCCAGGACGCCGAGGAGCCTGGACTGTCCCGCTTCGTAGTCTTTCTGGACGAGGACGAAGACGGGGAGCGGGATCCGGCGGAGCCCCTCGCCTTCACCGACCGGGACGGGGTCTGGGAGTTTGGGGGCCTGGAGGATCGCCCCTACACCGTGACGCAGGAGATGCCCTTCGGGTGGACCAACACGATGCCGGGTCCTGGACCGGCACCGGGCAGCTCCGACCCCCAGCGCATCGTGGGGGGTGAGCTCGCGGAGATCGAGGACTATCCGTTCCAGGTGGCCCTCCTGAGCGGAGACTTCCAGTTCTGCGGGGGCACACTGGTGAACAGCCAATGGGTCCTGACCGCGGCGCACTGCGTCGAAGGGGCGATCGGCGGCCAGTTCGACATCCTGATCGGCACGGCGAACCTCACCCGAGGCGGAGAACGGGTGGAGGTCCAGGCCGTTCGTTCCCACCCCGAGTACGCCAACGCACTGGACTACGACGTGGCCATGCTGCGCCTGGAACGCCCTCTTCTCTATCCCCGCTCCTTCCTCCAGACTCCCGACCGACCGGAGTTGTCGGAGCCCGGCCTGACGGCCACGGCCATCGGCTGGGGCCAGTTGGAGGACGGCAGCGGCCCCGATGACCTCCGGACCGTGGAGGTCCCCATCATCTCCAGCGTGGAGTGCGCGGACATCTCGGGCCCGGGAGTGATCGGGCCCCGCTCCCTCTGCGCCGGCGGCCCTGAGCTGGGGCGAGGGGTCTGCTTCGGCGACTCCGGTGGTCCGTTGATGACCACCTTTGAATTCGGTTGGGTGCAGGTGGGGATCACCAGCTTCCTGGCCGAGCGGAACCGCTGCGGAAACGAGCCGGCCGTCTACGCCCGGGTCTCGGAGCTCCTGGACTTCATCATCGGCACCGCCGGAATCGAGACGTCGGGTTCGGTGGTCCTGGACTGGGCCGAGGGGCCTGTGGCGTTGGTGCGCTTCGGCAACTTCCACTGAGGTTCGGGATCCGCCGTGCTGCCCGGCCGCCGGGACGACGGGACCTCAGAAGATGGGCGCTGCGAGGCGCGCGACCTGCGATCCGAGCCGCCACCAGAAGGGCTTGCTGTCGAACGCTCCAGGCGGTACCGGGTCGCAGCGCGCGAGGTCGTGAGACAGCATCGCCTCCACCTCCCGGGCGAAGGGCTCGTCCCAGATCAGGGCGGCGACCTCGAAGTTGAGCCGGAACGAGCGGTTGTCGAAGTTGTGGGTGCCCACCGAGGCGACGGCGTCGTCCACGAGCATCACCTTCTGGTGAATGAATCCGTCCTGGAACTCGCAGAAGTCCACGTCCGAGCCCTCGAGCAGGTCGATGTAATGGTAGGACGCCATCTTCACGGGCATGTTGTCGGTGATGCCCGGGAGGAGGATGCGGACGTCGACGCCTCGGAGTGAGGCGAGCATCAGGGCCTTGACGACCGCCTCGTCGGGCACGAAGTAGGGCGCCGTGATCCAGATGCGCTCCCGGGCGGCGTTCAGGGCGTGCACGAAGAACATCCCGGCGGTCTCGAGGGGATCGGCCGGACCGGTGGCCAACACCATCGCCTTGACGTCGGAGCCCTCGACGGGTTGGGGGTCCCAGTCCAGCGGCAGCAACTCACGCTGCGCCCAGTACCAGTCCTCGGCGACCACGGCCTGCGCCTGGACGGCCATCGGGCCGTCGACCCGGACGTGCGTGTCGCGCCAGGGCGTGAGCACGTCGTCGAGCCCCAGGTATTCGTCCCCCACGTTGTGACCGCCGATCCACGCCGTGCGCCCGTCGACGACGACGATCTTGCGGTGGTTGCGGAAGTTGATCTGGAACTGGTTGCGCCACCCCTGGGTGGTGTTGAAGGTGGACACCCGGACGCCGGCCTCCCGGAGGTCGGCGAGGTACTCGTCCGTCATGTTCGCCGAGCCGACCTCGTCATAGAGGAAGGCCACCATCACGCCGGCCCGGGCCCGCTCGATCATGGCGTCGGCGAGCCTCCGCCCGAGGCCGTCGTCGTGGACGATGTAGAATTGCACCAGGACCGTGCGCTCGGCTTCCGAGATGCCCTGCAGGATGCTGTTGAAGGTGGCCTCGCCGTCCACAAGCAGCTCGACCCGGTTGCCCCGCGTGAGGGAACGCTCCGACAAACCCCGGATCGCGTCGTAGTTCGGCGCGCTGGCCTCGAACTCCACCATCGACGAGCCCATCCGTTGCCGGATGTCTTCGACGAGGCTGTCGATCTCCTCCTGGTTCTGGCGTCGCGCCTCGAGGTAACCCTGGAACTTGCTGCGGCCGAAGAGCCAGTAGGCCGGGACGGCGACCACCGGGGCCGCCACGAGGCTGACAGACCAGGCGACGGCTCCCGGTGCCGTCCGGGTCTCCATGACGGCCTCGATGGCCGACAGGATGCCGAGCACCTGGAAGACCAGGTATCCGGCGGCGAGGAAGCGCCGCCAGCGAGGCTTGCGGCCAGTCCCGGCCGACGGCTGCTGCTTCTCCTCCGACGTCATCTCGCTGGGGCTGTCGGGACTGCCGGACGATCCCGATCGCGGACCGAACGGTCGAGCCGCACACGGGCCGAGGAGCGCCCCAGGGCGTCGTGCAGGTTCATGGCGTCGATGGAGGTCGGGCAGAGGGGCGAATTGAGACCTTCAACGGGATCGCGGGCACACAATGCACGATGGGAAGGCGGGATCGGACCCCGCAAGAGGCGGGCAGGGGGCACATGCGGGGGATCGCAACGTGGCTCCTTCAGGCGTTCCGAGAATCCGGGCTGGCGCAGCGGGGCTGGAGCATCGGAGACGGGACCGTACCGTGAAGATGCGCCGGCGTCCCGTCGGTCGCGGGGCGCCTCTGACTCCACGGGGTCGACGGACTTCCGAGATCCTGCGGTGGAAGATCGGGAGCGGTCGGCGTCGCGACCTCCCTCTCCGTGGCGCTGGAACATGCCCGACGCCCCCTGAGGGACGCGCCCCCCGGCCTCCTGCTGGCTCGGTTCCCCACCGGTGCGCATGTTCAGCGGCATGACTGACCAGATCCATCGTCTGAACGCCGCCCTCGAAGGCCGCTACCGCGTCGAGCGAGAGCTGGGGAAGGGCGGGATGGCCACCGTCTACCTCGCCCACGACCTGAAGCACAACCGCCCGGTGGCGTTGAAGGTGCTCAAGCCGGAGCTCGCCGCAGTGGTGGGCGCAGAGCGATTCCTGGCGGAGATCGAGACCACGGCGCAACTCCAGCATCCCCATATCCTCCCTCTGTTCGATTCGGGGGTGGCGGATGGCTTTCTGTACTACGTGATGCCTTACGTCCAGGGGGAGACGCTACGCGACCGCGTGGACAGGGAACGCCAGCTCCCGGTGGCGGACGCGGTCGCCCTCGCCGGGAAGGTGGCCTCGGCCCTCGCGTACGCCCACGACGCCGGGGTGCTGCACCGGGACATCAAGCCCGCCAACATCCTCCTGTCCCGTGGAGAGCCCCTCGTCGCGGACTTCGGGATCGCCCTCGCGCTCGGGGCCGCCGGTGGCGGCCGGCTGACGGAAACCGGACTGAGCGTCGGCACCCCGTACTACATGAGCCCGGAGCAGGCGACGGGCGAGCAGCATGTGGGGCCTCCGAGCGATGTGTACTCGCTCGGGTGCGTTCTCTACGAGTCGCTGGTGGGCGAACCACCGTACGCCGGAAGCACGGCCCAAGCCGTCCTCGGGAAGATCATCGCGGGTGCACCGGTCACACCGACGGCGGAACGTCCCTCGATTCCGCCGAATGTGGATGCGGCGATCCGGTGCGCCCTCGAGAAGCTCCCGGCGGATCGGTTCGCGGGGGCGGAGGCCTTCGCCCGGGCCCTGAGCGATCCCGGATTCAGGCACGGCCGCGAGGTCCCCGCGTCCGGCGCCACGTCCCGCGTGTGGAAGCCAGTCGCCATCGGTGCATCCCTGTTGGCGGCGGCCGCCCTTGCCTTCGCCTCGTTCGCCGGAGGCGGGTCCGCGGTGGGCCCGAGAGACGTGGGCCTTCCTCACGACGCCCCCATGGTGGTGGGTCGGGTGCTCCCGGCCATGGCGGTCTCCCCCGACGGCCGGTTCGTGGTGTACGAGGCCGACCGTGGCGACACGCGGGAACTCTGGCTCCGCAGTCTCGAGTCCCTGGATGCGGCTCCGATCCCCGGGACCCGGGGCACCTTCGGCACCCCGATGATCGCTCCGGACGCCTCGCGGGTGGCCTTCTTCGTGGACGGCGATCTCCGGGTCACGCGCATCGACGGGGAGGGGAGCCCGAGCGTGATCGGCCCGGCGAGCGCGGCGGCGGGGGGGCGTTGGCAGGACGATGGGACCATCGTCTACTCCGATCAGGACGGTCGGCTGATCCGTCGAGTGGACCCCGATGCCGGCCCGTTGGGCGATCTCGACGTCGAATATTGCCTCTACCCGACCCCAGTCGCCGGGGGTAGTGAGGTCCTGTGCGGTGGTGGCGCCTGGAAGTTCGCCTACGGTCGGGCCATCGACGACCCCACCGACCTCCTCTTCTGGACCCGGTCGGTGTCGACCACCCAGCCCGGTGCCGTCGTACGCGGGTCGCAGTTCCGCGTGGTGGAGGACGACTTCCTGGTCTATCTGGCGATCGATGGCACCCTGATGGCGGCGCCGATCGAAGACGCTGCGAGGCGCACGGTGGGCCGGTCGGTCTCCCTCGTCCCGGACATCCGACGCGAGGCCTACACCGGGGCGGGCCAGTGGGATCTGACCCGGGACGGAACCCTGGTCTTCGCCATGGGACGCAATGCGGAGGTGGGACGACTGGTGGAGTTCGGGCCGGGTGGCGACGTGGTCCCGCTGAACGTGGGCGAGGCAGCCCACCTTCGCTTCGAGCCGAGCCCCGACGGATCCCGGCTAGCCTCGACCGTAGAGGCCATCCAGGGACAGGAGCTCCGCCTGCACGACCTCCGGACGGGATCCTTCGAGGTGATCGACGAGGGGTTCTTCATCGGGTATCCCGCGTGGAGTCCGGATGGGCGAAGTCTCGTCTACGCGCGGAAGGTCGGGCGGGAGGACGGCTACACCCTGGTTCGTCGGGAGCTCGACGGAATGGCCGAACCCATCGAACTGATCTCGGTCGCCGACGGGTTCAACTATCACCAGCCGTCGAGCTATCTCTCGGCGGAGTCGGTCCTGGTCGGAGTCGCCAGTGGAGGGGATGCCGCCCTGGTCGTCGATCCCCGCACGGCGCCCCCCCGGATCGACGCCCTGCCGATCGACCCCTTCTTCCTCGCGATCTCGCCGGACCGACGGTGGATCGCCTGGTCGCCGCAGGGGGAGGAACGCCTGGTCCTGCAGAGGTGGCCCGAGATGGGTCGCCGCTTCGCCGTCACGAACCAGGGGTCCGAAGGTCGCTGGCTCGCCGACGGGCGACTCGTCTACTACGGACCCTCCGACGCAGACGAGTCGGGGGGAGCGGCGAATGGCGATCTTCTCTTCCAGGTGGTCGAGATGAACCCGGATGGTCAGGGTCCGCCGGGCACGCCGGAGGTTCTCTTCTTCGATCCGTTGTGGTCGGACACTCCCGGTTGGTCCTACACACCTTCTCCGACGGGGGGCGTGGTCTACCTCCG
>JARRPL010000200.1:0-5888 GCA_037382905.1 Gemmatimonadota bacterium | reverse complement strand
CGCCGACGGACCGCTGGAGTGAGTCGCCGCAATCGCAGGATCCACGGGGGGAGGCCGGAGGTGGGTGCCCCACCGGTGGAGGAGGACGTGGGGGAGGAGCTTCAGTCCCACCTGGAGATGGCGACGGAGGACCTGGTGGCCCGGGGGTGGACGCCGGAGGCGGCCTGGGAAGAGGCGCTTCGGCGTTTCGGGGACGTGGAGGCGGCCCGGGCCGCCACAGAGTCGGAGGTCCGGTCCAGGGATCGGGCACTCACACGGGCGTATCGATGGGAGGCGGTGATGCAGGACGTGAAGTATGCCCTCAGGAGTCTCGCCCGGAGTCCGGGCTTCGCAGTGGTGGCCATCCTCACGCTGGCCCTGGGGGTCGGGGCCAACTCGGCCATCTTCTCGGTGTTGAACGGGGTGTTGCTCCGGCCCCTCCCCTATCCGGAGCCGGATGCCATCCTCTGGCTGGACGAGGCTCACGACGGACCGAACGGGCGCCCGGGACCCGTGCCGTGGACCAACTTCCTGGACTGGCGGGAACAGAGTCGGAGCTTCGAGGCCATGGCGGCCTTCCGTGCCTCGGGCACCACGGTGCTCGGGGGAGACCAGCCGGTCCGTGCGACGGTGGCGGCAGTCTCCCGTGACTTCTGGCGGGTCTTCCCCGTCCAGCCGGTTCTGGGCCGTCTCACGGTCCCCGACGACCACGGCCCCGGCCGGGGGCCGGCCATCCTCGTCAGCGAGACGTTCTGGGAGAACGAACTCGGCGCGGATCCCGACGTCCTGGGCCGGACCCTGGAGGTCTACGGCGTCCCGGCGACGATCGTCGGTGTCGTGCCTGGGGCGTTCGATTTCCCCTTCGGTGCCGATCTGTGGAGCCCCCTCGAATACAACGAGCAGTCCACGAGCCGGACGGCCCACAACCACCGGGTCGCCGGGCGGCTGCGACCGGGGGTGGACGTGGCGACGGCCGACGCGGAGCTGGACCGGATCGCCCTCTCGCTGGGAGAGGGCCTTCCGGACGCCGACTACGACGCGGAGGGTGCGGTGGTCACGCCCCTCCAGAGTCGTCTCACCGCGTCGGCCCGAACTCCCATCTTCCTCCTCATGGGGGCTGCGGCGCTCGTGCTCCTCGTGGCGTGCTCGAACCTGGCCTCCACCCTCCTGGCCCGGGGTTCGACCCGTCGGCGGGAGCTGGCCGTCCGCTCGGCGTTGGGCGCTTCCCGGGGCAGGGTCGTCCGGCAGCTTTTCACCGAGAGCCTGGTCCTGGCCTCCATCGGCTCCGTGGTAGGCCTGGCCATCGCCTGGATCGGTCTGCCGGTCCTGGTGGGTCTCGCGCCGGACCTTCCCCGGGTGGACGAGGTGGGGCTGAGCCTCCCCGTCCTCCTCTTCACCGGTGGGGTGGCGGTGGTGACGGCGCTCCTCTTCGGTCTCTTTCCGGCCCTCCGGCTGGCGGACGAGGATCTGGCTTCCGGCATCCGGGCCGGCGACCGGGGAAATGCCGCCGAGTCTCGCAGCCTGGTGTGGCGTGGACTGGTGGGGGCCGAAATGGCCCTGGCCCTGCTGCTCCTGGTGGGAGGCGGTCTCCTGTTGAGGAGCTTCACGCGAGTGCTCGCCGTAGAGCCCGGCTTTCGGGAAGAGGGGGTGGTGACCCTTCAGTTCCAGCTCACGCCCGGCCGATACCAGGACCTGGACGCCTACGCCAGGTTCTACGAGGAGTTCGTCGGCAGCGCCGGGGCCGATCCCTCCGTGGAGCAGATCGCCCTCGCCACCGGGGCCCCGCTGATCAACTGCTGTCCCGTGGGGTGGATCCAGAAGGACTACGTGGTGGAGCAGCCCTGGGTGGGCCCGGGGCTCTACATGGCCGTGACCCCGGACTACTTCTCGGTTCTGGACATCCCTCTGGTGGCGGGTCGGGACTTCACGGACCAGGACCGGGCAGGGAGCCCCCACGTGGCTATCGTCAGTGAGGCCTTCGCCGAGATCCTCTGGCCCGACGAGAACCCGCTGGGGAAGGTGATCAGCGGCGGAGGCATGGATTCGTACTGGAGCAACGACGAGCCGGTGTGGGCCGAAGTGGTGGGCGTGGTGGCCGACGCCAGGTATCGAAGCCTCGTGGACGAGGTGCAGCCCGCGTACTACTTCCCGCTGTACCAGCGGCCGGCCCGCTCCCGGTTCGGTGCCACGGGGCTGGTGCGTCCCGCCGACGGGGCCGACGCCGCCGCCGTCCGGGTCGTCCGGAATCTCATGGCCCAGCGGGATCCGGACGTTCCCCTGGAGATCTCGTCGATGCAGGCCACCGTCTCCGAATCCGTATCGGATCGCCGTTTCGTGCTCGTGATCCTGGCCGTCTTCTCGGTGGTGGCGCTCCTCCTGGCGGCGGTGGGGATCTACGGCGTCGTCTCGTACCACGTGGCCCGCCGGACCCGTGAAATGGGGATTCGGCTGGCCCTGGGGGCACCGCCCTCCCGGGTTCGGAAGAGCGTGATGCGCGGGGCCATGATCACCGTGGCGACGGGTCTGATGGTGGGCGTCGGGGCGGCGCTGGTGGCGGGACGCTGGCTCGAGAGTGTCCTGTTCGGAGTGCGGGCCAACGACCCCGTCACCCTGGGGGTGGTCCTCCTCACGCTGATGTCCACCGCCTTCCTGGCAGCCTTCATCCCCGCCCGGCGCTCTACCCGCATCGATCCCATGATCACCATGCGGGCGGAATGAGGCCCCACCCCGGATGCTCGATGGCGGCGGACCGATCCCGCCGGTGAGGCGGTCCCCTCAGGGAGTCAGCCAGTAGTTGATCTTCAGGACGAAGATGTTGTCCGGGGGCGCGGCGAAGAGGGCCTGACGGTCGCGGTTGAAGGCGAAGTCGCCGACGCCCTCCGCGTAGTCGCTCCGGACCTGCTGCCAGGCCAGGAAGAGGGTCGAGCCCGGGCGCCATTCCCACCTCAGCACCGCGTTCCCCCGGAGCGAACGGAAGTTGAAGTCCAGCTCCGGTGCGCGCTCCCCCTCCAGCTCGGGTCGGGGCCGGAAGTCGTAGCTTCCGGGTCGTTCCAGCTCTGCGATCGCCTTGTAGTCCCCCGTGGAGATGAAGGGCTGCACGTACGTCTCCAGGGAAAGGCGCGGGGTGAAGGTGACGTTCAGACGTGTGGTGAACGAGAGGGTGGTCTGCTCCAGGGGCGCGAAGAGATACCGGGCCCCGAACGTCGCCGTGTTGGAGGGGTCCTCCACAGTCGTCACGTACTGGGCGTTGGTGAAGGATCGATCCAGCGACGGGCCGGTGGAGAGGTTCCATCGCTCGGAGCGCCAGTTGAGCGTGATCCCTCCCCCGGCCCCCCACCCATCGTAGTCGTCCCGTGCGCCGCTCAGGTGCCCGGAGAAGGAGAGGGACTTCCGGGAATCGGTTCCCACGGCGGCGAACCCGCTCCAGCGTCCCGGCCGTTCCATGAGGGGGCCCCCACGGGTCGAACGGTCGTCCATCGACCTGTAGTATCTCTGGACGCTCGCGTGGCCCGACCAGTAGTCCAGCGTCCGGAAGGTGAAGTTCAGGCTCGTGATCCCCAGGATCCGCTCCCAGGCGAAGTTGTGCTCCAGGCGATTGCTCACCTGCACCGAGTAGTCCCTTAGAACGGCCCCGGGGATGGTCTCCACCCAGGCGAGATCCGCCTGCAGGTCCCTGCGATCGGTCCGGGTCTGGAAACCCAGGTCGTTCACCTCGTAGGTCGGGCTCGTCTGGGCCAGCGCCAGGGTGCCTCGCCAATGATCTCCCGCCTGACGACTCAGGGAGAGGCCCACGGAATGGCCCGTGAGAGAGGTCCGATCCTCCTGGACCTCCAGGTGACGGGCGTCGGGGCGCTGAAAGAAGTGGTTGCCGGCGGTCTGGACCCGGACCAGCGCCTCACGGGAGCCCCGGACGTGGCTCCAGGCGGCGGTGCCCTGGAGCAGCCAGGCCCGATCCAGGAACTCGTGCCGGAAGTCCACCCCCCCGGCGTACGCCCCCTCACGGAGGAGGGCCTCGGCCTCGGGGGTGTTCAACCGCCGGCTCACCACGGTGCCCATGAAGCCGAGGGCGCTTTGCCCACCCCGAAGATCCCGGCGGGCCCGGGCCACCAGGTAGTTGGAGAGGGGCTCCACGGTGAAGTCGCCCACCGCCCCGCTGCTCTCGTCCAGGAAGGACGCCGACTCCTCCTGGGTCAGGGCGTCGATGAGCCCGACACTCCATCCGCTCCCGGTGCGTCCCGACAGCTTGGCGGCCCCCAGGATCGTGGTCCCGTCGGGGGCGTCGGCGGGGCCGGGGGCCCGGAGCTGCGGAGCCCGTCCGATCCGGCGGGAATAGAACATCCGCCCCCCCGAGACGTTTCGACCGAAGTCGAAGATCTCGCTGCCCTCGACGAAGAAGGGCCGACGTTCCTGGAAGAACACCTCGTACACCCCCAGGTTGATGACCGCCGGGTCCACCTCCACCTGGCCGAAGTCGGGGTTGAGGGTGGCGTTGAGGGTGAGGGTCGACGTGGCCCTCCAGCGCAGGTCCATTCCGGCGGAGGCCACGTTCTGCACGTCACTCCGCATGGGGTTGCCCCCCGGATCGACCCGCTCCGTTCGGGCCACGACGTACGGGAGGAGCTCCAGCGTGTTGCCTTGCTGGATCTCCCGGACGCCCAGAAGGTGCCCGTATGAGGGAATGCCACCCCGCTCCGTCTTGGGGACGAAGGTGGAGGTGGCGTACTCGCCCCGGCGGCCGATCACCCGCTCCAGCAGAAGGCCCCACACCTGATCCGGCTCCTCGGAGAAGCGGATCTGGGAGAAGGGGATCCTGTACTCGGCGGTCCACCCGTCGGCGTCGACCCGGGTGGCCACCTCCCAGACGGCGTCCCAGGAGTTGTCATCCGCCTCGCCTCCGCTCCCGGTGACCGACTTCACGGCGTCTCGTTGGACGCCCGCGGGGTTGACGTCGAACACGAAACCGGTGCGGTGGTCGTGGTAGGAGTCGATGACCACCCCGAACCAGTCCGAGTCCAGGAGAGGCATATCCCTCCGGCCCATCCGACTCTGGACCGATCCCCGATCCCAGAGGCGCACGCCGATGTACAGAGCCTCGGTATCGTAGAGGATCCGAGCCTCGGTACGCTCGCTGGCGGGGGCACCCTCCTGGGGATCCACCTGCGTGAACGCGTCCACCACCGGGGCTTGGGACCAGGCCGCCTCGTCCAGGACCCCGTCGATGGAGACCCGGCCATCCATGGCGTGGGCCTGGTGCATGGGTCGGCCCGTCACGTGGGGGCCTCGACCGTTCCCTCCCCCGTCCGCCTGTGCGCTCGCCGGCGGGGCCGCCAGGAATGCGCACGCCAGGAGGACCAGGGCCGGGAGCCTGCCTGCATCGACGAATTCGGAAAGCAGGTGGCGGGAAGGTGGACCAACCCTGGATTCAGGAGGCGTCAGCATGCCGTAGGGTGGGACCGGGGCGGGTCCGGACGCCACCCCTTCACGTTAGACGTCGCCCCGGGGGCTCCGTACCTTCCCCCCTCGTCCGTTCCTTGCCCAGCCTCGACCCCCGCCGTCCGCCATGAGAACCCTCCTCCTCGCCGTCGCCATCGTCCTCACCCTGGCAGGGTCCACCGGACCGGTCGCGGCCCAGGGCACCGAGGGGGTCGACCCGCGCATCGTGGAACTCCTGAAGGAGATCTCCGCCGAGAACATGGCGGAGTATCTCCGGGTGCTGACGGACTTCGAGACCCGCCACACCATGAGCGTGGATCTGGGTCCGGGCCGGGGGATCGTACCGGCCCGGGAGTACATCCTCGAGCGCTTCCGGGATTTCTCGCCACGACTCCAGCCGTCCCTGGACTGCTACACGATTCCCGCCCAGGGGCGCATTCCCGGTGAGGTGGAGTTGTGCAACGTGATGGCGATCC
>JARRPL010000199.1:0-5914 GCA_037382905.1 Gemmatimonadota bacterium | reverse complement strand
GAGTCGACCTACGTCAGCCTGGAGCCCCTGGATACCCGGGAGTTCGCCCGAACGGACCCTCGTGGGTTCTTGCAGACCTATCAGGGTCCCGTCGTGCTGGACGAGGTCCAGCGGGCGCCGGAGCTGTTCCCCTACCTCCAGGAGGAGATCGATCGGGATCCGAGCCCGGGCCGGTTCATCCTGACGGGTTCGCAGCACTTCGGACTCTCCGAGGCCATCAGCCAGTCCCTCGCCGGTCGGATCGCACTCCTCGACCTGTTGCCCCTCAGTTACGAGGAGCTTCTCCGATTCGGGCCTCGTGATGACTTGTGGACGGTCGTGTGGGAGGGGGGGTATCCACGGATCCACGATCGTGGTCTGGATGCCGGTACCTGGCTTGCCGATTACGTGGCCACGTACGTACAGCGGGATGTCCGGCAGGTCGTGAACGTCACGGATCTGGACGCGTTCACCGCCTTCGTTCGGCTCGCCGCAGGCCGGACCGGTCAGGAGCTCAACCTGTCGGGCCTCGGCGCCGACGCGGGAATCACCCATCCCACGGCCCGGTCGTGGATCTCGGTGCTCGAGACGAGCTTCCTGGTCTTCGAGCTGCCGCCTTGGCTGCGGAACGCCCGGAAGCGCGTCGTCAAGGCGCCAAAGCTCCATTTCGTGGATACGGGGCTCGCCTGCAGCCTCCTCGGCATTCGATCCCAGGAGCAGCTCGCGACCCACCCTCTACGCGGCGCGCTGTTCGAGTCCTGGGTCGCCTCGGAGATCCTCAAGGCACGCCGTCACCGCCGGGCTCCGGCGGACCTCTTCCACCTCCGGGAGACTCGGGGCGTGGATCTCGACATCCTCGTGGAAGGCGCCGAGCAGGTCGTGGGCGTGGAGGTGAAGTCCGGGGCGACGCTGGCCCGCGATTTCTTCGACGCGCTGGCGACCCTTCCGGAGCTCGTCGCTCGGGGCGGCGACGGCCGCCGTCCGGAGGCGCGCCTCGTCTACGGGGGCGAGTCAGCGCAGGAGCGCCGCGAAGCGTCGGTGGTCCCCTGGAAGGACATCCAGGCGGTCCCGTGGGTCTAGCGAACGTCCCGATCGCCGCGGTGAGCGGGTCGCCCAGGGGCTACGAACGCGATCCACTCGTCGTCCGGGCCGATCGCCACGAATCGGTCCCCTCGGGAGTTCGGGATAGGAACGGACGTCGGCGGGTGCAGCGGCTGCTTGGTGGCTACTTCCCCGACGGTTGTTGTCGTGTCGACCATCGTGTCGGTGCCCGGGCTCTGCGAGCCTCAACCCCGAAGGCCGACTCCGGACCCCACGGCCCCCATCAAGACGGCTGGCCCCATTGTATTCGCACGCGATGCGTGCAGACCGGCGGGAAAGTCCTTGCAGTCCCCAGCTCCCGGACGCAGATAGAAGGCGAACCGCCGCTCGGCCTCACCTTGGCGGTCGGCGGCAACCATCCCTTCCTGGAGGTCGACGATGCGTCGTCTCGCAATCCTCATCCCGTTGTTGGCGATCGGCCTGGGGCCGTCCCCTGCGACGTCTCAATCCGACGCCCCTCGCCTCTACATGTCGTACTTCAAGGTGGACTTCACCGACATGCCGGCGTGGATCGAGAGCTACCAAGAAAACGACGTCCCGCTCCTGGAGGCGATGGTCGACGAGGGGCTGATCTTGGGCTTCGGAATGTGGGCCCACGACACCGGCGGGGAGTACAACCTCGTGTCGGTGGTCGCCACGGCGGACTGGAACGCCCTGGGCGACTTCTACGACGGCTACTTCAGCCGGATTCCCCCGGAGGCCATGACGACGACCATGCCCATGATCCGCAAGCACACGGACGAGATCTGGGTGATTGCCCACCCGCGTACGGGCAACGACACGGGTACCGTGGTTTACGAGTCGGCCTGGAGCGTCGACTTCGACCAGCTCGAAGCGTGGGAAGCGGACTTCGAGCGCTACACCCAGCCGGTCCTGGAGCAGGCCGTGGAGGATGGCCTGATCACGGACTGGGCGAGGCTCACCCACGACACCGGGGGGCCGTGGAACGTGAAGTACCACTACTGGCTCAACGACTGGGACGATGCCGACGAGCTGATCCAGAGGATCGTCGAGGGGCAGTCGCAAAGGGATCCGGACGCCATGCGGGCGGCCCGGGCTCACGAGGACCACATCTGGCGGGTGGTGCCCAGGACGCCGGGCGGATAGGTCGAAGGGGGCTCTCTCCGCTGTCCCGGCCCTGGCGTTGGGCTGGTGCATCCTTTGACCCCGCGCCCACACAAGACCGGAATCGGGTCCTGCTCGTACTCCGTCTCGCCAGGGGCGCTGGGCTCAATCCAGTCTAAGAACCCATCACCGCGTGCTCGAGGCCTGCGGAGTCGAGGCCTTCTCCTCGGACGCCGAGAATGTGCAAGAGCCTTCCTTCCCCTTCTAGTCCTCCGGCAGGGTGGATTCGCGCCAGGAACGTCTGCGCCGCCCACTCACCGCGGCTGGGGGAGGCCATTCTGGCCCAGATTCCGGAAGTCCTCCAGAGGATCGTGGATCTGGGACTTCTCGGCCGTGGGGACCCGGCCCACCCGCGCCGCGACGGGCTGGTGCCTCCTGTTCCTCGGGGGAATGGCCGGGGCCGATCCTCCGAAGCTTTGTGGCCAGGTCGGGATTCGGGGGCGGGTGCTCTCCACCGTGGATGACGTGCCGATCCCCCAAGCTGCGGTTAGCGTGGTGGATTCCCTGGGGGTTGTCCTCCAGGAGGCGCTGTCCTCGAACGCCGGCTTCTTCTCGATCGAAGTGGGTCCGAAGGTGGGCTCGATCTACATCCAGGCCCAGGCTCTTGGCTTCCATTCCTTTGTCGACGGGCCCCTGCCAGTAGGGATCGAGGGCGTGGACGTGGTACTTCGGCTCCGGCCCGGGGCGTTCGTGATGGACACCCACCCTGGCCGACCTGCTCAGTTCGGTCCCTGGGATCGCCGTGGACAACGTGGGGGGCGTCCGCCTTGTGGGGGCGGGCACGCAATCACGCGGTGACTGTTCCCCCGCGGTCTACCTCGACGGCGTACCGGTCGTCAGTCCCTCATCCCCTGATGACCGTTGGGCGGTGTCCCTCCTTCGTCCAGACCAGGTGGACGGCATGGAGGTCTATCGCCGATCCGCCGAGGTCCCCGCCCCCTACTCTCTCGCAGGCGGGTGCGGCGTGATTCTGATCTGGTCACGCCGATAGCCCTCGGCCGGTCATGCTACGTTCTGGCATCTCGACGTCCCTGAGAAGGTCCTTGCGGCGACGCAGCATATGAGCCGATCGTGGTTTCGCTGAAGAGGCTTGTGCCAACACCGATGGAGGGACCGCTATAATGAAGATCGTCGTGCATTGGGAGATCCACCCGGACAAGCGAGCGGACGTGTTTGCCGCCTTTGCGGACATGGAACTCGCCGACTACCAGGCAATGGGAGGCCCGAACGTCAAGACTCTAGGCCGTTGGCACGACATCATCAACGGACGTGGGTTCAGCGTTCTGGAGACCACCGATCCCGACGCAATCACGGAGTGGATGCTAAAGTGGAATTCCGCCGTCGACTTTGAAATGGCGATCGTACACGATGATGCCGAAGCCCATGCGATGATCCGCAGGCATGTGGCTGACCAAGGCTAGGTACTATACCTCAGCCTGGCGGCCGTGGTGGTGACCCGTCTACGCATCCGGAATGTCCGATAGAGCAGCATCTCACCCCTGGGCTTTCGCCGCGACCGAGGAGCATCCGGACGAACGTGGTGTAGTTCGCCGCAGTCGAAATCAGTCCACCATCTCCCCGGACCAACGGCACACAGGGGTCGTTGACGCAGGTCGCCTCCAAGGCGTCCCTTCCCCGGGCGTCAACATGGCCATCCATGTGGGCTCTTCGGAGGTCAACGGAGACTCCCATACACAGTGCCGTACTGACGCGAGATCTGGTTCAGCTCCTCAAGCGTCAGCTGCGAAGGGTCCTCGGAGAAACGTCGGTGCCAAGCCCGGAACTCTTCGTCCAGGCCCGGTTCGTCGAGGAACTCTATGACTTCCATTCGCCCACCGTCGTCGACCCGGAGCCGGTGCTCGGACCCGGCTGGCGCAAAGATGACATAGCCAGCCGTGACCACATGCTCCTGGTCACCCAACGATACGCGCCCCTCTCCGGTCACGACGTAGAAGAGCTCGTCCGCTTCCAGGTGGACATGCCGTCCAGTGGAAAACCCATCGGCCAAGATCTGTGAGATCATCACGCTGCCCTGGGTCCCGCTCCGCGGGCTGGCCTTGATGATATCCGTGCCCAGGACCTCACCTTGCCCCGGCCCGAGGACGTAACCGAAGCGCGCGTCGCCCTCTGTGACCTCGACGTCAGGCGGCGCGGCGGAACGGGTGGTTTCCCCATTCTCTTGACCGGAACAGGCGGCGGTCGAGACGAGGATTATCAGGAGCGGCCGACATATACGCATTCGTGTCTCCTCGAGGTGGCGGGAGTCCCGTCCATGATCATCCCGCGGGACCTGCCGAGAGCCGAGACTCGTGGTGGTGGATCTCGGTCCAGGTGCCGTCCTCGTAGACCCAGACCGCCGTGACACGAAACGTGCCCTGCGTGACCTCGTTCCCCACCTCGTACGATCCAACCAGATAGAAAGTCGCCACCCCGACATCTCCGTGGATCTGCGCAGAGAAGTCGTTGATGAACACCTCGGCATCTCCGACTTCGGGTTCGACGCCCTGAGTCGCGGCGGCATCCATGTCGGCAGCTGTGGTCAGGATGCGTCCGTCCCAGAAGAAGACGGTGAGGTCCGGGCTGTGCTGGCCCACAATCGTGGGAGTGTCGTCCGAGTTGATCGCCGCGTAGTGCGCTTCAATCGCCTCCCGCAGGGAGTTCGCGTCCTGCGCCTGCGCCGGTGCGGCAAACGAGAGGAGTCCAAGAGCGCTGAGGATCGCCCGTCGTGTCTTCATTGGCATCTCTCTTCGCGAAGGGTGGGCCGGTCAGGCTGCGTCGTTCTCGTTCCAGATGGACCAGAGGAGCTTCCAGGACCCGTCCGGCTGCCTCTCCCAGATCCAGACTCCCTTGCTGTCTCCGATGACTTCCTGTCCCCTTGCCTTGGGTACCAGGGTTGAGGGGCCGGACCAGCGTTCGGTGCCAAGTTCTCCACGAATCTGGATGTCCTCGGTACGGGTGTCGGACTGGAAGCTGTACTCCGCGATCCGATCCCGATGCCACTGTGCGAGCGCGGTGTTGTCGGCGGGCATGGGGGCGTCGGGCGGCATGGTGAGATGATCGTCAGTCAAATGGGCCATGATGCCGCCTACGTCGTCCGCCTCGAGGGGGGTCCCGGCGCATGGTGCCCGCATGGCCGACATCGATCCGATCATCCGGCTGAACGCGGCCCTCGAGGGGCGCTACCACATCGAGCGGAAGCTCGGTGAGGGTGGGATGGCCACGGTCTACCTGGCCGAAGACCTCCGACATCACCGTCATGTCGCCCTGAAAGTCCTCAAGCCGCAGCTCGCGGCGGTCATGGGCGCGGAGCGCTTCCTGGCGGAGATCGAGACGACGGCGAACCTCCAGCACCCGCACATCCTCCCGCTGTTCGACTCCGGCGAGGCCGACGGCTTCCTCTTCTACGTGATGCCCTACGTGGAGGGCGAGAGTCTCCGGGAACGCCTGGACCGGGAGCACCAGCTCCAGATCGACGCCACCTTCGCGATCTCGCCGGACAGCCGGGAGATCGCCTTCCCAGAGTACAGTCAGGATGGTGGGGATCGAGCGATTCGCGTCGTCCCGGTCGAGGGAGGGATCCCTCGAGAGCTCGGGGTCGGGGGCGCGCTTGTCTCCGCGTGGGGGGCGGACGACAAGATCTACTATCAATGGGGATCGGTTCGGGCTGACCGCCGTCCGCCGGCACCCGGCAGGTGCTAACGGCCCGAAC
>JARRPL010000198.1:0-10601 GCA_037382905.1 Gemmatimonadota bacterium | reverse complement strand
CACTCGACCCAATGGATCCGGGCGTCTGCCAACCCCGCGCCGACGAGGATCGTGTCCAGGGAGCAGCGCCCGTACCAGCCGAGTTTCTGAAAGAGAAGGAAGATCCTGGCGCCCTCCTCCAGGATCTGCTCCTGGATGTCCATCGGTAGGGTGGTCGGGGTGCATCCTACGAAGTGCCCCCGGGAGCCCGTGACCGTCTGGTCGAAGACACCCTCGAGGATGGGCGCGCCGCTGTGCGGGTGGGGGATCCAACCCTGCAGCGAGGGGCTCCTGAGCACCGACTCCTCCCATACCGACACCAGAGTGGGAAAGGGCTCGGTCCAGCCCACGCCCGTGAGCACCTCCACGAGGTGATCCCGGAGGCCGGCCAGGGAGGGGAAGGCGCAAACGTCTGGAGCATCCAGCACGAGATTTCCCGCCGAACCGGCGGCGCTCGGGAGCTTGATGCCGACCTTTCCGTGTGTCCGGGCGAGACGCCGAATCGTGTGCGCCAGATGGGCCCAGCCCGACACCGACGTCGTGGGGGGCAGGTGACGCTTCCCCAGGAGGCGGGAGACCCTTGTCGTGAACCAGATCTTGTTGTTCACCGCGGCGCACAACCGGGGTGGCGGCCCCCCCACGCGGACCGGAACGCCGGCGCGCCGGGCGATGCGGCCCGCCAGGGCCCAGACTCCTCCTGTGGCCTGATAGGGCACCACGTCGAGCCCACCGGCGATCGCCGCGATCCGCTCGATGCGACGGCAGAGGCCCGGGTCCTGGAGCGCACGGAGACCGAGGTGGCGCGGACGGGGCGACGGCCTGGGGCAGAGCACTTCCACCCGACCGAGCCCCAGGTCTTCGCGGCAGTAGGTCACGAAGTCCTCCGAGGGTCGGCCCAGGAGGACCAGGTCCCCTGCACGAGCCAACAGGAGAGCCCGATGCTCCCGCATGACCGGGCTCCCTCCCTGATAGGGCCGGTCCACGTCGTGAAGGTGGAGGGCAGGGAAGCCCGCGAGCCCGGACGTCACCCCCTTTCCGAAGGCTTCGGTGGAGGCGATCTGAGGCTCCGATGCCAGGATCGTCTCGGCGAGGGCCTCCACGGCGGCTACGGAAGCGTCCGACAGGCGGCACGCGAAGCGCGGGATGACCGGGTGAGGCCCGAAGTGGAGCGTCGCGCCGTTCATCCCCCTTCACCCTTCTGTGCCGAGACGCTCCAGGGCCCGGCGGGACACGGCGTCGAACCAGGCCGCTCCGATGGGGAGGATCCGCTCGTCCACGTCGAAGTGGGGGCTATGGAGGGGGACGTAGAGATCGTCGGCCCCTCGCGATCCGAACCGCACGTAGCAGCCGGGGATGCGCTGGAGCAGGAAGCCGAAGTCCTCGGAGCCCATGCTGGGGTGCTCCTGTACCACGATTCGCTCCGGACCCACGACATCCCTTGCTGCCGCGGCGGCGATCTCGGCCTCCCGGGGTGAGTTGACCACGGGTGGATATCCACTCCGGAGCTCCACCGTGACCTCCGCCCGGTGAAGCTCGGAGGCGGCCCGGCAGAGCCGCTCGAGGCCTCGATGCAGGTGCTCCCGCACCTGGGGCCGGGTGGTGCGGATGGTGCCCTCCAGAATCGCGTCCTCGGCGATGACGTTGGACGCCGTGCCCGCCTGGATCCGCCCGATGGTCACCACCGAGGGGTGCACGGGGTCGATCTCACGGGTGACCAGCGACTGGATGCTGCTGATGAGCATCCCCACCACGATCACCGCGTCGATGGCCTCGTGGGGCCGGGCGCCGTGGCCTCCCTTTCCCTCGATCCGGATATGGAATCCGTCGGACTGGGCGGTGACTGTGCCCGCCGTGACCATGATCTCGCCCACCCGGTAGTGATGGGTGACGTGACCGGCGAAGATCGCCTGGACGTCGTCCAGCGCTCCCGACTCCAACGGCACCCGGGCTCCGCCGCCCCGTTCTTCAGCCGGTTGGAAGAGGTAGACCACCGTACCTTCCGGCGGATCCTCCCGATGCAACGCCGCCGCTCCCAGCACCATGGCCATGTGGGCGTCGTGGCCACAGGCATGCATGCGACCG
The DNA here is from genome assembly GCA_037382905.1 of Gemmatimonadota bacterium. Lineage (GTDB taxonomy): Bacteria > Gemmatimonadota > Gemmatimonadetes > Longimicrobiales > Gaopeijiaceae > Gaopeijia. The sequence goes on along the minus strand of JARRPL010000198.1, from coordinate 8,540 downwards.
GCGACCTCCGATGCGAAGGGAAGGCCGGTCTTCTCCTCTGCCGGCAACCCGTCCATCTCCGCCCTCAACGCCACCACCGGGGCCCCGGGAGGCCCCGGAAGACGCCCCACCACGGCCGAGCCCACCCCGTCGTAGCGGTAGTCGATCCCGAGGCGGTCGAGCTCGGCCATGATGGTACGAGCGGTCTCCGCCTCCTCGAAGGCGAGCTCGGGCCGGCGGTGGAAGGTGCGTCGGAGCTCTACGATGTGCCGATCGATCCCGGCCCTGCCGGCCGGGGCTTCCGGGCGTCGAGGACGTCCGAACCGCGGCACGTATTTGATACACCGGAGTGTGTGGAAGGGGCCTTGGCCGAGGGTCGACCCGAGGGCTGCGGACCGGCGCCCCGTCTTCGATCGTTGCCTTCGGAGGACCCCGGTGTGCCTGGCGAATCCCGGACACGATACCCATGCTTACCTCACGCCGACCCGTGTCGGCGAGGGATTCCCGCCGCCGCCCATCCCGGAGCGGCCCGGGGCTATGCCGGTCTCGCCCGCTCATTCGAGATCCCGACCGGACCCTTGCCCCGCAGGTCCTCGACCCGGTCTCCCGGGAAGCCGAGACCGGATACGGCTCATGAGCGGAGGTTTCGTGACCTGTGGGTGAAGCGCTCCGACCCGTGCCCGCCCTGATGCTCTTCCTCGCGACGGCGTGGGCCGCGGCCTGCTCCCGCGGCGGTGCACCGGCGCCCTCGTCCAACGGGCCGTTGGAGGGGAGGATGGGCGAGTTGCGGCTCGAGATGGTCCGCCGGCAGATCGTGGGACGCGGGATCACGGATCCCGTCGTCGTGCGGGCCATGGGCCACGTACCCCGCCACCGGTTCGTCCCCGAGGGACTCGAGGCGGCGGCGTACGGCGATCAGCCCCTCCCCATCGGTCACGGCCAGACCATTTCCCAGCCGTTCATCGTGGCGTTCATGGCCGAGGCGGCAGAGGTCGAGCCCGGGGACCGGGTTCTGGAGATCGGTACCGGATCCGGGTACGGCGCGGCGGTGCTTGCCGAGATGGGGGCCGAGGTCTACACCGTCGAGATCGTTCCCGAGCTGGCGGAGCAGGCCCGGCGGGCCCTGACGGACGCAGGGTACGGTCGGGTGCGGGTCCGGACCGGGAACGGGTGGCGGGGGTGGCCGGAGGCCGGTCCATACGACGCGGTGGTGGTGACGGCGGCACCGGACCAGCTCCCGGCGGCCCTGGTGGAGCAGCTGGCCACGGGCGGGAGGATGGTGATACCGGTGGGGGTGGACCGGCAGTGGCTGCACGTGCTCCGGAAGACCCGGGGCGGGATCGTGGAGGAGGACTCCCTCCCGGTCCGCTTCGTACCCATGGTCGCCGAGCCCCCGGACACGGGACGATGATGCGGGGATCCGTCCCTCGATCTGGACGGCGCCGGTGACCTCCCGCCGGAGTGCCCATCCACTCGATGCTCGAACGTACCGGTGCCCCTCGGGGTAACGCCGCAACGCACGTTCCCCGCCTCCCCACCGAATCGCCCGAGAGCCCCATGCCGTCTACGCGCCCCACGACCACCGCCCGCACTGTCGCCTCCGTCGCGGTCCTCCTCGCGGGGACCTTCGCCCCGGCGTCGGGCCAGGACGTCGAACAGCAGATCGGGGAGCTGATGGGCGACCCGGCGGTCCAGGAGGCGCTGGATCACATCGAGGCCACCGACGAGCAGACCATGAGGGATCTCCGGACCCTGACCGAGATTCCTGCGCCCCCCTTCATGGAGGAGGAGCGAGGCAGGGCCTTCCTGGGAATGCTCCAGGAGATCGGCGTGGACTCGGCCTGGGTGGATGAGGTGGGGAACGTCATCGGGCTCCGCCGAGGCACCGGCAGCGGCGAGGTGCTGGCGCTGGCGGGACACCTGGACACCGTGTTCCCCGAAGGCACCGACGTCTCCATCACCCAGCGCGGGGACACCCTGTTCGCGCCGGGCATCGCGGACGACACCCGGGGCCTGGCCACGATCCTGGCGGTGCTCCGGGCCCTGAACCAGGCCGAGGTCCAGACCGCCGGGGACATCCTCTTCATCGGCAACGTGGGAGAGGAGGGCATCGGCGATCTCCGGGGCATGAAGCATCTCTTCCGCGAGGGTGGGCCCCGGATCGACGCATTCATCTCCGTGGACGGGACGGGCTCCGACGGAATCACCCACATGGGACTCGGCTCGCACCGCTACCGGGTGACCTTTCGAGGGCCCGGCGGCCACTCCTGGGGCGCCTTCGGGCTGGCGAACCCCCACCACGCCCTGGGCCGGGCCATCCGCTACTTCCAGGACGGCGCGGATGCGTACGTGCGCCAGGCGCCCTTCCGCACCAGCTACAACGTGGGCCGGATCGGAGGGGGGACCTCGGTGAACTCCGTCCCCTTCGAGTCGTGGATGGAGATCGACATGCGCTCCGAGGGCGACGAGACCCTCGAGAGCGTGGACGCCATCCTCCAGGGGGCGGTCCAGCGGGCGCTGGCCGAGGAGAACGAGATCCGGCAGCGCGGGGACGCTCTGACGGTGGAGGTGGAGATGATCGGGGATCGGCCCTCCGGGGTCACGCCCGAGGACGATCCCTTCGTTCCTCCACCGACTCCAACATCCCCATCTCGCTGGGCATCCCCGCCATCACCATCGGGGGCGGAGGCGTGGGTCGGGGCGCCCACTCGCTGGATGAGTGGTTCATCAACCAGGACGGGCCGGTGGGCGTGCAGCGCACCCTGCTCATCGCCCTGTCGCAGGTCGGGCTGGCTCCCGCGAGCTGACGGGCACGCTCGCAGCGATACCGACGACGTGCTCCCGGACGGCGGGCCGTCGTCTCGGACGCGGCGCCCCCGGGGGTGGCTCCTACCGCCCCGGGTTCCCCGAGAGCCCGCTCGCCGCCGCGAAACTCCGGGCCCAGTCCTGAAGCCGGAGCAGGTTGTCGGGACCGATCCGAAGCAGGTGTTTCGTCGCCGGGGAGAGGCCTTCCAACTCCGGGTCCACGTAGGCCCACACGATTCCCTGCTGCTCCACCTCCAGAGGTCCTGCGGGGACCTCCGCCTCGAGGATGACGTCGAGGGCGGACCGGGCGAGCTCGTCGAACTCCCGGTCGACGAAGCCCAGCTCCCGCAGACCGGCCTCGAAGAGCGGGCTCACTCCCCGATAGAAGCGTGCCGCCGCCCGGGCGTCGAGGGAGGTGATGGACCCCACCAGCGCGTCGTACCGACGCCCGTTCCGGGGATCGGCGAAGGTCCGATCCCCTTCCACCACGACGGCGAAGGTGTCGGACGGCTCCAGGAAGGGGAGCTGCGCTGCCGGACTCTCGCCCGCCGCCACGTTCACCACGCCCAGCACGACGCGGTCCACGAGTCCGTCGGCTTCCAGCCAGGTCGGCCACTCCGGATCCGGAGACAGCGCTGCCGCCTCCTCCCGCAGCCACGCGTCGCTCTCCTGCAGGGGCGGGAGGTCTTCGAAGGGCTCCATCTGGACCCCGGCGTCGGACATTCTGGGGGTGGAGGTGTCCATGGACGTCGTGTCCACCACCACCGGAGCGGGCGTCGACGAGCCGCCGGAGATCCACGACCGGCCCCACCACGCCAGGGCCGCCACGACGACGATGACCCCCAGGGCCACGATGAGCCCACGACCGGGTCCGTCTCCGTCCCGCCCCCGGCGGCGCGAGGTCAGCACGGGGCTGCCGGACGAGTTGGGATGCGGGGTGGTTCGGCGATCGTCTGGCATGGAGAGCAGGTCTGAAGGGGAGTCGGACTGGCTCCGCGTCCGTCGACGGGGATACGCGTCTTGATGGTCATCCCGCTCATACCCTCCGAAGGTCCCCCGAGGTTCGGGTCCGCCCTTCTGTCGATCCGGCCTCGAGAGGGGTGGGGAGTCCGAACGATCTCGACGGATCCCGGCTCGGGATGGACGGCGCCCGCGACGATGCGCAAGGGATGGGGTCCGGAGAGCCGGTCGAGGGGAAACGCCGCCGCCGTCACCGGTCGGACCCGGGTTTCAGTGGGCCGGAGGGATCGGTTCGAAGGCCCAGAAGTCCGACACCTGGTCCTCGGTCCCGAGCATCTCGTAGCGGATCAGGCTGATGGGCATCCGGCCCCTCCCCAGGAAGTCATCGTGAAAGGCCTTCAGGTCGAAATCCTCGCCGTCCCGGAGGCGGAGCTCTCCCAGGAGCTGCTGGATCTGCAGGTTGCCGATGGTATAGCCCAGTCCGTATCCGGGGGGGCGGCGTAGATAGATCTCGGCGTCGACCCGGGCCACATCGTGGTCGAGCCAGGGGGAGCCGGAGCGCATGTGGTCCGCAGCCTCCTGGATCGTCATCTCGTTCAGCTGCATCCCGATGTCGGCGGTGACCCGGGTCGCCCTGAAGATGCCGAACAGGTACATGAGCTCGTGGACCCGGGGCAGGTGATCGACCACCCCGGCGCGGACCATCGGCTCCTCCAGGTACACGCCCCACCCCTCGACCCGGACGCCGTCCGAGATCCGGGACCGGATCGGGTGGTCGCTCCGCCGGGCGAACCAGCCGTCGTAGCGGTGGCCGGGGATCACGGCGTGGAGGTGGTCCGGGTGGGGGTCCCGGAACTGGACCTTCTCCCAGAAGTTCAGCCCTTCGGGCCGCTCGATGAACGGGGCGTTGTAGCCGAAGGCGTCGAAGTCCGGCGTGTCGTCGGGCAGGGTCAGGATGTCCTTCTCCACGAGCCACCGGCGCACGTTGGCGTCGGTGCGTCGGAGCCGCGCCTCGTACGCCTCGGCCGTGGGCGCGGGCTCCAGTACGGGCTGGTCGCGGTTCCGGGCCTCTTCCAGCGCCAGGAAGGCGAGCATCCGCTCCCAGTCGCGCCGGGCCAGGAGCGCCATCTCGTCCGCCGACCAGGGCAGGAGCTTGGCGTAGCGCATGTACCAGTCGAAGCGGGCCTCGCCAACGCCCGCCTCCGCCGTCATCGCAGGGACCTGGGCGTCGAGCCAGTCCGCGAAGTCCTCGACGGTGGCCAGCGCTTCCTCCACGGCGGGGACCAGCTCGGGGCGGGATGCGGCCGCCCGGTCCAGGAGGTCCCCGTACCACCCGATGACGCCTGCAGGCGGGACGGCCCGGTAGGGATGTCCGTGCCCCACGCCGTCGGGATTCCGCATGTTGAACCGCGCCAGCGCCAGGTAGTCCGCGGCTCCGTCGGTCAGGTTCTCCCGGGCCGCCCGGGTCATGGCGGGCACGGCCTCGAGGCGGGCCCGGGTCCGGGCGATGGAGGCCTCGTCGCCCTCCAGGTCCGCGAAGGCGAGCCGGAGGAGCGGGTCGACGTAGGTGCCCGGGTCCCGGGCCCAGGGACGGCTGACCTCCAGGTGGAAACGCTGCGCCGCGATCTGCGCCTTCACCGCCAGGTAGTCCGCCTTCTGGGCCACGGTCCAGGGAGAGGGATCGATGGCTTTCAGCCGGTCCTCGAGGGCATCGACCGCCTCGATGCGGGCCCGGACCGCCCCGGGGCTGAAGTCCGAGACGCCGTAGGGCGCGTCCGGGTCGTCGAAAGCTGCGGACCAGGCTGCGGGGGCACGGGCGGCGCGGAAATCCTCGAAGATCCCGACGAGCTCCGTATACCCCGACGACGCGTGGGACGGGCTCGGCGGCCTCTGCGCGAGCGTCGGCGAGGCGGACCCCCAGAGGCCGGTGAGGACCAGGAAGATCGTTCGGTGCAGGAGGCGCTTCGGCATGGCGGCTTCCCCGACGATCGCGCGCCGGAGGTCATGAAGGGTGAGCAGGATACGGAGCGGCCACGCTGGGGCCGGCCCAAGGGGTCCCGCAAGCCGGGCCGCGCCGTGGCGGACTGGATCCCGGTGGACCGACCTGGCCGCCGGGACCCGAGCCAGGGTCCGGCGCCGGGCGGGTGCGTGATCCGAGGTGCCGACCCCGGTGGGTGGACGAAACGCCCCCGCGGGTCTATGCTGGGCATGCGGATACGCTGTGCATGTCGCCGGACCAGCCGCGAGGATCTCCGTGGGGGTTGTACCGGGATTCGATGGAATCGACCTGCGTTTTGTGGAAGGTGGGTCGCCCGTCGGCCCCGGCGCCATCCATCGCGATCTGCGGACACGGCGCACCCGGCCCCTCCGTCACGGAGGCGAGCTCGGTACGCTGGAGTCACGGCGCCCTCTTCCTGGAGGCAGTATGAAGAAGCTCGCGATCGTCCCGATCCTCCTCCTCCTGGGCTGCTCGCCGGATGTCACCGTGCCCGAGAGACCCGACGCCTGGCAGCTCGACGTCCAGTCCCCACGGGTCCGGGTCGACGACGGCGCCCGTGCCGTGCCGACCCCTCCGGTTGCCGAGGGCCGATCCGATCGTGGCAAGCCCCTGAGCGTCCTGACCTCCGACGAGGTGGCCACGCGTCCAGTGGACGGCCTGCGGCTCCAGGGCGTCTCCTTCGACTACGACGGACCGGATGCGCGGTACAACAGCCCGAACGGCCCGGATCGGAACCAGTTCGTGGACTGCCCGTGCATCGAAGGGTCCACCGCAGGCGTCCTGACCATCACCTTCGACAAGCCCACACAGGTCGTCGGCTTCGGAGCCGCCGTGCTGGCCGCGTCGGTCGTCCAGGATGCCTTCACCGTCGAGGTGGTGGGCCCGAATGGTCGGAGCCGGGGGGTGTTTCCCGTCACGACCGTGCCCTCCCCCGACTTCAGCGCGGCTCTCTTCCACTACGACCGAAACGCCGTGAAACAGCTTCGGATCTTCTTCAACCCCACGACCAACCGTTTCACGGTCGACAACATCACCTATCATCAGGCGCCTCGGTAACGGGGGCGCCCCCCCATCCCGTCGCCTCCAGGCCACGAGTCGGGGGGTGATCGTGTGAGCGGGGTCGCCGGGAGCACGGGGCACGACCGCACACAGCGTTGCCCTTCACCGGGCGAGCCACCTACCCTGCGCAGGTCGAGTGCTGATGGGTCCTCTCCACCCCGAGGCCGAACCATGACCGCCTCCCGCCCGGTCCGATATCACCGTACCGTTCGAGTCCTGGCCCTCCCCCTCCTCATGGCTGGTCCCCTCAACGCCCAGGAGGCCGTCCCCGAGTACACCATCGAGCAGTTCCTGGAGACGACCACCATCGGGGGCGCCTCCTTCTCTCCCGACGGCTCCCAGATCCTGGTCTCCAGCGACGTGACCGGGATCCCGAACGTCTTCGCCTATCCCGCAGATGGCGGCGAACCGGTGCAGCTCACCTTCTCCACCGACCACTCGACGTACGCGGTGTCGTGGTTCCGGCACGACCACCGCTTCCTCTTCACCGCGGACGAGGGCGGCAACGAGTTGACCCACCTGTACGTCCAGACCCCGGCGGGGGCGGTGACGGACCTCACCCCGGGTGAAGGCCTGAAGGCCCAGTTCGCGGGCTGGGCCAGGGACGGACGGGACTTCTACGTGCAGACCAACGAGCGCGATCCGGCGGCCTTCGACGTCTGGGAGTACGACGCCGAGACCTACGAGCGCACCCTGCTCTTCGAGAACGACGGCCGCTTCCTGCCGGGACCGGTCTCCGGGGACGGCCAGAGGGTCGCCCTGGTCGAGGCCCGGACCACCAACGATACGGACGTCCACGTCTTCGACCGGCGCACGGGAGAGATCCGGCACCTCACCCCCCACGAAGGGGACGCCCAGTTCAATCCCGCCGACTTCTCTCCCGACGGATCCGCCCTCTATCTCACCACCAACGAGGGGCGGGAGTTCGCCCGCCTGGTCCGCTACGACCTGGACACGGGGCAGCAGACCGAGATCCTCGCCCCCGAGTGGGACGTGGCGGGCGCCGGATTCTCACGGAGCGGCGGGTACCTGGTCGCGGCGGTGAACGCCGACGGCAAGACCGATCTCGTCCTGATGGAGGCCGAGACCCATCGCCCCATCTCCCTCGACAACCTCCCCCCGGGTGACGTGACCGGGATGGCGCTGGGCCCCGATGACGAGCGGATGGCCTTCTACCACACCGACGGTCGGGCCCCCGGTGACCTGTACGTGGCGTCCTTCCCCGGCGGGGAGGCCCGACGCCTGACCCACCGCCTGAGCCCCGACATCGACGTCGAGCACCTGGTGGAGGGACGGGTGGCCCGGTTCGAGTCCTATGACGGGTTGGAGATCCCGGGAATCCTCTACCGTCCCCACTCCGCCACCGCCTCCACGCCCCAGCCGGCGCTGGTCTGGGTCCACGGCGGTCCCGGCGGGCAGTCCAGGGTCGGGTACAGCGCCCTCATCCAGTACCTGGTGAACCACGGCTACGTGGTCTACGCCGTCAACAACCGGGGGAGCTCGGGCTACGGCAAGACCTTCTACGCCCTGGACGACCGGAAGCACGGCGAGGCGGACCTGGGCGACGTGGTGGCGAGCCGGGCGTGGCTGGCGGAGCTCCCCTGGGTGGATGGCGACCGCATCGGCATCATCGGCGGGAGCTACGGCGGATACATGGTCGGGGCCGCCCTGGCCTTCGAGCCCGAGGCCTTTGACGTGGGCGTGGACATCTTCGGCGTCATGAACTGGCTCCGGACCC
>JARRPL010000197.1:0-9315 GCA_037382905.1 Gemmatimonadota bacterium | reverse complement strand
CTTGACGGCTCGGGCGAGACCCCGCTCATCCATGCGGTCAGCGTGAACAACGTCCCCGTCGCCCGGCGCCTCCTGGAGCTCGGTGCGGATCCCGAGCGGCATGGACGCTACCCGGAACAGGGAATCGATACGGCCCTGGGTTACGCACTCTTCTACGGCCAGGACCCCTGGTTCGGCATGGAACGGGGCGACTGTATCGAGCTCCTCCTGAGCTGGGGTGCCGCGACGTCGCTCCCCCTCACGGCTGCCCTGGGACGGCGTTCGTCGGTGGCGGAGTTGCTCCCCACGGCCAGCCGTGAGGACCGCCTCCGGGCCCTCGTCTTCGCCGCCCATCGAGGAGAGGCGGAGGTGGTCCAGACCTGCCTCGACGCAGGCGTGGAGGCGTCCCGGCTCACCAGCTTCTTCCACGAGCGTCTGACCCCCCTCCTGGCCGCCGCCGGGCAGGGCCATCTCGACACCGTACAGGTCCTTCTCGATGCGGGCGTCGAGGCGGAATGGCCCGACGACGGGTTGGGCACGACGGCCATGGTGTGGGCCTGGACGCGATCCACATCCGCAGGGCGCACGCCGACCCGGAGGTGACCACGAGCCGATCCGTCGGCCGCCGGGAGCGTCCGGCCCCTCGCCCGCTCGACGGGACGACGTCCCCGCACTCTCCCCCGACTCCCGTCGGGCCGGCGTGACCCGGACCCTCACCCTCCCGAAGCGCCGGACGCCCGAGCCTCCCGCAGGAGCAGCGCATCCACCAACTCCACGGCCAGCGCTGCGTCGTCCTCCGACAGGACCAGGGGAGGCTTGATCTTCACCACGTTGTCGAAGGGTCCGTCGGTCCCGGCGAGGACGCGATGCCGGCGAAGCCCGTCCACCAGTTTCCCGGCCCGTCGGGTGGCTGGAGCGAGGGTGGCCCGGTCTTCCACCAGCTCCCCACCCTCAGCGCGTGCTCCTGGAGGCCCTCGTCCCGGACCACGTCCAGAACCGCCGTGCCGATGGCGCAGGAGACGGGGTTTCCCCCGAAGGTAGAGAAGAACTCCATCCCGGTCTCGGCGAAGCTCCGGGCGACGGCCTCGGTGGTGACCACGGCGCCCAGGGGGTGGCCGTTGCCGATGGGTTTGCCCATGACCACCACGTCCGGGACCACTCCTTGCTGCTCGAAGCCCCAGAAGTGGCTTCCGACCCGGCCGAAGCCCACCTGGACCTCGTCGAGGATGCAGACCCCGCCGGCCTCCCGGACATGCCGGAAGGCGGTCTCGAAGTACCCCTCCGGCGGGATGATCTGCCCGCCCACCGACGGACGCGACTCGGCGATGAAGGCGGCAGGAGGACGGGGCATCTCCCGGACCAGACGGCCCACGGCGTCTCCGTAGGCCACGCCCGCCTCCCGGCCCTGCCCCCGGTAGGGACCTCGATAGCCGTCGGGCATTGGGGCCACGTGAACCCACGGCTGCCGTCCCCGGCCGCCGGGACCTCGAAACTTGTAGGGGCTGACGTCGATGAGCGTCTGGGTGTGGCCGTGGTAGGCATTCTCCAGGACGATCACGTCGTGCCGGCCCGTATGGGCCCGGGCCAGGCGGAGGGCCAGCTCGTTGGCCTCGGACCCGGAGTTCACCAGGAAGCAGTGGTCCAGCGACGGTGGCAGGGTGGCCGTGAGGCGGTCCGCGTAGTCGTAGAGAGCGTCGTAGAGGTACCGTGAGTTGGTGTTCAGACGCGCCATCTGGGCCTGTCCCGCCGCCACGACCCGGGGATGGCAGTGCCCCACGTGGCAGACGTTGTTGTAGAGGTCCAGGTACGGCCACCCCAATTCGTCGAAGAGATAGGACCCCCGGCCCCGCACGAACTTCACCGGCTCACGGAAGCTCAGGGACAGGGCGCCGCTGAAGCGTGCCCGTCGTCGCTCCACCAGTCGGGCCGGTGGCGCCCCACGATGGACGTGGACGGGCACCTCGATCCGGGAGGACCACCCCTCCGCCGCCCTCACCGGATCGAGCTGGAGGTACCGTTCCAGGGCGCGCCACGCCGGCGCCTCCGTGACGAACCAGGCCGTCCGGTCCGGGTCCTCCCCTCGGCGGACCGCCGACTGGACCACCGAGAAGCCGAGCCTGCCGCAGACCAGGGGAAAGAGGAGTTCCAGCTCGGCGGAAGAGAGGGGGCGGACCCCGTGGTAGCCCGCCACCAGGTGGGCGCCCGCCTCCATCGGGTTCTCGCAGTCCAGGAGAAGGTACGCCATGGCGATGGCCAGATCGCAGATCAGCGGATTGACCAGGGTGTCCCCGAAGTCCAGGAGCCCGACGATGCGATCTCCCTGGACCAGGAGATTCCCGCCGTTCACGTCCCCGTGGATCAGACCGCGGGGGAGCTCCGCCAGGAAGGGCTCCGCCCCGGCCCAGAGACGGAAGGCCTCCCTGGCCATCCTCCTGCGCTCCGACCCCTCCACCTGACCCACGGAAGACCGGAGGGCCCCCGCCTTGGTGAGGTCCCATCGGTGTGACCGGCGGAGGGCGGGAGACTCGACAGCGGCCAGGGCGCCCGGGAGCCGCCCCAGAAGGCCCCCCGCCTCCCGGAGGCGGGAGGGGGAGGCCGGCCCGGCGTCATCCCAGAGCGTCCCCTCCACGAAGGAGAGGAGCCGGCTGGGCCGGGGAGGACCGTCCGGGGGACGGAAGGTCGCGAGTGGCGATCCTCCACGGGTCGGGACCACCCGGGGGACGCCCACGTCGATCCCGGCGGCGTGCACCGCCTCCACCGCCGCCTGCTCCAGCCCGATCTCGTCGAGGGAGTCGCCGGGATCCCCCAGTTTGAGGACGTACCGGCGACCCGGGCCGGTGGTGACCAGATGATTCTCGTTCTCCCCGCCGAGCCGGGAGAAGGTGGCCTCGAGACCCCAGGTCTCCAGGACGAAGGCGGCAAGGGTCGGGTGGGTGAGGTCCACTCACACCCCCGGAGCGGAAGATGGTCGACGAGGAGGTGGGGACGGTCGCAATGGCATTCCGGGCCGGGACCTCCACGGCGGGGGCGGGGCTGGAGGAGGACGGTTTGGTTGGAGGGGACGCTGCCGCCGAAGATGAAGGGGTGGAAGCCGTTGGAGCAAACCCTGCGGCCCGCCGTTTCTCCCGTCGACTTGCGGGAGGTTCTTGCGGAGTCTCGGGCCGACCTGTCTGATGGGATTCCCCCCACAATCAAGGACCGGACCATGAAGCGAAGAGACTTCGTCACCACATCGGCCGTCGCAGGCCTCGGCCTGGGCGTGGCGCCACGATCCCTTGCCGCCGACGGCGGGGCCGAGCACCAGGCCACTCCGCGTCAGATCCTCATCGCCGGCGGCGGTTTCGGCACGGCGTTCATCCGGTATATGGCGGAGCTGACGGGAAGGGAACGGCCCCGCCTCTGCTACCTCCCCACCGCCTCTGCGGACCGGGAGTCGGGGATCATCCGGTGGTACGAGAACTGCGCACCGCTGGACGTGGTGCCCCTGGTGCAGGAGAGCTTCATCAGCAGCTATCGCATGGATCGCAGCTGGGAGGAGGTACTGCTCTCCATGGACGGGATCGTGGTGTCCGGCGGAAACACCCTCAACCAGCAGGCCATCTGGAGGGCCCAGGGGATCGACCGGGTCCTGCGGGACGCGTGGGACAGGGGGATCGTCCTCGGGGGAGCCAGCGCCGGCTCCCTGTGCTGGTTCGAGGAGGGGACCACCGACTCCCGTCCCCGGGAGGTGACGAAGATCGAGTGTCTGGGCTTCCTCCGGGGGAGCCATTCTCCCCACTACGACGCCGAGGCGGTGCGCCGGCCCACGTACCAGCGGTTGATTCGATCGGGGGAGCTGAAGCCCGGATACGCCTGCGACAACGACGCCGGCATCTACTTCGTGGACAACGAGGTCCGGCGAGTGGTGAAGACCCGGGAGGAGGCGGCGGTCTACTTCGTGGACGTTCAGGGAGGTGAGGTGGTGGAGACCCGGCTGCCGGGGGAGATGATCGGGTGACCCCGACCCGTTCGAGGCTTCCGCCGGGAGGTCAACGGATTCCCACCGGTCGGCCGTCGAGATTCCAGGCCGGATCGATGGGGATCCCCAGGTGGGCCAGCGCCGTCACCGCCACGTCCACCACGAAGACGGAATCCGGCACCGCGTCCCGCGCGACGGCCGGGCCGCTGGCCAGGAAGTAGATGGTGCGCTCTTCGACCGTGTCCCCGCCGTGGCCGCCGTCCCGCCTTCGCCCATGGTCCGTGCTCGACAGGATCAGCCAGTCCTCGTCTTCGAAGCGCTCCCGCCGGCGAACCGCATCCACGAGGGCACCCACGTGGGTGTCCGCCAGAGCGAGGGACTCCCGGTACGCCGCCTCGATGGAGCCGCGCTCGTGACTGGTCTCATCGGGATTCCCCAGGTAGACGAAGAGGGCGTCGGGGTCACCGTCCGAGAGGGCCTTCACCGCCAGCGACACAGAGCGTTCGTCCGCCTCCGCCCACCCCACCTCGGCTCCGTCCAGGACGTGCCGGACGTCCACGGCTTCGCTGATGGGCGGGGCACCGTCCGCCGCCTCCATGAGGGGGGGCCAGTCCGCCACGGCGAAGGTGGAGAGTTCGGGCCGGACCTGCTCGATCCGAGTGAGGAAGTCGGGGTACAGGTCGTAGCGCTTACCGGTGAATGCGTTGTCGGTGACCCCGTGCTTCTCGGGCCACACCCCTCCCAGCATCGACGACCACCCCGGGCCGCTCACGCTGGGAAGACCCGTCCGAGCGTCGTCGATCCACACCCCGGAGTCGGCCAGCGCATCGAGATTCGGCGTCGGGACCTCCGCCAGGATGTCGGGACGAACTCCATCGATCCCGATGACCAGAACCTTGCGGACGCGTTCCGTTTCGGCGGTTTCGAGATCGGGTCGGGCGTCGGAAGAGCAACCCGCCAGGAGGAGGGCGGCGGCCACGGAACCCATGGCCCCCGGGATCCAGGACCGGGGCGTGCGGCGGCCTCGCGGCGTCCACGGAACGGCACGGTGCGGGATCCGGTCCCGGAGAGTCTCTTTCGACATGGCGCTCATCCCGATTGCGCCCCGGCCCCGGGCCTCGGGCCAGGGCTCAGGGTCTTCGCAGGCCTGCACCGACCCGAAAACCCCCGTCGGCCCCTGGGTCGGCCCCGGCGCATCATACGGTCCCTCGCCGGCTCGGTACACCCGGGGAGCGCCCCGTGAGACGATGGAAGGCGTGGAGCGGGCTGGTCCTGCTCCTCCTCTTGCTCTGGCCCACCGCGGCATCCGGTCAGGCGTCCCCAGACCTTCACGGTCAGGTGGCCCTCGTCACCGGATCCACGAGCGGGCTGGGACGGGTGCTGGCGTTCCGGCTGAGCCGACTCGGCGCAGAGGTCCTGGTCCACGGGCGGAATGCCGCCGCCGGGGAAGCGGTGGTGGATTCCATCCGCCGCACCGGAGGCCGGGCCCGGTTCTACCCGGCGGACCTCGGGTCCCGGGAGGAGGTGGGGCGGTTGGCGGCGGCGATCCGTCACGACTACGACCGTCTCGATCTCTTCATCAGCAACGCAGGGGTCGGCCCCGCCCCGGACCGCCGCCTGGTGTCCCGGGATGGGCTGGAGCTCCGCTTTCACGTGAACTACCTGGCGGGCTTCCAGCTCACCCACCTCCTCCTTCCCCTCCTGGAGGCCAGCGCCCCGGCCCAGATCGTCATGGTGGCCTCCCGCTCCCAGCGGGAGATCGACTTCGATGACGTCATGCTGGAACAAGAGTTCCAGGGGTTCCGGGCCTATGCCCAGAGCAAGCTGGCGCAGATCATGTTCACCTTCGATCTGGCGCCGGAGCTGGAGGGGAGTGGGGTCCGGATCAACGCCGTCCACCCGGCTCCCGTCATGGACACCCCCATGATGGAGGCCGCCGGCGCCCGGCCCCGGTCCACCCCCGAGGACGGCGCCCGCTCGATCCTGGCCGTGGTTCTCTCCCCGGAGGGATGGAACGGACGTTACTTCCACGAGCTCGAGCCCGGCACCGCACACCCTCAGGCCTACGATGCCGAGGCCCGGGCCCGCCTGCGCGAGCTCAGCGAAGGGCTGATCGGCGGCCGATGACTCCCGCTCTCAGCTCGCGGTGCGTCGCAGGGCCCGGCGAAGCGCCGCCTCGCCGCCCACCACCGGAATCCGGATCGAGGTGCCCCCCAGGTCGACGCTCAGGGTGGTGCCGGGGTCGGGCCGCAGCGTGAAGTCCCGGTCCGACGAGAAGATCATCAGCCCGATGCTCTGCCCCGCCGGGATGACCTGGTCGTCCGGCTGAAGCTCGAAGGTCACCTCCACGAACTCCCCCGGCTCCAGCGGCTCGCTGGTCGTGAATCGGGTGTGGTCCACCACCCGATCCAGGGCCGCCGCCGCCGGGTCCGTCGGACGGTCTCCGTGGAGGGAGGATCGGTTCGCCGGGTCCGCCCACCCCCGGGAGATGATCCCCCCCGTGGGCTCCCGCCCCTCCGTCCACGGCAGGGAGACCAGGTAGACCGACAGGTTGGCGTAGGGCGCGTCGGCAGCGAGGCGAACTGTCACCTGGGTCCACCCCGAGAGGTGGACGTCCTCCTGGAGCTCGGGGGTGACGTAGAGGAGCCGGTGATCGCTCCATTCGGCCCGGGCCAGCGTCTCCCCCGAGAAGGAGAAGTTGTCCTCCAGGGACTCGACCTCCTCTCCAGAGGTCGGCTCCAGGGTGAGCCCGCCCCTCTGCACGCCACCCGGCTCGAGATAGAGAGGCACGGCGGAGGCGGCAGGATTGGGATAGTCCGGATAGGGGGTCGGCTCCTCACGGTCGTCTCCCTCCCGGACGATCCACGCCCGGGGGTCGTTCTCGACGCCGTTCTCGACCCCGTACAGGTAGCGGGTGAACCAGCGGTTCATCAGGGCGAGGGGCGGCGGGCCGCCGTGCCCTCCCTGGTGGTAGTAGGCCCGGGACGCTGTGCTCCGGCATCACGTTCCAGTCGTTGAAGGCGTGGGACATGAGGGTCGCGGCGTGTACGCCGTCGATGCGGGCCATGAAATCCCGCCCGGCCCAGAAGTCGTTGAAGTCCCCGGTGACCCGGTCCTTGGCGAGCATCTCGCCGTCCCGGACGTGGGCGTCGCACCAGGCCCGCTCCGACTCCGGCTGGGAGTGGATGAAGTCGTACAGCACGTCCACGTCCTCCCCCACGTAGCCGCCCGGGGAGCGCACGAGCCCGTTCGTGCGATAGTACCGGTAGTAGGACGTGTTGGGCGCCACGGGGATGATGGCCTCCAGACCCTCCACCCCGGTGGTGGCCGCCGC
Source organism: Gemmatimonadota bacterium (assembly GCA_037382905.1). GTDB lineage: Bacteria > Gemmatimonadota > Gemmatimonadetes > Longimicrobiales > Gaopeijiaceae > Gaopeijia. Next base: position 2,044 of record JARRPL010000197.1, on the reverse strand, counting down.
GAAGGGGATCGTGCCGTTGTACGATGTGCCGGTCATCCCCACCTTCCCGGTGCTCCACCCCGCCGTGACCTCCTCCCCTCCCTCGGCGGCGGTGAACCCCTTCGCCCGGCCGTTCAGCCAGTCGATCACGGCCTTGGGAGCGAGGGCCTCCGGATCGCCCCCGATGGTCGGGCACCCCTGGGAGAGGCCGGTCCCCGGCGCCTCGGAGTGGACCACGGCGAAGCCCCGGGGCACCCAGGTCGTCACGTGGGACCCGGAAATGCCGGGCCGCGGCCGGTGCGGGGCCGGCGGATGGGGATTCCGGGGGTTCGGCTCGGTGCCGAGCTCCTGCCGGGGATCCCAGAAGAAGGAGCCCACACCCGACGTGCCCGAGTAGTAGGGGCTCGACTCGTAGATCACCGGGACCTGGAGCCCCTCGGTCTCGGTCTGCTCGGGTCGGACCACCGCCACCCGCACCCGGTCCGGGGATCCGTCGCCGTCGCTGTCGAACTCCGTCTCGACGTAGAGCTCCTCCCGGATCCACCGGGTGGAGTCGGAAAAGGCGTCCACCACCTGGGCCTGGCCGTCGACGAAGACGGGCCCGGCGGGCTCGGAGGACTGCTGGGCGCCCACGGCACCGCTGAGCGTCACGGCCAGGCACACGCTCGACAGGACGGGACGCGGGAGGCGGCGGGCGGAATTCCGGAAGCGAGGGAGTCGGTCGGGCATGGGGATCGGGCGAAAGACGGGAGGGACGGGGAGGCCGATGGCTCGCCAATCTGCCATGGGGGCGGGGTCCCGGGCCAGAACCGCTACGCCCGGGAGGGTGCCGACGGGTCCGAGGACCGCCGCAGGAAGGCCCGGAACAGGAAGAACTGAACCACCGAGAAGAGAAGCACCAGGAGGACCGCCAGCTGCGCGATCCGCCACAGGACATGGTCCAGGACCTCGATGGCCTCGTCTCCCCCCGCCTCCACCGTCGTGATGAGGGTCGTCGCCACGTCGTCGGAGAACCCGGATCGCTCCTCCCGCACCAGACGCGCCACCTGATCCAGCACCGTGGCGCGCTCGGTGGAGGCCATGACCAGGAGCGTCGCGAGGACGCTGTCCGCCAGGGCCTCCACGTCCGCCACCGTCGCACGCCGCTCCGCCGCCACCACCGAAGGCAGATCGTCCATGAGCCGTGTCGCCGCCGCCAGCACCTGCAGCTGATCCACCTGATCCAGGAGCGGCCCCACGACCGTGGTGTCCACCATCTCGGTGGCGATGAGCTGGGCCTGCCAGAGGAGCACCTTCGGAGTGTAGGCCAGGTAGCTCTGCACCATCTGTTGGGCATCCAGGGCCAGATCCTCCATGCGTCCGACGGCAGCCAGCCCCCCCAGCTGCACGTTGTCCAGGGTCTCGGCGGCGACCTGGCCCACCGGCTCCCGCACGAAGAGGTCGTTGTCCAGCGGGTAGGCGTCGCTCCAGTTCCGCACGAAGCTGCTGACCCGCTGGTATCCCGCCGAGTCCAGCACCTCCTCGACCCGCTCGTCGATCCTCCGGGTGACGGCCTCCAGCCCCCGGACGGCCATGGGCTGGTACTCTCCGAAGGCGTCGCGTCCCGCGCCGGTGGCGTAGTAGTCGAGCATCTGCTCGCTGAGGATCCACCCGTCCACGAAGCTCAGGAGGGGATCGGCATGGTGGAAGGCGCGCTGGATGACGGGGATCGCATTGGCCTTCCAGGAGAGGGCGTTCCGGGCCACGACCGGATCCCGGGTGGCGGCCATGATGCTGTCGGCGATCAGCTCGACGGTGCCGGCGTGCCCCAGCTCCGCGTTCCGGGTCGCCATCCGGGTCCGCTGGGAGGAGACATCCACCTCGAACTCCTGGCTCAGCACGCCCCGTTCCGGCGCCGTCCCCAGCCCGCCGAGGCAGCCGGTGGTGAGCAGGGGAATGAAGCCGAGGTTCAGCAGTGTGACAGTGACTCGGCGAAGTCGGATCATGTCCCTCAACCTGATGGCGGTGAATGCGGCTCTCCCGACGCAAGCTAGGGTCGCCCGCCAGCGCGCCGACAGCCCGGGCC
>JARRPL010000196.1:0-6059 GCA_037382905.1 Gemmatimonadota bacterium | reverse complement strand
CCCCGGCTTTCGCCCGGAGGGACTCGTGGCCATGCGGCTGAACCTCGAGCCGCGATTCCAGCGAGAGGAGTGGGCGGGTGTGTGGGAACGGCTCCTGGAGGGGGCTCGGGGCCTCCCGGGTGTCGTGGGAGCGTCGATCGCGACCCAGGCACCGTACACCGGGAGCCGGGTGGCGTCGACCTTCAGGCCCGAAGGATCGGAGAACGGGGACGGCGAGATCCTGGTCACCGTGATGGTGGCCGGCGACTACCTGGAATCCCTGGGCACAAACCTGGATCAGGGTCGAGCCTTCACCGACGCCGACGACGGTAGCGTTCCGGTGGCTCTGGTGAACGAGGCGTTCGTCCACCGCTACTGGCCCGGGGAGGACGGCGTGGGCAGACACGTCCAGTCCGGGGGGCAGGGGGTGGACGATGAGCCGAACTACGAAGTCGTCGGCGTGGTGGGCGATGTCCGCACCAACGCCGGAAGAGAGCCACCGCCCCAGATCCTCCTCCCCCTGAGGGAATCACCCTGGCGGGACATGGAGGTTCTGGTGCGGTTCGAAGGCGATGTCGCGCCCCTGGTCGCCGCCCTCCGGGCCATGGTCCGCCGGCTGGACCCTGGCCTGCCGGTGACCCGGATCGCCACCGTGGAGAGCCTCGCGTCCGAGAGCCTCTCGCGCCCGCGGTTCTACACGACGCTCTTCGGAGGATTCGCGGTGGTGGCGCTGATTCTGGCGCTGGTGGGGGTCTACGGCACGACCTCGTTCGCGACCCGGACCCGGGTGCGGGAGATCGGGATCCGACTCGCGTTGGGAGCCCGTCGGAGGCGGGTGGTGGGAAGGACCGTGGCCCGGACCGGTGGGGTGATCGCCGCGGGTGTGGGCCTCGGTCTCGCCGCGGCGTTCGTCGGAGCCCGGGGGATGGTCGACGTGCTCGTATACGTGACCCCCCGGGATTGGGCCGCCTACCTGTCGGTGGCCGTGCTGGTGATGTCGGCAGGGATCCTGGCGGCCTGGGTCCCGGCGGGACGGGCAGGCAGGGTGGACCCCGCGAACACTCTCAGGGAGGAATGATGACGACTCGCACCCTCCAGATCCTCCTGGCCCTGGCGGAGGGTCCGCTACACGGGTACGGGATCAAGCAGCGCGTGGAGGAGAGGACCGGCGGCGAGGTTCGGCTCGGGTCGGGCACCCTCTACGAGGCCGTCCACCGTATGCTGGAAGGAGGCGTCCTGGAGGAGGTGGCCCCTCCCGCCGAGGAGCCTTCCTCCGGCGGTCCCCCTCGACGGTACTACGCGCTCACGGAAATGGGGCGCACGGACCTCAAGGAGGAGCTCCGTCGCATGGAGGCCGTGGTGGAGTACGCCCGGGGGCGGGACCTCCTGGCCGACACCTGACGGGGCCCGTCGCACTCGGACGGAATCCCCGCCTCCAGGAGACAGCGGAGGTCTGGCGAAGGAGGGCCCTCAGCCTCCGGATCCTCCCTCGGCGTTCAGCGCCCGCACCGGATCGACCCGGGTGGCCCGGGTCGCCGGGAGGAACCCCGCCAGGGCTGCTACGGTTCCCACCAGCGCCGCCACTCCCAGGAAGGTGACCGGGTCGGTGGAGGGCACGCCGAAGAGGAGCCCCTGGAGGAGGCGGCCCAGCATCCACGCCGCCACCAGCCCCAGGGCCATCCCGGTTCCGGCGAGGGCAAGCGTGTCGGAAAGGACCCTACGGCGGAGGTCACCCGGCGAGGCGCCCAGGGCGCTGCGGATCCCGATCTCCCGGGTGCGCTGCCGGACGGAGAAGGAGATGACACCGTAGAGGCCCAGCGCCGCCAGGAAGAGGGCGAAGCCGGCAAACCCCGTCAGCAGGAGGAGGAGGAAGCGCCGGGGAGTGAGGGAGCGGTCCAGGAGATCCTGGATCGCCACCACGTCGGCCACGGGAAGGTTGGGATCCATGGGGCGGAGTGCGTCGCGGACCGCAGCCGCGAGCTGGGCCGGCGTGCCGGTCCCCCGGGCGAGAATGTGGGGCATGGCCATGTTCCGGAAGGACTGTTGCCTGGCCGGGAAGAAGATCTCCGGGCCCGGCGTCTGCTCAGGGTGGAGATAGCGGGTGCCCCGGACGACCCCTACCACCTCGTATTCGTTCCGGGACCGATTGAGCCTGTGTCCCAGGGGATCCTCCCCGGGCCACAGGGCCCTGGCCAGCGTCTCGTTGACGAGGACGACGTTCCCAACCGAGGCGTCGTCGTGGGAGGAGAGGTTCCGGCCGGCCACCAGCGTGAGCCCCATCACGTCCAGGTACCCCTCGCTGACGACCCGCACGAAGGGTACCGCCCGGGTCTCGGGATCCTCCGGGAGGGACACGCCCCACCTCCGGTTGAAGGCCGTGGGCAGGACGTCGGTTACGGCGGCGGCCTCCACACCCTGCGCACTCTCCACCCTCCTGAGCATCTCCTCGTAGTTGGCGACCACGGTCCCGGGGTCCGCGGTGTAGTCGCTGTGATCGAGTCGAAGCGCCACAACCCCATCAGGCCGGAATCCCAGGTCTACGTCCAGCACGCGGAGAAAGCTATGTCCCAGGAGCCCGGCCCCCACCAGGAGCACGCAGCAGAGGGCCACCTGTGAGACCACGAGGGTGCCCCGGACCCATCCCCCCCGGCGGCCCGCGGAGTGACCCCGCCCGGTCTCGGCGAGGGACTCCCGGAGCTCGACGGCGGCGAGGCGCATCGCCGGCATCAGGCCGAAGACGAGGGTTGCCAGGACCGTCAGCCCGATGGTGAACCCGAGCGCGGCTCCGTCGAGCCGGACCTCCGTGAGGAGGGGAACGTTGGCGTCCAGCCTGGCAAGGGCCCGGGTCCCGGCCAGGGCCATGAGGACTCCCAGCGTGGAACCGGCAACGGACAGCACCAGGCTCTCGGTGAGCATCTGCCGGATCAGGCGTCGGCGCTTCGCTCCCAGCGCCGCCCGGATGGCGATCTCCTTCTCCCTGGTAGCCCCCCTGGCCAGGAGGAGGTTCGAGATGTTCGTGCACACGATGAGCATGACCAGACCCACCGCCCCGGCCAGGAGGAGCACCGCAGAGCGGAAGCCGCCGCTCACGTGCTCCCGAAGGGGGGTGAAGTGGGGATCGAAGGAGTTCCGGTATCCCTCCCCCGTGTAGGGCCGTTCGGCCAGTAGAGCCGCCTCGGCCTGGGCGGCGCGGAGGTCGGCGCCGGGCCGGAGCCGTCCCACCAGGGCCAGGGTGTTGCCCTGTTGGTCGGTCTCCTGGGTGAGGGGGAAGCCCGCGATGAAATCCACCCGCGTCCCGGGCGCGAAGACGGTGGGGAAATCGAAGGAAGCCGGAAGGACCCCGACCACGGTCATGGGGTCGCCGTTGATGGTGAGGGCCTGCCCTACGATGCCCGGGTCGCCTCCGAAGCGCCGGACCCAGAAGCCGTAAGCGAGGAGGATGGGGCCGGAGCCGGTGAAGGGAATCTCCTCTTCCGTGAACAGCCTGCCCACCTGGGGCCGAACGCCCAGCAGAGGCAGGAAGTTCGCCGTCACGCTCAGGCGGGCGAGGCGCTCCGGCTCTCCCCGCCCGGTGAGGGTGTGATCCCCGACCCCGTCGAAGAGGAAGAACCCGGCGGCGTCGGAGAGGAGCCGGCTGTCGTTCTGGAGTGCCAAGAGGTGGGAGACCTGCACGCTGATCTCGCTCAGGGCCTGACCCCTGCGCCAATCCCCGTTGGAGATGAGGACCAGCTCCTCAGGTGCCTCGAAGGGAAGGGGGCGAATGAGGAGGGCGTTGGCGACACTGAACACCGTCGAACAGGCGCCGATTCCCAACCCCACGATGGCCACGGCCAGGACGGTCAGGCCGGCGTCCCGCCGGAGTGAGCAGAGGGAGTGGGCGAGATCCTGCCGGAGGGCCTCGAACGCGGGTGGCCGTTGCGTTCTCTCGTGGCGACGTCGACGGACGCCGCCGCCACTGCGCAGCGGCGTCACGCGCTGGAGCGTGAAGCGGGCCGAGAGCCCGAGGATGGCTCTCCAGTACCAGAGACCGGGGTTCCGTGGAGAGGAGCCCGATTCCCCGAGGCAGGCGAGGTCTTCTTCCAGGTCCCCCAGGATGCCGGCACGGAGGTCCGGGTCCGGAACGGCAAGTCGCAGGAGGAGGGAGGCCAGGTGAGGCGGGGCGCTCATGCGTCCTCCAGGAGGTGCTCGTGGCCGGCCCAGAGCTCCCGGAGGGCTCGGCCCGATTCCCGGAGCGCTTCCTTTCCGGCAGGGGTGAGGGCATAGAACCGTTTGGCCTTTCCGCCGCGCCTGGGGCTCGGCTCCCCCATGCGGGGAGTCAGGTAGCCCTTGTCGGCCATGCGCTCCAGCGTCACATAGGCCACGCTCCGGCTGACTCTGCGGCCCACCCGGGATTCCAGCTCTTCCCGGATGGAGCGGCCGTAGGCGTCGTCCCCGAGGCGGAGGACCGCCAGAAGGACCATGTGCTCCAGCTCGCCCAGGTGGGATGTTCTCTCCATTCCGCGCCGTCTCCGTTCGTTGCGGGAAGATTACGTTGATCTTGTCAACATTAGACGCGGGGAAGCGGCCGTTGGTTGTAACGTCCTGGGGATGGGCAGGATCCCGGGAGATCAGCCCGGGTGGAGGAGGGCTCCGAGGGTCAGGTCAAACGTCACCACCGCATCCGGAGCCGAGCGGCCCCGAATCACACTCCCCGGGCCAGCGGATACATCCGGAGGAAGTGCACCCCCAGGTCGTTCTCGAAGAGGGCGAGAACGTAATCTCCTCCGATCTCGAATACCTGGTTCGCGTAGGGGAGGGAAAGGCGAGTCTTTGGCACGCCCTCCTCGTCGAACACCGTCCAGGTCCGGAGGGTGTCGCCGGGAAGGTGGTAGTCCTCCACCCAGAGAACTCCTTCGGAATCCAGCAGAAGGGCCTCGAAGGGGGGCATGGTCTCCGCGTGGGGAGTATCTGCGAAGGCGTTCCGGACCGCAGGTGCCAGGTCCGGGCTGGGCAGTTGGGCCAGGCGCTCTTGGAGAAGGCCATCCAAGTGTTCGGAAGTGACCGCCACCGGAGGCAAGTAGACGCGGACGATCCGCACCAGGTCGCCGGATGGCTCGAAGAGGTTCACCTCGAATCGATCCCGGGTGCCCAGGGCCAGCCGATCTCCTCTGGCCCAAGCGCGAGGCGACTTTCCAAAGAGGACGAAGCCTGCCGCCCGGGTCTCCCTGCCATTCATGACACCGACGGTCCAGTACACCTCGGTCCCGGGGAACTCCCCGAAGTGCGTGATCCCCTCGCCGTCCACGGTGACGGAATAGTACGGGTTGGTGAGGCGCTGGTAGCCCGACGCCGGGGCCTCCCTGGCGGCCGCCAGGGTCAGGGCTCCGCCAAAGACGATGGAGCCGTCGGCGAACATCCCGTTGGAGTGCAGGGTCACCCCGGCCTCCTCCGGAAGGAGAGCCTGCCTCAGGAACCCCTCACCCGGATCAAAGAGGGAGACCCGGCGCTGACTGCCGTCCAGCACCACAAGGGTATCCAGGCCCATAGTCCCCAGGACCAGAATCTCCTGGAACTCCCCGGGACCCTCTCCCTCTCGGCCGAAGCGAGTCAGAAACGTGCCATCGGACGAGTAGACCCGGAGCTCATGGTCTCCGTTGTCGGAGACGGCGATGCGACCATCGGAGAGCTTCACCGCCCCGGAGATCCGGTGAAACTGGTAGGAGGGCTCCCCTTCCAGAGTCCCGATGGAGAGGGACGGCTTCTGGTCCAGAACCCACCCACCGGCTCCTGTCTCGGGGAGGCCGGAGCTCTCGGCTATGACCACCCCGGCGGAGTCCGTGAACTGCGTCTGCACTCCCGTGTCATCCGCTGGCCCGCAGGCTACGAGGGCTCCTGCGGCAAGGATTCCCATGATTCCGAATCCGCTGCGCCAACCGTCCGCACCCGTCCTGGGGAACACGGCGCCCTCCGCTGTTCCGGGAATCTATACAACCTGATTGATTAATCTGGAGATGATGATCCGCCCGATCAACCGGGTCAGGAAGGGGATGGGGGAGAAGCCGGGCGGCTCTCTTGAGCCCAGAGAACACCCCTCTCCCTGA
>JARRPL010000195.1:0-6060 GCA_037382905.1 Gemmatimonadota bacterium | reverse complement strand
CGGACGCGCGAAACCGGCACCTCGAGCTTCTGGAGGATCGGGACCACGATCCCCTCCTCCTGGTTCAGGAGCGCGTCCAGCAGATGGACGCCGTGGATCTCGGCGTTGCCCCGGGTACGGGCCTCGTTGGCAGCGGTCTGGATGGCCTCGCCGGCCTTCACGGTGAGCTTGTCGTGACTGAGCATGATGGGTCCCGGATTTGGTTCTGTCGAAATGACAGTCGCGAGTGGCGCGACACCCTATATGAACACAAGAACGATGCCAATCAGCGGACGACGCGCTTCGCTGGACCGGAATCCAGCATCCCTCCCTCCGGAACCTGATTGATCACGGCCAGCACCGCGTCGGGGGCTTCGGACGGATACCTGCGCAGGAAATCCGCCCAGGCGGTGGGTTCCGATAGGCTCACGATGGACAGGACGCGAGGCTGGATCTCCAGGACGGCAGGATCGGTCTCGGTCTGGAAGCTCTGGACCACGTCCCGAGCCACCGGCGCGAAACCGGGCCAACCCCGGTCCGAGGACAGGCCCATGAAGGCATAGGTCCGGTCGCGATGGCGGATCCACGTCATCTCTCCTGCCAGTTCGCCATCCTGGGACGTGGCCTGGAACGCCACCGCAACGGCCGGCTGACCGTGGACCGAACCCTGTCGGATCGGTCCTGCCCGGATCTCCTCCCTCCCTGCGAATTCCCGGGCGGCGGCATCCGGCGTCTCGGGCACGACCCGCAGGTCCACCAGCCCCACCGCCCCGGACCCTTGGGGGGGTTGGAGCTGGACCGCCTGCCGGCCGTTGAAGAGGTTCCATCCCGACGGGACGTCGAAGCGGAAGGCGAGATCGGGGTGGTGGTAGACTCCCGCCTCGACGAACCCCTCACGGGGATCCTCCCCGAACGTCATCCCCTCCAGGCGATCCATGAAGGGCTCCGCCTCAACGCGGAAGGCCTCCTGGTATGCCGGGGTGGCGGCGATCTCCGCCTGAATTCGCTCCACCCGGTTCTCCGGGTACGGGTGGGTGCTCATCCACTCCGGCAGGCGGCCCCCCTCTCCACCCTGGAGCGCCGACTGGCGAGCCAACATCTCCATGACATCCGCCAACTGCCGGGGGTCGTACCCCACCCGGGTCATGTAGCGGAGACCCAACTCGTCGGCCTCGAGTTCGTCGCCCCGACCGTAGCTGAGGGAGAGGAGCTCGATCCCCTGGGCGGCGAGTCCACCGTACTCCCGAACCGTCTCGGAGAAGACCATCCCCGCCAGGAGTCCGATCTGGGCCAGTTGGGACCGGCTCATCTGGGTCACCGAGTGGCGGGCGGTCACGTGCCCGATCTCATGACCGAGAATGCCCGCCAGCTCGGCCTCGGAGGTCAGGTGGGTCAGGATGCCCCGGGTGATGTAGACGAAGCCCCCGGGGAGGGCGAAAGCGTTCACCGTCGGATCGTCCAACACCCGGAAGGTCCACGGCAGCTCGGGGCGCTCCGACACCGCCGCCATCCGCAGGCCGATCTCCCGGACGTAGCGTTGAACCGAGGAGTCGGGATAGAGCCCCATCTGTCCGACGATCCCGGGATCCGACTCCCGGCCCATGGCGATTTCCTGACTCTCGCCCACGAACGAGAGTTCCCGCTCTCCGGTGGCGGGATTCACCGCGCACGAGAGGGGTACGAGAAGCAGCAGAAGCGGGATGAAGCGACCGTATTTCATAGGCTCCGTTACCCGAATCGCTCGCCGGGAGGTCCGAGTCGGACGGTGCATGTCTCCAACGCAGGTTGACACCCTCCCGCAGCCCAGGGAGAATTTCGCACGAATCCCGGCACGGAGTACCGTTGAACCGTTTCCTCCGCATCCTGCTGGTGGCCTGCACCCTGCTTTCGGCCGCCTGCACCTCTTCCGACCCGCCCCCCGAGACCCTCGATCGGGAGACCTTCGTGGAGGTCTACGTGGCGCTGAGAATGGCGGCCCTCCAACAGGAGGATGCCCGACTGTCCGAGGCCGACCGCATCCGGATCCTCGATGAGTTCCAGGTCACCATCGACGAGCTGGAGTCCTTCGCCGAGGTGTGGGGAGGTGACCCGGCCTACATGCTGGAGGTCTGGCGGGATATCGAGGCGCGATTGAACGTCCCCGTCGACAGCACCTCCGTCGACGATGCCGGCTGATGAGCAACGTCGGGAGCCCTCTGTCTCTTCGAGAGGCCCGCCTCAGCCCGGAAACACCACCCCGACCGACAGCGCCTCCCGATCTCCGAACGATCCGCCGGCGCGGATCCCGAAGCGGGGATCCCACGCCAGATCGGCCCCCAGTTCCACCGCGAACCCCAGGTCCAGTCCATCCTCGCCGTCGACCCGGTCATCGCCGGGGAAGGCGTCCAGCATGACCCGCGGGGCCACGTAGGGCCGAAAGTCCAATTGCTGGCTGGTGAAGCTCCATCCGACGGTGATCCCCGCCGGAAGGGACACCGTCCATTCTTCGTCGATGGCCAGCCCTGCACCCAGGAACCAGGCGATGTCCAGGTCGAAGTCCTGGTCCTCCATCCGGTAGATGGCGCCGGCGAGGTCCACGCCACCCAGGACGGCGGCGTCCCCCTGAAACCCCTCCACGACCCCGACGCGAAAGCCGAGCCCCTCGGGCGCGGGTTCGCTACGCCAGGTCACCAGCGCCCCGATACCGTTGCCGGGATGAGGATCGACGACGTGGGCACCCCACCCTCCCAGACCGTTCGGAGAGACGAGCATGGGCCCATCCCACACCACCTGGGCCCGGATTTCCCCGGGAAGGGCCGATAGACCGATGGCGGCCAGACCCAGGATGGCGATGACGGTTCCATGTCGCATATTGACTGCCTCTTCGAAGTCGTCTCACGCCCTCACCGGCGCTACGCCCGGGATGCGCGAGGCGAATATAGCACAGGAGACTCCGCCCATGGCCTCGGGAGAAGCGTTCGAACGGATCTTCAGCGGCGCACCGTGGGAATCCTCGGTGGGGTACTGTCGGGTGCTGGTCGCCGGGGACCGGATCTTCGTCACCGGCACTGCAGCCGTGGAGCCCGATGGCTCCGTCCACGCGCCAGGCGACGCCTATGCCCAGGGCCGTCGGTGCCTGGAGATCATCCGGGAGCAGCTGGCCCGCGTCGACGTCCCCCTGGAGCGGGTCGTGCGGACCCGGATGTTCGTCACCGACATCGATCGGTGGAAGGAGTACGGTCAGTCCCACGCTGAAGCCTTCGAGGGCGCTCCCCCCGCCACGACCATGGTGGAGGTTCGACGCCTCATCCATCCCGATATGCTCATCGAGATCGAGGCCGACGCAGTCCGTTAGGGAATCGTCCCCCCAAGGCCGCGTCTTGGGGAGGAGACCCTGCCCGACGCCCCTCACCGCCCCACCCCGGTGCGGTTCGTCAGTAGGCTCGCGCCCAGACCACCTCGTGCTTCGCGGGGCCGTCACCGGAGATGCACCGTGCGGGCGCCGACCCGGAGCGGAACTCGGGGTCGGGGATGCACCGGATGGTCGCCTTGAGCTCTTGCTTGGCACGCTCCTCCACCGCGGCGTCGCCGGACCAGCCGGTATAGACGAAGCCTCCACTCGTCTCGAGGATCTCCTTCATCTCATCCCATTCGGTCACGCCCCTGTGCGACTGGGCCTCTCGGCGAGCCGTAGCCGTCTGCAAGAGGGAGGTCTGGACCTCGTCCAGCCGATCCCGAAGCGTCTCCAGCACTTCGGACTCGGGGAGGAACAGCTTGCGCTTCTCTCCCTCGGGGACGACCCGGCGGGCCAAGGCCAGATTCCCCTTCTCCAGGTCCCGGGGCCCGATCTCGATGCGCAGGGGGACGCCCTTCCGCTCCCACTCGTAATACTTCGAACCGGGATTCAGGTGGTCTCGGGCGTCCACCTTCACCCGCACGCCGTCGGCCGTGAGACGCGCACGCACCTGTTCCGCCTTCTCCAGGGTCGCGCTCCGTTCCTCGTCGTTCTTGAAGATCGGCACCACGACCACCTGCACCGGGGCCAGTCGGGGCGGGACCACCACACCGTCGTCGTCGCCGTGGGTCATGACCAGGCCGCCGACGAGCCGAGTGGACACGCCCCAGGAGGTGCTCCAGGCGTACTCCTCCTCCCCTTCCTCGCTCTGGAAGGTGAGGCCTGCCGCCCGGGAGAAGTTCTGACCCAGGAAATGGGAGGTCCCGGCCTGGAGGGCCTTGTTGTCCTTCATGAGCGCTTCGAGCCCGTACGTCCGGACGGCACCGGCGAACTTCTCCGATTCACTCTTCAGTCCGGTGACGGGCGGCATGGCCATCCAATCCTCCATGAAGGTCCGATAGACCCCGAGCATCCGACGGGTGTGATCCTCCGCCTCCTGGGAGGTGGCGTGCGCGGTGTGGCCCTCCTGCCAGAGGAACTCGGCGGTCCGGAGGAAGAGCCGGGTCCGCATCTCCCACCGCATCACGTTGGCCCACTGATTGATCAGGACCGGCAGGTCCCGATAGGACTGGACCCACTTGGCGTACATCTCCAGGATCATGGTCTCGGAGGTGGGTCGGATCACGAGGGGTTCCTCGAGGTTCTTGCCCCCTGCATGGGTCACCACCGCCAGCTCGGGAGCGAACCCCGCCACGTGCTCCTTCTCCTTCTCGATGAAGCTCATGGGGATCAGGAGAGGGAAGTACGCATTCTCGTGTCCGGTGGCCTTGAACATGTCGTCCAGGGCCCGCTGCATCCGCTCCCAGATCCCGTAACCCCAGGGCCGGATCACCATGCTCCCCCGCACCGGCGAGTAGTCGGCGAGCTCCGCCCGCAGGATGACCTCGTTGTACCAGGCGGCGAAATCCTCGGACTGGGGGGTGAGCTTCTGGTTGGTGCTCATGCGTCGTTCCTGTAGTCGTGGGGTCTCCGCTCGTCCTGGCGCACCCTCCACCAGGAGAACAAGCCGGGGACGAGGAAGAGGAGGAGAGAGGTGGTGGCCCAGGTGATGCGGAAGCTCCAGCCCAGTCCCTGTTGAAGCAGCCACCCGACGAGCGCGCCCGCTACGAGGGCCCCGACGGCCGCCAGCCCCAGGAAGAGATATTCCAGAATCCCGAGACGCCGGATCGCCCGCTCCATGACGTCCTGGGCCGAGTCGTCCGCACCTCCGCTCATGCGCCGCGCTCCAGCGCCTCCAGTTCGGTCTCCAGCTCCTCGCCGGAGGTCATGTCCCGAACGGTGACCACGCCGCGGGCCATCTCGTCGGGACCGAGGACGACGACCCGGGCCGCACCCTCGGTCTCGGCGGACCGGAACTGCTTGCGCACACCGGTGGGGCCCAGGCTGTGCCCCACGGTGGCGCCCCGATCCCGGAGACGGTGGGCCAGCGTAAGCATGCGGGAACGCGTCTCGTCGCCGATGCTCACCAGGTAGTAGTCCAGGCGACGGCCGAGGTCCGGGAGCCGGTCCCGATCCCGAAGAAGCTCGGTGAGGACCACGTCCCCCATCCCGAATCCCACCGCCGGGAGGTCCTCGCCGCCCACCAGCTCCAGGAGCCGGTCGTACCGACCACCCCCGCAGATGGCCCGGAATTCACCGGACCGGTCGAAGACCTCGAAGACGATCCCGGTATAGTAGGCCAGGCCCCGGACGATGGTGAGATCGAAGTCCACGAAGGCTCCGAGTTCCATGGCCTCCAGGATCCCGAAGTAGTCCCTCAGGCGCTCCACCTCCTGGCCCACCTCGTCCCGATCTCCGTAGGCGTCGGCCACCGCGTCGAGGCCCGGCTCCTGGAAGAGGGCGAGGATGGCGTCGGCGCCGCCCGCATCGACACCCGCCTCGCTCACGAGCCGGTCCCGGCTCCGATCCCTGGGCTCCCGCTCCAACTTGTCGATGACACCGTACGCCGCCAGGAGGCGCTCCGCCGGCACGCCGGCAGCCTGGAGAAGCGCCGCCAGAAGACGCCGATCCGAGACCCGGGCCCGGATGTCCCGGACCCCGAGACCCAGCTCCCGCAGGGCATCCAACGCCACGGCCAGGACCTCCGCGTCGGCTCCCACGCCCGCCTCCCCCACCACGTCCACGTTCCACTGGAAGTGCTCTCGGAG
>JARRPL010000194.1:0-6095 GCA_037382905.1 Gemmatimonadota bacterium | reverse complement strand
CGGGCCTCCGGGAGCTCGTCTCGGCGATGGTCCGAAGCGGCAATACCAGCGAGTTCCTGAGCCGGCGGCACCGGATGCCCGGAGTGGAGAGTTGGTGTCACCGGTACGCGGTGCTGGAGCGGGAGGTGACGCCGTGAGCGCCGGGACCGGTCGAGGCCCCGGCCCCGAGGGACTGGGTGTACTGGCCGTGCTCTTGAAGCGGGCACGGGATCCCTTCCGGGTCATGGTGGATCTGGCCCGGGAGTACGGCGACGTGGTGGAGGTACGGGTGGGAGATACACGCCACTTCCTGGTGTCCAGCGCCGACCTCGCCCGCTACGTCCTGGTGGAGAACGGGGACAACTACGAAAAGGGCCCGGGCTACGCCCTGTGGGGACGGGTCCTGGGAAAGGGACTCGTCACCAGCGACGGCGAGCACTGGCGAACCCACCGCCGGTTGGTGCAGCCCTCGCTGCACCCGGACCGGATGGGTGGATTCGTCGATCTCATGGCCGAGGTGGCGGAGTCCGAAGCGCGCCGTCTGGCTGCGTCCTCCGGTGGTGTGGTGGACCTGTTCGACCGGACCACCCGGATCACCCTCCGCATCGCCGCTCGGGCCTTCCTGGGTTCGGATCTCCGGGAACGGGAGGACGAGGTGTGCGAAGCCCTGGTCCAGGTGTTCGAGCACATCCAGGGGCTCTCTGCATCACCCCTCCGGGCGCTGGCGCTGCTCCCGGGCATCCGGATGCTCCATCCGCTCCTGAGGTCGCTGCAGGCTCGCGCCGGAACCGGGGAGCGGCGCTTCGACGAGGCGCTGGAGACGTTGGACGCGGCCATCGGGGCGGTCATCCGGCGACGCCGGGCCACCGTCGCGCAGGGGGAGGTCGGGGACGACCTGGTAAGTCGGCTCCTGGCGGCCGCATCCGAAGACCCCGAGACCCGGCTCACGGACCGGGACGTGCGGGACGAGGTGATGACCATGTTCGTGGCCGGTCACGAGACCACGGCCACGGGGCTGGCCTGGTGCCTCCGTCTGCTGGCGGACCACCCGGAGCACCAGCAACGGATCGCCGACGAGGCCCGGACCGGGCTGGGGGAGGGTCGGGTCACCCTGGCCGCGCTGGACAGGCTGCCCCACGCGCGACGGGTCTTTCAGGAGTCCCTCCGTCTGTACCCGCCGGTGTGGCGCCTCTCCAGATGCGCGCGGGAAGCGGACCGGCTGGGGCGGGTCCAGGTGCCGGCGGGCTCCACCGTCATCATCTCTCCCTGGATGATCCACCGGGACCCCGCGGCCTGGCCCGACCCGGACCGATTCGATCCGGGACGCTTCGACGACCCGTCCTGGCCGCGCAGCTCCTATCTCCCCTTCGGCGGCGGCCGCCGCATGTGCCCGGGAGGCGGATTCGCCACGGTGGAGGCCCAGGTGGTCCTGGCGACCCTGGCCCGCCGCGTGGTCCTGCGCCCGGTGACCCCCGCGCCCCCCCTCTTCGAACCGCGCCTCACCCGTCGGCCTCGGGGAGGGATGCCGCTACGCGTCCTCGCCCCGGACCCTGCCCCCTCGACCCCGTAGGAGTCTCCCATGCCCATCCCCTACCAGCGCGCCATGGACATCGCCCGGCGACTCGCCGGGACCGATGCCGTGGGCAAGCTCCGCTCCATCCTCTTGCCGGTGACCCCCGAGGAGCGTCCCACCGCTCCCCCGGTCCCCCGCGGCGACGGCGATACCGGCACCCGTGCTCGGCGGACCTTTCTGGAGGATCGCGTGGGGCCCCTGCCCCACCTCTTCGGCGAGGCGGAGCCGGTCCCGTCGGATGCCCTCGCAGGAAACGTGGAGAACCACGTGGGGATGGCCCAGTTGCCGGTGGGGCTGGCCGGCCCCCTCCGGGTGAACGGACTGCATGCCCGAGGAGACTTCTACGCGCCCCTGGCCACCACCGAGGGGGCGCTGGTGGCCTCCTATACCCGGGGAAGCCGGATCGTGACGCTGGCGGGAGGCGCTTCCGCCATCACCACGGTGGAGCACGTCCAACGGGCCCCGGGCTTCAAGTTCGAAACCTTGTCGGAGGCCATCCAGTTCGCCGCCTGGGCCGCCACCCAGTTCGACCGCCTCAAGGAGATCGCCGCCACCCGCACCCGCCACGGAGAGCTCCTGGACCTGCGACTCCAGTTCCAGGCCAACCTGGTCTACCTGATCCTGGACTTTCATACGGCGGACGCGGCGGGCCAGAACATGGTGACGCTCTGCTCCACCGCCGTGTGCGAGCACCTGGTCGCCCACAGCCCGGTGGAGCCGGAATGGTGGGTCATCGAGTCCAACATGTCCGGAGACAAGAAGGCCACGAGCCTCTCCTTCTTCGAGACCCGGGGCCGGCACGTGACCGCCGAGGTCCTCCTGCCCCGGGCCCTGGTGCGGGAGCGCCTGAGGACCACGCCGGAGCGGATGGCGGACTACTGGCGGATGAGCTTCGTGGGTGCCGCCCAGACGGGCTCCATCGGGTTCAGCGGCCACGTGGCCAACGCCATCACCGCCCTCTTCATCGCCTGCGGCCAGGACGTGGCCTGCGTGAGCGAGTCCGCCGTGGCCATGCTCCGCATGGAGGCCACCGCCGGTGGGGAGCTATACGCCAGCCTCACCCTCCCGAGCCTCCTGGTGGGGAGCGTGGGCGGTGGCACGCGTCTCCCGACCGCCCGGGAGTGCCTGCGCATCCTGGGCTGCCAGGGCGAAGGCGGAGCCGCGAAGCTGGCCGAGGTGACGGCGGCGCTCGCCCTGGCAGGGGAGATCTCCATCGCAGGCGCCATCTGCAGCGGAGAGTTCGCCCGGGCCCACGCGCAGCTGGGACGACCGGTCGGGGCGGGGGCCGCGAAATCGGGAGGGACGGGCGATGCGGACCGTGGTTGATTCCCCGCTCGAGTCCCCCATCCAGGATCGGGCCTCCTTCGAGGAGGTGCGTTACGGGAGCGTATGGGAGGACGCCGACGTGCTGTGCCGTGCGCTGGGCCCCGTGGCCCCGGGAGGGCGGCTCCTCTCGGTGGCCTCGGCGGGTGACAACGCCCTGGCGCTGCTGACCCTGGATCCCCGGGAGGTGGTGGCGGTGGACCTGAGTCGAGCCCAGCTCGCCTGCCTGGCGCTGCGGGTCGCGGCCTTCCGGGTCCTGGAGGACCGGGAGCTTCCCGGGTTCCTCGGTGTGGAGCCCCAGGAGGATCGCCTGGATCGGTACCGGCGGCTGCGGCCGGCCCTCCCGGACTTCGCCCGGGACTTCTGGGACGCCCGGGGGCCCGCCCTGGAGCGGGGCGCCGTGCACGCCGGACGCTTCGAAGCCTACTTCGACCTCTTCCGGACCCGGGTGCTCCCCCTCATTCACCCCCGGAGCCGGGTGGAGTCACTCTTCGCGCCCCGGGACCGGGATGGACGGAGGCGCTTCCACGACCAGCAGTGGAACACGGTCCGGTGGCGCCTCCTCTTCCGGATCTTCTTCGGCCGGTGGGTCATGGGTCGTCTCGGGAGGGATCCCGAGTTCTTCCGTCATGTGGACGGGCCGGTGGGAGAAGTCATCCGCTGTCGGAGCGTTCGCGGGCTGGTCGATCTGCCGACCCGCACCAACCCCTATCTCGTCCGGATCATGACCGGGGCGTATACCCCTGAGGCGCTGCCTCCCTACCTGCGGCCGGAGCTCCGGCCTCTCATCCGCAGCCGTCTCGACCGGCTCACCCTGCATCACGGCCCGGGGGAGGAGGCCCCCGGCACCTTCGACGGCTTCAACCTCTCGGACATCTTCGAGTACATGGGTCCCACGCACCACCGGGACACCTACCGGGCCCTCCTGGAACGGGCTCGGCTGGGAGCCCGGATCGTGTACTGGAATCTCATGGTCCCCCGGGCCTGCCCTCCCGTCTTCCGCAACCGGGTGTCGCCCCTGTCGGAACTGGAGGCGAGCCTGCTCGCCCGGGACCGGGCGTTCTTCTACGGTGCCCTCCACGTGGATGCGGTGGGAAGCCTGTGACCGATCTCGTGGAGGCGGGCCTCCTGGCCCTCGGTTTCGTCGCCATCCTGCTGGGGGCGGAGCTCTGGCACCGCCGATCCGGCCCGCCGGTGGAGGTGACCCGGAAGCTGGTCCACCTGGCCAGCGGGCTCCCGGTACTCTTCTTCCCCTGGATCTTCCAGAGCACCTGGCCGGTCCTGGGCCTCTCGGGCTTCATCGCCGGGATCCTGGCGTGGGCCCGCCACCGGGGCATGCTGCGAAGCGTTCACGGGGTGGAGCGATCTTCCAGGGGAGAGCTGCTGTACCCCCTGGGCATCGTCCTCCTCTTCTGGATGGCCCACGATCAGCCCGTCCTCTACCTGGTCTCGGTGCTCGTGCTGATCGTGTCCGATCCCGCCGCCGCCCTCATCGGCTCCAGCTACGGCCGGAGCCGCTACGAGGTGGAGGAGCACTGGCGCTCGTGGGAGGGCTCCCTGGCCTTCTTCCTCATGACCTTCCTGGCGGTGCACCTGCCGCTGGTCCTCATGGCCGGGCTCGACCCGTCGCTGACGGTCCTCGTGGGGCTCGTGGTGGCTCTCCTGGTGACCCTCTTCGAGGCCGTCAGCCTCAACGGTGCCGACAATCTGGTCATCCCGCTGGCGAGCTACCTCCTCCTGCAGCGCCTCACGGCGGAGACCTCGGCGACCGTGGGTGTCCACCTGGGTGTCCTCCTGGCCCTTCTGGCGGGGCTGGGTCTCCTCTCCCTGGAGTTCCGCTTCATGAAGGCCAGCGGGGTGATGGCCGCCACCCTCTTCTTCTACGTGGTGTACGCTCTGGCGGGCCCCGCCTGGCTCGTCCCCCCGATGTTGGGGACGCTGTTCCTGGTGGCCTTCCGGTCCACGATCCGGAACGTGGTGCCCCTCCCCGACGCCCGGTACCAGGTGGTGGCCATCTCCTACGCCACCCTGCCGACGCTGGCCCTGGTGGGGGGCCTCCACGTCCCGGCGCTGGCCTCCTCCACGGGGTGGTCCGCCCCCCCGGAGCTCTACGCCGCGGCGCTGGCCGGGTCGGTGGCCGGGCAGCTGGCCATCATGTGCGCCACCCAGCTCCACCCCTTCAACCCCTCCCGCCCGCGCCACATGCCCCTGGGCTCGCTCCTGGCGCTGGTGGTCGGGTCCTGGGCGGTTGTGGTCCCCGCCTCTCTCCCGGTCATGGACGCATGGAGCGTCCCGCTGGCGGCGCTGGCCGCGGGCGTAGCCTTCGTCGGGGCCGGGGCGTACTGGTACGGTCGGGCTGCTACGGCCTGGCCGTCCGCCGCACCGTGGAACTTCCGGCTGCAGGCCGCGGCCATGACGGGGGCCGGGGTGGCGGCAGTCGCCTTCGGCCCGGCCCTGGCGAGGTGACCCGTGCGCCGCCGCCGCGCCTTCTTCGACCTCCTCACCCGCCGCAGGACGGCGGTCCTTCTGGCGTACGGCCTCCTGATGGTGGCTTCGCTGGCCGGGCTCCGTCAGTTGCGCGTGGACTACTCCGCCGAGCAGTTCTTCCTCTTCGACGGTCAGGAGCGGGCCGACTTCGAGGAGTTCAAGCGGTACTTCCCCCGGGAGGACCTGCAGGTCTCGGCTTTTCTCGAGGTCGCCGGCCCCCTCACCGTCGAGGATCTCCATCGTCTCGCCTCGGTGGCGGAGGCGTTCCGGGCCGTGGGGCTCCACTCCGTCCGCTGGCTGGGCGGTGTCGAGCTCATCGAGGAAGGAACGGAGGAGGGCACACCGTTGGTGCGCTTCATCCGGCTGGAGGACGAGCCCGGCCTGGACGACGCCCGTCTGCAGGAGCTGTTGGAGGCGCGCCAGGACCACCCGGTCTGGTCCGGCGTCCTCTGGGGCCGGGATCAGCGGGTCTTCGCCGTGCACGGCTTCCTGGAACCCGGGGAGAACACCGACGTCCGTCGGCGGGAGGTGACGCAGGCGCTCCAGACCCGGCTGGAGGAGCTGACCCCCGGGACGGGCCGCCTGGCCCTGAACGGCCTACCGGTCCTCCGGGTGACGGTGCCCCTGGCCCTCTCCTCCGATCTGGGGCGGCTCCTGGGTCTGGGCATCCTGCTGACCCTCGTCCTGGTGTGGAGCTACTTCCGGCGGACGGGGCTTTCGCTTCTCTGTCTGG
>JARRPL010000193.1:0-6101 GCA_037382905.1 Gemmatimonadota bacterium | reverse complement strand
GTCGCCTGGCCGACAGTTTTTCGGCTCTCGCCCCATATCCGGGGCGTTTACGCCTTCATGGCCCGCTCCTGCGTGTGGAGCAGCAGGAGTGGCGACGCCCCTTCGTTGACGCATTCGGCGGTGACCACCACCTCGCGGACGTCGTTTCTCGACGGGATTTCGAACATGATGTCGCGCATCGTCGACTCGATGATCGATCGTAGCCCTCGGGCACCGGTCTCCCGTGACAACGTCTTGTGCGCGATCGCCAGGATGGCGTCGGGCTCGAAGGTCAGCCCGATGCCTTCCAGCTCGAACATCTTCTCGTACTGCTTGACCAGGGCGTTCTTGGGCTCCACCAGGATCCGGGACAGGGCCTCCTCGTCCAGGTCGTCCAGTGCGACCATGACCGGCACCCGACCCACCAACTCGGGGATGATCCCGAACCGCTGCAGGTCCTCGGGCCCGGAATGGTGCAGGATCGCCTCCCGGTCGTCCACCCGGTCGTCCTCGCCGGCGAAACCGATGGCCCGCCTACCGATACGGGCCTCGACGATCTTCTCCAGCCCGTCGAAGGCGCCACCGCAGATGAAGAGGATGTTCCGGGTGTTGATCTGGATGTATTCCTGCTGGGGGTGCTTCCGGCCACCCTGGGGTGGGACCGAGGCCACGGTGCCCTCCAGAATCTTCAGGAGCGCCTGCTGCACGCCCTCACCCGATACGTCCCGGGTGATGGAGGGATTCTCCGACTTGCGGGCGATCTTGTCCATCTCGTCGATGTAGACGATCCCCCGCTCGCAGTCCGCCACGTTGTAGTCGGCGGCCTGAAGCAGCCGTACGAGGATGTTCTCCACGTCCTCCCCCACGTATCCCGCCTCGGTGAGGGTCGTGGCGTCGGCGATGGTGAAGGGGACCTGGAGAATACGGGCGAGCGTCTGGGCCAGCAGGGTCTTGCCGACGCCGGTGGGCCCGATGAGGAGGATGTTCGCCTTGTCGATCTCGACGTCGTCGAGAACGCCCTGGTGATTCACCCGCTTGTAGTGATTGTAGACCGCGACCGCCAGGGCTCGCTTGGCCTCTTCCTGGCCGATGACGTACTCGTCCAGGATGTCCTTGATCTCCCGGGGCGTCGGGCTGGGCAGCGCCTGCTCCGACTGCTCCCGCTCCTCCTCCTCCGCCAGGATCTCGTTGCAGAGGGAGATGCACTCGTTGCAGATGTAGACCGATGGCCCACTGATGAACTTCTTTACGCTGTCCTTCGATTTGCCGCAGAAGCTGCAACGGAGGTGCTTGTCACTGGACATGGTCTCGTCCTGATCCGGAGTGCCTGGACGGCAGGAGGGTCATTCCTCGTCGTCCGCGTCCTCTACAATAGTGGTGGAATCGTTGGGTTTCTCGCCACTCCCCATCGTTCCCTGGATCACCGTGTCGATGAGGCCGTACTCCGCTGCCTCCTGGGGCGACATGAACCGATCCCGGTCCACGTCCTCGTGGATCTTCTCGATGGACTGGCCCGTGTGCTTCGCCAGAATCCCGTTCAGCCGCTCCCGGATGTCCAGGATCTCCCGCGCCGCGATCTCGATGTCCGCCGCCGTTCCCTGGGTCCCCGACGAGGGCTGATGGATCATGATCCGGGAGTTGGGCAGGGCGTGGCGCTTCCCCTTGGCGCCGGCCGTCAGCAGCACCGCGCCCATGGATGCCGCCATGCCCACGCAGTACGTGGCCACAGGAGCCCGCATGTGCTGGATGGTGTCGTAGATCGCCATCCCGGCATACACGCTACCGCCCGGAGAGTTGATGTACATGTTCACATCCCGCTCCGGATCCTCGGCGTCCAGGAAGAGGAGCTGGGCCACGATGATGTTGGCGACGTTGTCGTCGATCCCACTGCCCAGGAAGATGATGCGGTCCATGAGCAGCCGGGAGAAGATGTCGTAGCTTCGCTCGCCCCGGCTGGTGCGCTCGATGACGTATGGCGGATAGATCGGCATGAATGACCTCAGCTCGCGTCCGTTACGGTGGACTGTTCCTTAAGGAAATCGAAGACCTTCTCTTCCGTGATGCTGCGCTCCAGCTCCTCCAGCCGACCGGACTTCTGCAGATCGCTGTAGACCTTGGCCACCGGCGAGCCGGAGCTCTCGGCGATCCGTTCGATGCGCTCGTCCAACTCCTCCTCGGTGGCCGCCAGACCCTGGGTCTCCCCCAGCTTCTCCACCACCAGGATGCGGCGCACGGCCCGCTCAGCCTGAGGGCCCATCTGCTGCCGGAGCTGCTCCAGCACGTCCTCGTCCATCCCGTCCTGCTGTCTCACCATGGACCGGATGTAGCGGTCCACCATGGAGGCGGGCACCTCGAAGGGGTTCGACTCGAGGACGAAGTCCAGGAGCCGGGCCCGGACCTCGGATTCGGCCCGGTTCTCCGCCTCCCGGGTCAGGTCCTCCCGGATTCGAGATCGGAGTGCGTCCAGATCCTCGAAATCCCCCACGGACCGGGCGAACGCGTCGTCCAGCTCCGGGAGATCCCGGATCTTCCGTTCCCGGAGGAGGACCCGGAGCTCTTCCTGCTGACCCCGTCGTTCCTCGTTGGGAAAGTCGTCCGGGAAGGTGACGGAGAAGGTGCCGTCCTCGCCGGGGGAGAGGGTGGCGATGGCCTCCTCCACGTCGGGAATGGCATCTCCCTCGCCGAGGAGGATGTCGTAATCCTGAGGGTCTCCCAGCGGCTCGCCGTCTTCCATCCGGGTGACGGTGACCGAAACAAGGTCGCCCGTCTCCGGCGTACCCTCGGGAGCCGGGGCCCACGCCCCGTTCTGCTCCTGGAGTCTGGCCAACACACGGTCCACCTCGTCCCCGGCGACCTCGACCCGGGAACGTTCCACGGCGAACCCGCCGACACGGGAGAGCTCGAAGTCGGGCTGAACGTCGAAGGCCACCGAGAAGACCAGGTCCTGGTCGGGCTTCCAGTCCAGGTCCTGGACCTCGCCCTCGGAGATGGGTTTCAGGTCGTGGATGCGGAGTGCCTCCTTGTAGACGTCTCCGACGATCTGGTCCAGGAGTTCCCGGTTCAGGGCGCCTCCGTACCGCTGCTCCACGACGGAAGCGGGCACCTTGCCGGACCGGAATCCGGGAATCTTGAGACGGCTCGCCAGCTGGCTGGCGATGCGGCGTCGCTCGACGGACACGGCGTCGGCGGGGACGGTGACGCTCAAGGTGCGGCGCCAGCGTTCTCCTTCCTGTACGTCGATGTTCAAGGAGGATACGTCGATACTCATGCGGTGGCTCGAAGCGGGATGTCTGAACGTCGGGAGCGGGCGGGGCGCCGGAAGCGCAGGATGAGCAGGCCTTCCACCCTCCTCACCGCCTGGAACGTCGGGAAAGGTAACGGGAAGGGGCAGGCCCCTTGTAGGACCTGCCCCTCCATCGCCGCTACCGGCGGATCCGCCCCATCAGTTGGTGGGCACGCGCACGTTGACCACTCGGGACGACGCATCGCCTCGCTCCACCAGGAAGCGGACGACCTCGCCGGCCTCGACATCGGCCAGAGCGGTCCGTACGTCCGCCGCCGACGCGATCTGCGAGTCGTTGATCTCGAGAATCCGATCCCCCGGGATGAGCCCCCGCCGGTTCGCGGCGCTTCCCCGGACCACCTGGGTGATCACCGCACCCTCTGCGTCCTGGAAGCCCATCTCCTCCGCGAGGTCGGCGTCCAGATCGCTGACGAAGATGCCCAGACGCTCCTCCGCGGCTTCCGTCCGGGCGGCCGGCGAGGGTGCCGCCTCGTCCAGGGGCGCTTCGCCCAGCCGGATGGTGAAGTCACGGGGCTGTCCGTCCCGATAGACGGTGACCTCGACCCGGTCGCCGGGTCGATACATGGCCACCCGGCCCTGGAGCTGCCCGACGTAGGTCACGGGCTCCCCGTCGATGGCCACGATCACGTCCTCGGCCTCGAGACCCGCGTCGGCGGCGGGTCCGTCCTCCGGCACGTTCTGAACCAGCACACCCGAGACGTTCGGAAGCTCGTAGACCTCGGCGTCCTCAGGCTCCACATCGGTGATCTGCACACCCAGCCGGGGCCGGCGCACGCTCCCGTACTCCACCAGGTCCTCCATCACTCGTCGCGCGAGGTTGATGGGGATGGCGAAGCCGTATCCCTGATAGAACCCGGTGGTGGAGGCGATGGCGGAATTGATGCCCACCACGCGTCCCTCGATGTCGACCATCGGACCCCCGGAATTGCCCGGGTTGATGACCGCATCGGTCTGGATGAAGTCCTCGATGGCGTATCCCGGGAGTTCCGAGTTCACGCCGAACTCGCCCTGGAGTTCGCGCTGAATGAGCTGGAGACCCCGTCCACGAGCACTCACGATGCCCGCCGTCACCGTATAATCCAGTTCGCCGCCGCCCCCGCTGAAGCCCGGGTTGCCGACGGCAAGGATCCATTCGCCGACGCTCAGCTCATCGGAGTTTCCGAAGGAGAGGGTGGGGAGCGGCTCGTCCATCTCCACCTTGACCACGGCCACATCGGTGAAGGGGTCGGTGCCCACGACGGTCGCCTCCACCACGCGCCGGTCGGAGAAGGCGATGCGCACCGCATCGGCACCCTCCACCACATGGTTGTTCGTCAGGATGTAGCCGTCGGAGGAGAAGACGAACCCGCTCCCACCGGCCCACTGGCTCCCGTTCGGTCCCTGGGGCGTGCGGGGATCGGGCTCCGGCTCGAAGAAGCGCCGGAACTGCTCCGGTACCTGCCCCCGGGACATGCGGGTGATGGGGCGTCGAGCCTCCACCCGCACCACGGCGGGTGTGACGACCTCGGCGATGTTGACGAAGGCCTCGGAAAGGTCCCGGGCCGGCCGTACCGCTTCCGGGTTGACCTGGGCCGCCTCCTCGACGACGGGCATGGCCAGCGAGCTCTCGGTCCACCCGAATCCCGAGGCCACGCCGAGGCCGATGAAGAATGCCACGGCGGTGTAGAAGACCACCTTGGCCTTGGTGCGAAGTGGGTCGTGCATGTGTCAATCCCTCTTGATGTCGTTGCCAGATCGTGCGGCGCTCTCGATTCGAGCGCCGGGAATGGTCCTACACAGCCGTTCCGGAGTCGGGTCCCCGTATCCTGCGGACTCGGGATCCGACGTGGCCGACCCTCCGTCGGGTTGCCTGCGTGGACCCATGACAAAGCGGGCGGAGCACCGGAGTGCCCCGCCCGCGGTTGCGCGCCTGCCGGAACGGGGCCGCCGCCTACTTGTCCTCTTCGACGATCTCGTAGTCGGCCTCCACGACCTCTTCCTCTTCGCCGGCAGCCTCGGCGCCTGCCTCGGGACCGGCGGCACCCTCAGGCGCCGCTGCCTCCTGGGCGGCCTGGGCCTCGGCGGCCTGGGCCTGGTACATCTCCTGACCCGCGGCGCTGAAGGCCTGCATGAGCTCGTCCCGGGCGGAGTTGAGCGCGTCGGCGCTATCACCCTTGAGGGCCTCCTTGGCCTTCTCCACCGCGCTCTCGAGTCGGGACCGGCTGTCGCCGCTCAGCTTGTCGCCCCACTCACCCGAATCCTTCTCCACCTGGTAGACCAGCGAGTCGAGCTGATTGCGGGCTTCCACCTTGGAGCGGATCTCCTCGTCCTCCTTGGCGTGGGCCTCGGCGTCGGACACCATCTTCTCGATCTCGGCGTCGCTGAGTCCGCTGGACGCCTCGATCCGGATCTTCTGCTCCTTTCCGGTGGCCTTGTCCTTCGCGGACACATGGAGAATCCCGTTGGCGTCGATGTCGAAGGTCACCTCCACCTGGGGCATGCCTCGGGGTGCCGGCGGGATCCCCGTGAGCTGGAACTTGCCGATGGTCTTGTTGTCCACCGCCATCTTCCGCTCACCCTGCAGCACGTGGATCTCCACCGTCGTCTGATTGTCCTCCGCGGTGGAGAACACCTCGGACTTCTTCGTGGGGATGGTGGTGTTCCGCTCGATCAGGGGCGTCATGACGCCGCCCAGCGTCTCGATCCCGAGGGACAGGGGCGTCACGTCCAGGAGGAGGACGTCCTTCACGTCCCCGGCGAGCACGCCACCCTGGATGGAGGCTCCGACCCCGACGACCTCATCTGGATTGACGCCCTTGTGGGGTTCCTTGCCGAAGAA
>JARRPL010000192.1:0-6109 GCA_037382905.1 Gemmatimonadota bacterium | reverse complement strand
TAGTCCGCCGTGTTGGCGCCGGCGTCGGCGAGAAGCCGCGTCAGGTTGATGATGTCGTTCCCCTCGGACCAGTCGAGGAGCGTGCCGATGCGGAAGCTCCCGAAGACGAAGTCGTTCGAGAAACCCATGCGGAAGGTGGGGTTGGCGTCCCCGACCTTCTGCACGATGGGATCCCCGTTCTCGTCCGGCCCCACCGTGGACACGATCTGGGTCAGCGACTGGCCCTCCTCGATCCGGAAGGCCCCGAGGCCCGTCCCGAATCCACCGGTCTCGAAGGCCGGTACCGGAAGGTCCGTCACCTCCGACCAGTCCCGGGAGAAGGTGGTGGTGCTGATCCACTGGAAGCCCTGGCTGCGGATGGGCGTCGCCGCCAGCGCCGCCTCGAAGCCCTGCACCGTGGCTGCGCCTCCGTTGAAGACCTGGAGGTTGAATCCGGTGGACGGCGCCGGGGTCCGCTGGAGGATGAGATCCTGGATGTCCTTGTTGAAATAGGTGAACTCCAGGGAGGTCCGTCCGTCGAAGAGGTTCACGTCGACCCCGGTCTCGAACTCGATCTGCCGCTCGGGCTTGAGCCCCACGTCGCCGGTGGTCCCCTGGACCACGACGCCGGGGATCCCCCCGATGTTCGTGGTGGCGGTCAGGGGCGTGAACTTCTGCCCGTAGAGAGGCTGATTGCCGCTCTGCCCGTAGGCCACCCGGAACTTCAGCCCCGTGAGGGCGTCGGTCAGGTTGTCGAACCGATACGAGGCCGCCGCCTTCGGGAACCAGTAGTACTTGTCCGGATCCCCGTTCACGCTGGAGCGGTCCGCCCGGATCCCGGCGGTCACCAGGAGGCGCTCGTCAAGGAGCAGGACCTCCTGCTGCGCGAAGAAGCCCAGATCACGGACGAGCTGGCGATTCTGGGTGACGGTGGTCTGGACGCCGGAGTTCACGTTCTGCTGCCCCGCGGTAAGGCCCTGGGCCAGCGTCCGGGAGATGTCGAGCTCCCGCTCCTGGAACTGGGTCCCCAGGGTGGTGGTGGCGTCGAAGCCGTCTCGGTCCATGTTGAAGATCAGGTTGCCCCCCAGCGAGTAGACGGTGTTGCTGGAGTTGCTCAGCTGCGAAGTGCCTGCGAGCCCGTCGTTCGGCTCGAACTGGAGCTCCGGAGGGGCGAAGATGGTATTCGCCTGCTGGAAGAAGTCCGCACCGCCGGTCCCGTTCAGGACGAGGCTGGACCCGTTCCCCCGGTAGAGGTCGATGTCGAAGGTCGCCGAGGCGAGGAAGCGCCACACGTCCTCCTCGTTCTGGAAGAGGTCCACCGTCTGGAAGGGGTTGGAGCGCTCGTAGGGGTTGGTGGGGAAGGTGCCGTCGGACTGTTGCTGCAGGTCGATGAAGCCCGGGGTGAAGGGGAGGACCATGTAGTAGCTGGTCCCGGAGTTGTCGTTGTTGGTGAGGCCCCGGGCGGCCTTGGAGTGGACCAGATTGGCGGATAGGCCCGCCGAGATCCGGTCGCTGAAGGCCTGGTCCACGGTCACCCGCAGGCTCTGCCGCTCGAACCCCGTATTCTCGATGATCCCCCCGTCGTCCTTCCAGCCGGCGGAGAGGAAGTAGCGGGTGTCCTGATTGCCGCCGGACACGGAGCCGAGGGTCTCCCAGGAGAAGGGGTTCTCTCCGGCGAGTTGCTGCTCGAAGTTCTGGGGATTCAACGCCGGGCCGTCGGAGGAGAAGTACTGATCGACGTTGGTCTCGTCCACGAGGCCCGCATCCAGTGCATCCTGCCGATTCCAGTCCCGGAATTCGAACTCGTTCAGCAGGTCGAAGGTCCCGAACCGCTGCGTGAAGTTGATCCGGCGCTGTCCCGGCTGCCCCCGCTTGGTCGTGATCAGGACCACCCCGTTCGCCGCCCGGGACCCGTAGAGGGCTGCCGCAGAGGCGCCCTTCAGGATCTCGATCCGCTCGATGTCCTGGGGGTTCAGATCCACGATCCGGTTCACGGCGTCGTCCTGGTTGGATCCGTTCGACCCTCCACCGGACAGGGAAACGTTGTTCAGGGCGTTGGGGATGGAGGCGTTGGACATCACGATCCCGTCCACCACGTAGAGGGGCTCCAGCTCACCGTTGATGGTGGACGGGCCCCGGAGGCGTACCTGGATCCCGCCCCCGGGCGCCCCGGAGTTGCTCTCGATGTAGGCGCCAGGGACCTTGCCCTGGAGGTAGTTCTCCACGCTGGCCGCGGTGGGCGCGCCCTCGATCTGGTCGGAGGTCACGGTCGCCACCGCGTTGGCGAGGTTGCGCCGGGCCACGCTGGTCGCCTGCCCCGTGACGACGATGCCTTCGAGGTTCAGGGCATCCTGATTCAGCGTGACGCGGACGTCGTTGGCCGTGCCCGAGACCGTGATGGTCGTCGTCCGGTACCCGAAGTTCTCGAACCGGAGCTCGACCTCGCCGGTGGGGACGGTGATGGTGAACCGGCCCTCCCGGTCGCTCACGGCCTGGGCGCCGGTGCTGACCTCGGTGATGATGGCCGTCTCCAGGGGTTGGCCGAACTCGTTGACCACCACGCCGGTCACCTCCCGCATCTGGGCCTGCACCACGCTGGGCAGCAGTCCGGCAAGGAGGAGGACGGACAGCGACCGAACAAGGAATGTTCGCATTCTCGCCTCCGCTGTTGGGGGACCGGACGGTCACCCGAACGGTAGGCCGTCCGCGTCCCGAATAAGGGGGCGCCGCCGACGTGTCACAAGGAAATTCTTCCGGGAGCCCCGCTCTCGGGGCGGGAACGGGCGAAGCTGCGGGCGTCCGGCCGCCTCCGGAAGGAGGGCTCTCGAGGATCACCCGATCGGACCGACGGCGGACCCCGACCCCTGGACCGGCACCTCGGATCGTGCCACCGTGCGTCGACCCGTGAACCACCGTGAGATTCGGCGGAAAGGAGGACCTGTGGGCGCGATCCGTGACTTCATGGAGCGGCACTATCTGCATTTCAACGCTCGGGAGACCGTGGCTGCGGCCCGAGCCTGGGAGGAGCACCTCGAGGCCGGCGGCAAGATGATGGTGACGCTGGCCGGAGCCATGTCCACCGGGGAGCTCGGGCGGATCCTGGCCCGGATGATCCGGGAGGGGAAGGTCCACGCCATCTCGTGCACCGGCGCCAATCTCGAGGAGGACGTCTTCAACCTGGTGGCCCACGACGAGTACGAGATCATCCCGGACTGGCGGGCCCTCTCCTCCGCGGACGAGGTGGCCCTGTACGACCGGGGCATGAATCGGGTGACGGACACGTGCATCCCCGAGGACGTCATGCGGCACCTGGAGCGTCGGCTGCTGGCCCGTTGGAAGGAGGCCGCCGAGTCCGGCGAGCGGAGGTCGCCCGCCGGTTTCCTCTTCGACCTGCTCCGGAGCGGGGAGCTCGAGGAGCACTACCAGATCGATCCCCGGGACTCCTGGATGCTGGCCGCCGCCGAGGCCGGGATTCCCGTGTGGGCCCCGGGGTGGGAGGATTCCACGACCGGGAACATCTTCAGCGCCGCCGTTCTCACCGGAAAGGTCCCACACCACCAGTGCGTCCTGTCGGGGACGGAGCAGTTCGCCGACCTGATCCAATGGTATCGGCGCAACCACGGCGGTGGGGAGGTCCCGTCAGTGGGGTTCTTTCAGATCGGGGGCGGGATCGCCGGCGACTTCGCCATCTGCGCGGTGCCCTGCATCATCCAGGACATGCAGGACGAGGTGCCCTTCTGGGGCTACTTCGCCCAGATCACGGACGCGGCGACATCGTACGGCGGGTACTCGGGCGCCCCACCGAACGAGAAGATCACCTGGGGGAAGCTGGATGCGGCGACGCCGAAGTTCTTCATCAACTCCGACGCCATGATCGTGGCGCCCCTGATCTTCGCCTACGTGCTGGGGGACTGAGGTACCCCCCCGGTCCTGGCCGGAACGACGGAGGGCCCGGCCCCCCGGGCCGAGCCCGAAGGCCCGGAGCCGCGACTCAGGGGACCCGGGCGAGCACCGGCTCGAAGACCGCCGCCGCGAGCTCGTCCGCCAGGCTGGCGGCGAGCGCGCTTCGGATGGCAGCGTCCTGGGACTCGAGGACCAGAGGATCGAACCAGTCGATCTCCCGTCGGTCGAGATTCAGCTCGGCGGGGTCCCCCGGATATAGGCCCCGCTCGAAGCGCCCCGTACCGGTTCCCACCACCACCAGGTCCTCCACGGGGTTGCCGGCCCGGTCCACCACCAGGACCCTGGCCTCGGCCCGAAGGCGCCGCTCCCCCGTTTCCACCACGAAGGTGGTGCCGCGACCGTCCCGGGTCCGGACGCTGCGGTTCCTCTGTTTCAGGTCGAATTCCATGACCTGGGTGTCCAGAATCTCGAGCCAGACGCCGTAGTCCGACTCCACCAACTCCAGGAGAAGACCCAGGGCCGGTGCCTGGAGCCCGCCTCCCAGGACCGACGCCCTGCGGACGATCTCCCGGACCCGTACCGGATCCGACAGCCGCACGAAGGGCGGGGGCGTCCGCCACGCACCCCGCTCGAGCTCGTCGTTCACCTCGATCTCCAGGGCGAGCTGGCCGGTGCGACGGGCGTGCCGCCTCGTGGCCACGACCGGGAGCACCATGATCTCCACCTCACCCTGGTCCAGGGCGGCACCCATGATGGCGTCCGCTTCGTAGAGGCACTCTTCGGGAGCGTGCTCCAGCTCCTGGATGCGGCTGGCGATCTGGAATGCGGTCTGGAGTCGTCCGGCAGCCAGGGCGTCGTCGCTCCAGCCCAGCAGCGCCTGGGCCTCCTCCTCGAGGGCCCGGGCGCGCTGGTCCAGGGACGGCTCGAAGTCCCGCCGCGCCAGCTGGAAGTCCTGGACCGCGGCCTCCCAGGAACCTCGTTGGACGGCCCCCCGGCCCCGCTCCATGACGCCCTCGAAGGCGTCGTCGAAGGTGCGACGCCGAGCCTGCCGATGGTCCGGGGGCAGGGCAAGGCGAACCCCCACCCTCCGGACCCGGGCCACCAAGGCGTCCACGGCCCGGTATTGCGCCGCGGCGCCGATGTAGTCCCCCCGGCTTCGCAGCGCCTGGACGTTGGCCAGACGACGGGCCACCGCCGAGTCTCCCACCGTCTGAAGGCGTTCCCGTCCCTGGGGAATCTCCGGGTCCTTCTCCAGGGCTTCGACGTAGCGGCCTGCCGCCGCCTCGAACCGGCCTGCCGTCTCGAGCTCACGGCCCTGCTCCAGACGCTTCTCGGCGGAGGCGCAGGCGCCGCACAGGGCGAGGAGGACCAGAACGAACGGTCTCCGGAGGAGGTCGGGGCGGATGGGCATCTCGGGCTCCTTGCGGATGGGCGCGAAGGTCCCATTCGCCAGCAAGAACGGTGCCCCGGGGGCTGAAGCGCCGGTGTCCATCGTCGGAGGATGGATGGGCTTGCACACCGGCCTCCGGAGCCGGAGTCTGTCACGGCGGGGGCGACCGCGCAGCATCCAAGGGGCCTGTAGACGGGAGGAAGAGGGCATGAAGAGGGCCTTGTGCGCCGTGGTGTTCGGAGTCTTCTGGGCCGGATGCGGGGGCGGGGAGCCTCCTGCGGAGCCCTCCCTGGACGCGCTGGAGGCGGCGCTCTCGGATCCTGTCCGGAGCCTGCACGTCCCCTTCGAAGTGGAGGCGGCGGGGGCCATGGAGGCCCGGGTGACCGGCGATCTCTTCCTGGGACCGGAAGGAGCTGCCCGTCTGGAGGCCCACGGTACCTTCGCCGGCGCGCCCCTGGACGTCTGGGCGGTGTCCGACGGCGAGCGGCTCCTCTGGTCGGGAGCCCCGGAGCCGGTCCCCGCGCCCGCCGGGCTGAGGGATGCCCTGGCGGTGGGGCTCACCCGGATGGGGATCCTCCACAATGTGGCCCGCCTCTCCGCCGGAGCTCCGCC
Organism: Gemmatimonadota bacterium; assembly: GCA_037382905.1. Classification (GTDB taxonomy): domain Bacteria; phylum Gemmatimonadota; class Gemmatimonadetes; order Longimicrobiales; family Gaopeijiaceae; genus Gaopeijia. The sequence goes on along the minus strand of JARRPL010000192.1, from coordinate 225 downwards.
GGACCACATGGAAGGGGGGGTCCGGGAGTGGGTGGTGGTGTCGCCGGACACGGCGGGGACGGCGCCCCCGGCCCAGGGTCCCGAGCCGGGGCTCACCCGGACCATCGCCGTCGGCGGCACCCCGTCGGGAGCTTTCCGCCTCACCTTCGGTCCCGAGGGGATCCGGCCCCGAGTACGCCGCCAGGCGGTGGCGTTTCCCCAGGGGCGCATGGAGGTGACGGAGCG
>JARRPL010000191.1:0-6116 GCA_037382905.1 Gemmatimonadota bacterium | reverse complement strand
CCTTCTTCCTGGAGAACGCCGGCTCCTTCACGGTGGGGAGCGGGCAGTCGGCAGAGCTCTTCTTCACCCGACGCATCGGCCTGGGCTCGGGTCAGGAGGTGCCGATCCTGGGCGGCGCCAGGCTCTCCGGGAAGGTGGCGGGGGTACAGGTCGCACTCCTGAACATCCAGACCGACGACCTCGACCTCTTCGACGACGAGCTGGGCGTCACCGAGACGGTCTCGCCCCGGAACAACTTCGGCGTGCTCCGCGTCTTCCGGGAGGGCCGGAACCGCTCCCGCATCGGCGGGATCTTCGTCTCCCGGGTCGACGTGGACGACGTCGACAGCCGCAACTTCACCTACGGGATCGACGGTCGCTACGGGATCGGTCAGGACCTCACCTTCGACGGGTGGTTCGCCCTGACCCAGACCCCGGGCGGGTTCGGAGGCCTCGGAGAGGGCGATTTCAACGACGGGGAGTACGGCTTCAACCTCGGCAGCTCCTACGTCACCCGGGACTGGCAGGTGAGCGCCGGCTACCGCCAGATCGGCGAGACCTTCAACCCGGAGGTGGGCTTCCTGAGCCGGGGGGCCTACCGGCACGTGAACGCCCGGATCCTGCGGCACATCCGGATGCCCGACGTGAGCTGGTTCCGGGAATTCCGTCCCCATATCTCGTACAGTCACTTCTGGGACCTGGAGGGCTTCAGCGAGACCTATCTGGTGCACATCGACAACCACTTCGCCTTCGAGAACGGGGCCTTCTTCCAGCTCCCGGGCTTCAACTTCACCGGCGAGGGGCTTCAGCAGCCCTTCGAGATCCGGGAAGGGATCGTGATCCCGGCAGGCAGCTACGACAACGTGGAGTGGTCCTTCCGGGCGAACACCGACGAGAGCGCCCCCCTCTCCATCAACGGGGGCTGGACGCTGGGAGGCTTCTTCAACGGGACCCAGTTCGCTCCCAACGCCACCGTCTCCTACCGCTACCGGGACCGCTTCAACGCCTCGGTCCGCTTCAACTACTTCGACGTGCGGCTGGACCAGGGGGACTTCACCACCGCCGTGGTGGCCCTCCAGGGAGCCTGGTCCTTCACGCCCAGCATCTTCCTCCAGGCGAACGTCCAGTACAACGACGACACCCGGGACGTGGGCACCAACATCCGGTTCGGCTGGCTGGATGCGGCGGGAACCGGGCTCTTCGTGGTCTACAACGACGCATGGCACCGGGGCCCCTTCGACCGCACGGGACTCCCGTCGGGGCCCCGGAACCGCCAACTCATCGTCAAATACACGAAGCTCTTCGACTTCACCCGATAGTCGGAAACGGCAGCCACGGCGCGGATGCCTGCGTTCCGCCGGAGGTCCGGACCGCCCGAATGGCCCCGCGGGTCCGCCGGCCGGAAGCGCCCCGTCGGGGTGCGCCTACGTAATGACTTTCGCCGGGATTCCCGCGAAATTCTGGTAGCCCCGGGACCCTCCTGCACCCCTGCGCGGAGGCAACCATGCTACGCAGGAATCCGAAGCCTACGGCTTTCCTGACGATCCTCGCGGTGTCGTTCCTGGGGGTGGCCGCCTGCGATGGCGATCGGTCGTCGCCTACGGGGACGGATCCGGCGGTGGAGTCCCTCTCCACCGAGTTCACCGGAGCCCAGGCCGCGGCGAGCAGCCAGGCCTTCCTGAGGCTCTACAGCCGGAACGTCTTCGTGGGAGCCAGCACGCGCCCCCTGTTCGAGATCGACTTCTCCCAGTTCCCGGCGAACATCGGCGAGGTGGTGGCGGCGGCCCAGCTCTTCTGGGGCGAGGTCAAGACCACCGACTTCACGGCACGGGCCGAGGGGCTGGCGGACGAGATCGCGGCCACCCTTCCCCACGTGGTGGGACTCAACGAGGTGGCGGCCTTTGCCGTCATCGACCTGGCCACGGGTCAGCCGGTGGAGGGGATCGACTTCCTCACCGTTCTCACGAACGCCCTCGCGGCACGGGGGCTGGACTACACGGTCCGGATCGATCAGCCCGCTACCGCCTCCCAGCTCCCCTACGCTCTGGGGCCCACGGGAGTCACCCAGATCCTCACCTTCCAGCTGGGGGACGCGGTGCTGGTTCGGGGTGACGTCCAGGTCACCGATCAGGCCAACGCCCTCTACGCCGTGGGGCTGGATCTGGGTCCGGTCCAGGTCGGCCGGGGTTGGTCCCGGGTGAGCTTCCCCTTCCAGGGGGTCACCCACCACGTCGTGGTCACCCACCTGGAGCAGCAGTTCCTGCTGCCCATTCAGAACGCCCAGGCCACCGAGCTCATCGACGGCGTCCTGGCGGGTCTCGAAGGACCCACCTTTGTCATGGGGGATCTCAACTCCGACGCCATCAACGGGCCTGGCGCCCCGTCCTGGACGCCCACCTACGGGCGGCTCCTGGACGCCGGCTTCGTGGATCCCTGGATCGAGAAGGCGGGCCGGGCCACCGTCGGGGAGACCTGCTGCTGGGACGACGACCTGATCGGCGGCGTCCTGGACCAGCGGATCGACTTCATCCTGGTCCGGGCGCCCGACGCCGAAGTCGCCGGCGACGGCGGACCCAACGCGCTGACCGGTGCCATCCAGATGGAACTCTTCGGGGACGAGGAGTCGGACCGGATCCCGAGCCTCGGGATCTTCCCGGCGGACCACGCGGGTCTGTTCGGAGCCTTCAACCTCCCCCGGGGCCGTATCGCCCAACGCTGACGAAGCGGGGGAAATCGCCGGACCCGGGCATCCGTCCGGGTCCGGTCCCTACCCGCCCGCAGTCGGAACGAAGGCCACGATCCGGAGCGGACCTCCGCTCCCCCCGCTGATCTTCATGGGGAGCGCCACCACGAAGGCGCCCGCCGGGGGAAGCCGGTCCAGGTTGGCCACATTCTCGAAGCCTGCGATGTCCGCCTCGTACAGGGTGACGTGGGCCTGGAAATCGGCGGACTGCCCGTAGTCGATACTGGGCGTGTCGATCCCCACCGCCTTCACGGCCCGGTTCTCCACCAGCCACGCCGCAGCCGCCGGATCCAGCCCGGGAAAGTGAAGTTCCGGCACCGCATCGGCGCCAGTGAGCGAGGTGCCCAGGTAGGCGGTGCGATCGTCCCACCGCTCCCCCCATCCGGTGCGGAGGAGCAGGATCCCGCCCTCCGGAAGCCGCCCGTGGGCCGCCTCCCAGGCTTCCAGGTCGGCGATGCCTACCCTGTAGTCGGCGCTCGCCCGATCCGCGACGTCCACGACCGCCGCCGGCCCCACCAGATCCGATACGGGGATCTGGTCGGCGGTCCGCCGCCCCTCGGCGAAATGGATCGGAGCGTCCAGGTGGGTCCCCCCGTGCTCTGCCGTCCCGAAGGCGTACGAGGCGTAGAACCACCCTCCCTCGGTGCGACCGTAGGCCAGCTCCTCGAGCTGGAATCCCGCCGTATCGGTGGGCCAATAGACGGTGGAGGCATCGAAGGCGTGGGTCAGGTCGACCCACTCGCCGCCAGAGCCGTCGAAGACCGTCGCCACCGGGGGGGCCTCGGCCGGGGGTGCGCAGGCCGAGGCGGCCAGGAGGAGCATCGAAGGGATCCAGACCGTGTGTCGCATGCCGGGATCATGCCCCGGCGGCGATCGGCGGCGCAAGCGCGGCCGCTACGTACGGTGACGTACGGCGCCGATTCCACGTCGACACGAGCTTCCGGCCCTCACACATCCCCTTCGATCTGGAGAGTGGCATGAACGGTTTCGAAACCCCTGGACGCGACCCTGAGCACGCCGGCGCATCGGGCTGGAACCCGGCCTACGCCGGCCTGGGGACCCTCCTGGCCTTCTACGTCCTGGCCCTGGCGGGATGCGAAGACCCGAACCCCGCCTCGCCCGAGCCAGGGACCGTGGACCCCGCCGCCAGCGAGCTGCTGGGCGGTACGGCGGTGTCCCGCCAGGAGAGCGCCCTCCGTCTCTACACGCGCAACGTCTTCCTGGGAGGCGACACCGACCCCCTCTTCACCCTGGACTTCCAGGACACCTCGCCCCGGAACCTCGTCGCCATCGTCACGGCGGTGAACACCTTCTGGGGTCAGGTCCAGGCCACCGACTTTCCGGCCCGTGCCGCCGCCATCGCCGACGATATCGCCCGGACCCGGCCCCACGTCGTCGGCTTGAACGAGATGGCCCGCTACACCGTCGTGGACGCCACCACGGGTGCCCTCCTGGACCGGATCGACTTCACCACCGTCCTCCTGGACGCACTGTCGGCCCGGGGCCTCGCATACCGCCTGGAGATCGACCGGGACAACATCTCCTCCCAGCTTCCCCTGGCCCTGGGCCCGACGGGCCCGACCCGGGCGCTGGCGTTCACCCTGGGCGACGTCACGCTGGTCCGGAGTGATCTGGACGTGACGGACAAGGACTCGGACATCTACCGGGCCGAAGCGCCCCTGAGCCCCACGGTGGCCCTCAGGCGGGGGTGGAGCCGGGTCAGCTTTCCCTTCGAGGGCGTGACCCACCACGTGGTGGTGACCAACCTTGAGAGCCAGCGCCTGCGGCCGGTCCACGACGGACAGGCCGCCGAGCTCATCGGCACCGTCCTGGCCGACCTGGCCGGGCCCACCGTCGTCATGGGAGATCTGAACTCGGACGCCGCCAACGGCCCGGGGGCCCCCTCCTACACGCCCACCTACGAGAGGCTGTTGGCCGAGGGCTTCGTGGACGCCTGGCTCGAGCGGAGCGGGCAGCGAGACGACGGCTTCACCTGCTGCTGGAACCCGGATCTGAAGACGGGGACGCTGGACGAGCGCATCGACTTCATCCTGGTGCGGGCGCCCGACGCCGCCCGGGAACCGGACGGAGAGGCCCTGGCGGGAAGCGTCCTCATGGACATCCGGGGGGACGAGGAGTCGGACCGGCTGTCGGGCTCGGGGCTCTTCCCGACGGATCACGCCGGGCTCTTCGCCTCGGTGAACCTCCCTCGTGTTCTCAGGGGCGATCGCTGAGCGCCGTCGGTTCGGACCCCCAGCCCCGGGTCCCCCGCCGCTACGTACCCATACGTATTACGTACGACGGGTCTCGTCTGCACCTTGGGCCCCGCTGCCTGAAGTCCCATCGCGACCCTCGCCAGGAGGACGTTCCATGTCGCCGACCCGAGCCCAGGACGAGCTGCCCCGGGAGTTCCCATTGGTGGGACGGAAGGACGAGCTTCAACGCCTCTTCCGGATCTTCGGAGCCGGTCCCACCCTTCGCCTCCTGGTGGGTGAAGGGGGGGTCGGCAAGTCCCGACTCGCCGACACGCTGTCCCGGGAGGCCGCCCGTCGAGACTGGCGTGTGCTGACGGCCCGTGCCTATCCGGTCGAGCAGGGGGTTCCGTATGCCGTCATGGCCGAGGCGTTGGTGCCCTTCCTCGGCGGCCTCGAGCCCGCGACCCTCACCGTCCTCACCCGAGGCCGGGAAGGAGACCTCCGCCGTCTCTTCCCGGCGCTGGACGGGGAGGCCACGAAGGACGCTACGGGCCCCGATTCGGAGGAGCTGAAGACGCGGCTGTACTGGACCCTGAGCACGGCTTTGGAGGGCCTGGCCCAACGGCAACCGACCCTCCTTGTGGTGGACGACGTGCACTGGTCCGACCCGTCCTCACTCTCCCTCCTCCACTTTCTGGTGCGCCACATCGAATCCGACGCCTTCCGGGTCGTGGCCACCTGCACGGCGGAGCACCGGACCCGCAATTCCCATCTGATCGAGGTGGAGCGCTCCCTGGAATCCCTCCGCCTCCTGGAGCGCACCCAACTGTCCCCCCTGGGCCTGGGAGAGATCGAGGAGCTGCTCACGGGAGTCTTCGACGTGTCCGGCGCCGCGGTGAAGGACTTCGCAGACCGCCTCTTCGGCTGGACCCGGGGCAACGCCTACTTCGTGGAGCAGACCCTTCGCAGCCTGGTGGACGAGGGCAGGCTCTTTCGCAGCAACGGCACGTGGCTGGGGTGGGAAGCCCGGGACCTCGCCCTCCCCTCCACGGTCCGGGATGCGGTGACCCATCGCTTCGGGAGCCTTTCCCGCCAGGCCCAGGACGCGGCCCAACACATGGCGGCCCTGGGACGCCCCGTGCGGCTGGAGGTCCTCCAGGAGATCCTGGGACTCGAGGCGTCGGAGCTGGCCGGTGTGG
>JARRPL010000190.1:0-7993 GCA_037382905.1 Gemmatimonadota bacterium | reverse complement strand
CCCTCACCCGGGACAACGCGGAGGTCAGGCCCAAGCTCTGACCCGGGGGAGCCCCCCGACCCATCGGAGCCCCGGACGTCCACGCGGCGTCCGGGGCTTCTTTTCGTGCGGGACCGTGTAAATTGGGGTCACCCCGTCGCAGAACCGGAGCCCCGCATGCCTGAACGGAGCCCTTCGCCCCTCCTGACCATCGATGCCGACGGCATCGCATGGATCACCTTCGCCGACCCGAGTCGAAGCCTGAATGTGCTGGACGGGGGGGTGATGTCCCGCCTCGAGGACCACCTCGAGTCGCTGGCGGACCGCTCCGGCGACGGGGACGTACGGGCGGTGGTCATTCTCAGCGGCAAGCCCGACTCCTTCATTGCGGGCGCCGACATCGAGGCCATCGGCCGGCTGGAGGGGCCCGACGACGCCGAGGAGAAGTCCCGGGAGGGCCAGCGGGTGTTCCAGCGCCTCCGGGATCTTCCCGTCCCCACCATCGCGGCGATCCACGGAATCTGCCTGGGCGGAGGCACGGAGATGGCGCTGGCCTGCCGACTTCGGATCGCCAGCAGCGACCCCAGGACCCGGATCGGCCTTCCGGAGGTCCAGCTGGGCCTCCTTCCGGGGTGGGGAGGCACCACCCGGCTACCCCGTCGCGTGGGACTCCGGGTCGCCCTGGACATGCTCCTCACGGGGAAGCAGCTCCGGTCCGGCTCGGCCCGCCGAGCCGGTCTCGTGGACGAGGTGGTGCCGCCGGAGGGGTTCCGGGAAACGGTGCGCCGCTACACCCTGGGCGTCCTGGATCAGGGGGGGAGGGCCGCGGAAGGCCCGGGTCTTGTGGACCGCGTCCTGGCGGGCACCGCGCCCGGTCGTCGTATCGCGCTCTCGAAGGCCCGGCAGAAGGTGATGAGCCAGACCGGGGGCCTCCTGCCCGAGACCCTCACCCTGCCGGAGGACCAGGCCTTGGCGGTGGAGGCCCGCGCCTTCGGTGTGCTGGCGGCGACCCCGGTCCACGCTCACCTGCTCCACGTCTTCCATCTCCGGGAGAACGCCCGGAAGGTGGGCCGGGCCTTTCCCGACGTGGAACCGCTCGAGGTGACTCGACTGGGGGTTCTGGGAGCCGGGGTGATGGGCGGTGGAATCGCACAGTTGGCGGCCCACAACGGCATCCACGTTCGTATGAAGGACATTCGGGACGAGGCGGTGGCCGGCGGCCTGGAGCACGCACGGGGCCTCTTCGAAAAGCGGGTCGAGCGACGGCGGATGACCCGGAGGGAAGCCGACGAGGCCATGGGCCGCATCAGCGGGACCCTCTCCTACGACGGCTTCGAGGGGCTGGATCTGGTGGTGGAGGCGGTGGTGGAGCGTCTCGAGGTCAAGCGGGCGGTGCTCCGGGAGACGGAGGCGCGGGTCTGGGACGATTGCGTCCTGGCCACCAATACGTCGTCGCTGCCCGTGGACGACATCGCCGAGGCCCTGACGCGGCCGGAACGGTTCTGCGGCATGCACTTCTTCAACCCGGTTCACCGCATGCCCCTGGTGGAGGTGATCCGGGGCCGGGAGACCGAGACCCGCACGGTGGCCACCGTGCACGCCCTTGCGGTCCGGATGGGCAAGGTCCCCGTGGTCTGCGGGGATGGTCCGGGCTTCCTGGTGAACCGGATCCTGGGTCCGTATCTCAACGAGGCGGGCTATCTGCTGACGGAGGGGGTCTCCGTCCAGGAGTTGGACGGTGCGGCCAAGGCCTTCGGGATGCCCATGGGCCCTGCCCGCCTCCTGGACGAGGTGGGGATCGATGTGGCGGCCCACGCCGGGGAGACCCTCCACGAGGCCTTCGGTCGGCGCTTGGAGCCGGCGCCGATCCTGGATCGGATGCTCGCCGCAGGCCGTCTGGGCCGGAAGAACGGGCGGGGATTCTACCGCTACGAGGGTGGCAAGGAAACGGAGGTGGACCCGGATGTCTACGGCGACCTCGGCCTCCCTGCTCCGAACGGCGACGAGGCCCACTCCGAGGAGGAGATCCGGCGGCGGCTGGTCCTGGCCATGATCAACGAGGCCGCCAGGACGCTGGGAGACGGGATCGTGCAGACGGCAGCCGACGTGGACCTGGGGATGATCATGGGCACCGGCTTCCCCCCGTTCCGGGGCGGGCTGTTGCGCTTCGCCGACGATCAGCACGCCCGGTCCCTGGTAGACGCCATGAGGACGCTGGAGGGGCAGCACGGCCCCCGGTTCGAGCCGGCCGAGGTCCTGGAGGAACTGGCCGCGTCCGGCCGGGGCTTCTACGACGCCTTCGGAGGAGCGTGATCCCGTCCGCCGTCCCCCTCGCCTGGTGGCACGCCGCCGCCGTCGGGAGCGCCGTGGAGCCGGGAGCAGGAGAGGGATGACCCCTCCCCTGGTCCACATCCACTACCGGCGTCCTCCGGCGCGGGAGGACGTCTTCGTCCAGCATCTGGTGCTGGATGCCCCCGAAGTGAAGGTCACCTTCCAGCCCGACACCCCCATCCGGGAACCCGTGATCATCGACGGGCGGACGGTGCTGGAGCCCGGCTCACCGGTGGTGTGGTTCACCTTCCCGGGAGTGTGGCACGACATCGGCCGCTTCCACACCACTGACGGGGCCTTCACGGGGGTCTACGCCAACGTGCTCACCCCGTGCCGCCTGCACGGACCCGGCGATACCCCGCCGCTTCGATGGCACACCACCGACCTCTTCCTGGACGTATGGCTGGAGCCGGGAGGCACGCCCCGCCTCCTGGATGAAGCGGACCTGCAAGAGGCCCTCGCTCGGGGCGAGGTGACCGTCTCCACCGCCCGGCGGGCCCGGAGAGAGGCCCGGCGACTCCTGCGTGGAGCCGCCGCCGGCACCTGGCCGCCGCAGGTGGTCCGATCCTGGACGCTGGATCGGGCCCGGAATCCCCCGGGCCCGGGGAATCGTGCTCGAAAGAGGACTCAGTCCTCGTCGTCCCTCAAGAGCTGAGCCGAGCAGAGACGTGGGTGGTCCACGTAGAGCTCCCTGAGCACGGCCGGGTCCTCCCGCAAGCAGTCGATGAGCCGGTCGTAGCCCTTCAGCGAGGCGGCAGGGATCGTGACCTTCTCGACCTTGAACTCGCCACCATCGGAGAAGAGGAGACGGACCTTGACCCGGTCGCTCACGGGTCGCCCGCATCGCCGGGTTCGTCCTCCCCGCCCGACAGCTCCGCCAGAATGTCCTCCACCGTCGTCGCGATGCCCTGGTACGAGGTGTCGGAGAGGCGGCGGGCGTTCCCACCTTCACTCACCATGACGCTGGGGGTGCCTGTGACCCCCAGCATATCACCCAGGCGCATGTTCGCGGTCACCACGTCGGCGTGGCGATCACTCCGGAGACATTCGCTGAACGCCCCCTCGTCGAGGCCGAGCTCGCCGGCGTAGTCCTCGAACAGGCCGAGAGGAGCCGACGAGGAGGTGGCCCAGGTGCTCTGGTTGCGGAAGAGCGCCTCGTGGTACTCCCAGTACCGCTCCTGATCCGCGGCGCAGCGGGAGGCCCGGGCCGCGACGAAGGCGTACGGGTGGATGGTGACCAGCGGGTAGTCGTAGAAGACGAAACGAACGTTTCCGCGGGATACCAGACCCTGCTCGATCTGGGGCTTCACCAGCGCGGCGAACTGCCCGCAGCCGGGGCACTGGTAGTCCCCGAACTCGTGGATGGTGATGGCCGCGTCCTCCGGTCCCAGGACCATGCCCCGGGCCATCTCCACGACGGTGTTCGGGTCGTCCAGGCCTTCCATCTCCACCGGCTCCATGGCGGCTTCGCCGCCGCCACACGCCGCCAGAGACAGCGTCAGGGTCAGCAGGGCTCCGGCGCTCGCATAGGTCCTGTTCATCCGTCCTCGCATCCATTGGTTGTGGGGTCCGCTCCCCCCTGTTCCGGCAGGCGAGCGGCCTTAGAACATGCTCTCGCCCCGGAGGTGGATCAAGCCGTGGGCGATGGAGTCCGCGGCGGTGCCTCGCCCGTCAGGAGCTCCCGCACCCCCGCGGTATCCGAGAGATCGTCCAGCACGTGGTGCGCCCCCGCCTCACGGAGCTCTCGGGTGCCATATCCCCCGGTGGCCACCCCCACCGTGCTCAGCCCGTGGGCTCGCCCGCACTCCACGTCCCGGGGCGTGTCGCCGATCACCAGAACGTCCTCCCGAGCGAAGTCCACACCCCAGCGCTCCCGAGCACGGGCCAGCGCCAGAGCCGGGAGTTCGTTGCGCTCTTCCGCGTCGGACCCGTAGGCGCCCACGGCGAAATGCCGGTCGAGTCCAGCACCGCGGAGCTTGAGCCGGGCCCCTCCTGCGATGTTTCCCGTCACCAGCCCCAGCGCCACGTCCTTGACGGCGGCGAGAGCGTCCATGAGGGCGTCCACCCCCGGGAGGACGGCCATGGGCCGCTGGGGAAGTCGTCGCTCCAGCTCCGTGAGGTATCGCTCATAGAGGGCGGGCATGCCCCGGTCGATGTCCTCGTGGGGGATCCCGGCCTGCACCAGGAGCTCCCGGGCGATCTGGGGATCGGTCTTGCCTGCGAAGGGATGCACCTCGATGGGCCCGGTGGTGCCGAACGACTCCATCAGCGCCACATGGAACGCCTCCTTCGCCGGCCCCCCGGAGACGAGGGTTCCGTCGATGTCGAAGAGGAGCAGTCGTCGCATGGCGTGCATGCTCTCGTGTGGGGGTGAAGGGAACGCCCTCTACCCCGGGATTCGCTGCGGGTCCCGGCGCCCCCACGTCCCGTTGTCATGGACGGGGTCGATGGGCGGCGGGAGCGTCGGCTCAGCGGACCGCGACGCTCTCGGCTCCAACCGCCAGCTCCACGGGATTCGACAGGATCCACGGCTCGAAGCCGTACCGCATCCCCCCGAGCCTCACCCCGCCCTTGAAGACCTCCACGCGGTAGACCCCGGGCCCGGGGACCGTCCAGGTCAGGCTCTCCCCCCGTTGCCCCGCGAGCCACGCCACCTCCACGCCGTCGTGCAGGATGCGCACGGGAAGGAGACCGGAGCGTCCCGCGGGCAGCCGCACATGCAGACGCAGTCCGTTCGCGGTGGCGGGCGCCGCCCCGACCGTCGGCCCTGGGGCTTCAGCGTCGGCCCACACCCGGAAATCGCCCACGCCTTCGGCATCGCCCAGGGTGACGAACAGTCGTCCGGCCCGGAGCGCTTCGAGGATCTGCTCCTGGGCCCGTCGTGGATCCGGGTCCAGCGCCCCGTTCACGCTGACGTGGTTCACCACCGTCCGGAAGAAGGGCTCGTAGCCAGGGAACAGGCCCCCCATGATGCGCGCCTTCGGATGGTGGTTCAGACCCCCGGTCAGAACCACCGGCCCCGCGGCCCGGGCCGAGTCGTAGGCCAGAAGCGCCGGAGTGGCGGTGCCCTCACGCCAGAGGCGGGCGAGGCTCCGGTGTCCCCGTCCCGTGGCAAAGGCCGCCAGCAGGCCCACCACCCGGTACATCGCCAGCGGCTCGCTCTGTCGGAGCCGGGCCATCTCCGAGATGTCGAAGGACTCCCAGGCGTGGACCCCGGGCCGGCTCAGGCCGGCCCATCGTTCCCGTGCTCGAGGGCTGCGCGGGTGGACCACCGACAGGAAGCCACCGTTCTCTTCCACCCGACGAGCCAGGTCGTCCCACGCCCCCAGCCATTCACGAGGGAGGGTGTCCAGCCCCACGGCCAGGACCCGCCCCACGTCCTTGACCGCGAGCTCGACGCCCGGAATCAGCAGGACGCCGTGACTCCGCCGGGGCCTGAGTGCCTCCGCCCCCTCGGCGGCCCAGTCTCCCACATGGTCGCCCAGAACGACGAAGTCCAGGCCCGCCCGAGCCGCCGCCGCCCCCACCTCGTCCAGGGTGCCCTCGGCGTCGTGTGAGCGATCCGTATGGACGGACAGGGCGCCCCGGACGAGAACCCCGGTCCCCACGCCGGAGGCCTTCCCGGAAGCGGCGGCGACACCCTGCAGGGCAACCCCCGTCGTCACCCCTCCCGGTGGGATCTCCGGGCCCGGAAGCGTGGGGCTGGGCTCTCGGATGGCCGCCGGATCCAGAACGACGGGATCCCGAACCAGCCGGACGGCCAGAAAGCCTCCGATCATGTAGAGGGCTCCCGCCAGCAGCGCCACCCGAACCACGACGCGGGCGATACCGGAGAAGCGGCTCCTGCCCTGGCGGCGACCCACGTCAGCCGTCCGGGTCGGGCCGAACGGCCCGGGTGATGGATTCCTCCAACGCCTCCCGGGCGGCGTCGCCCAGAGCCATCACGGCCCGACCCGAGAGGGGCTCCACCGCCTCCGAGGGCGCCAGGCCGAAGACCACGTCCCCATCGAAGGGCGTGTTCACCGGCCGGATGCGTCGGGGCATGGCCCCCACCGCCATGCGCAGGATCCGATAGAGATCCGCCTGGCTCACCGGCGCGTCGGTGGCCACCGTGCACAGGGTCGTGTTCCCCTGGTCCACCAGATCGTCGGGAGGGCTCTCCCGCAGGAGTCGACTTCCGTCCAGGAAGGCGCCGTCGGGGCCCCGGGCACCGGCCACGATGCGGCCCTCCCCGTCGAGGACGTCTCCCAGCGCGTTGACCGCCGCCAGCGCCGCCACGCGGTAGCGTCCCACCTCCACCAGCCAGCTGCCGATCCCCCCCGGCATGGACTCGCCTCCCAGCTTGCCCACCGTGGCACCGGTTCCCGCCCCGACCCGGCCCTCGGGGACCGGCGCATCGGTGGCGGCCTCGGCGGCGGCGAAGCCGGTGGCGGCGTCGGGCCTCGATCGGTCGGGGCGGAGATCGTACAGGATCGCCGCCGGAACGATGGGCACCACGTCGGCCCCGGTGGGGAAGCCCTGGCCCCTCTCCGCCAGCCAGGCCATGACCCCGTGGGCCGCGGCGAGCCCGTAGGCGGATCCGCCGGCAAAGACCAGCGCCGTGGCCTCCGGGACCAGGTGCTCCGGATCCAACGTTCCCAGTTCTCGCGTGCCGGTGGCCATCCCCGTCACCCGCACCGCCGCCCGAGAGCATGGCCGCCGTCAGGTCAGCTCGGGCAGCAAGGTCGGATCCAGGTTCCCGCCGCTGATCACCACCGCCACATTGCGGCCCGCCACCTCCACGGCGCCTGCCTGGATGGCCGCGGTGGTGGCAGCGCCCGAGAACTCCACCACCAGGTGCTGGTGGTGCACGAGAAAGGCCGTCGCCCTGCGGATCTCGTCGTCCGGGACGGTGACGACCCCGTCGGCCAGGCGCTGGATGTGGCGAAAGGTGAGCTCGCCGGCCTGCACCGGTACGAGCCCGTCGGCGATGGAGGAGATCCGGTCCAGCACCACGGTGCGCCCCGCCTCGAGAGCTGCCTTCATGGAGGCGCCGCCCTCCGGTTCCACCCCGAAGATCCGGGCCTCCGGCCGAAGTGCCCGGACCGCCACCGAGACTCCCGCCGCCAGTCCGCCCCCTCCCACCGGTACCAGGACCGTGTCCACCTCGGGCCACTCCTCCACGATCTCCAGGCCCACCGTGCCCTGCCCCGCGATGATGTCGGGATGATCGAAGGGCGGCACCATGGTGAGCCCTTCCGCCGACGCCAGCGCTTCGGCCCGAGCCTTCCGCTCCAGGGACGTCGTCCCCTCGAAGACCACCTCGGCGCCCAGGGCCCGGGCGCCTTCCACCTTCACCTTCGGAGCGGTGGTGGGCATCACCACCACGGACCGGACCCCGTGGATGCGTGCCGCCAGAGCCACCGCCTGGGCATGGTTGCCCGAGGAGTAGGTGATGATCCCGCGAGCCACCGCCTCGTCCGGGAGACGGGCGACAAAGTTGTTGCCACCTCTGGCCTTGAAGGAGCCGGCACGCTGCAGGTTCTCACACTTGAGCCGCACCTCGGCGGCGCCGTAGCACTCGGTGAGGGCAGCCGAGTGGAGTTTTCACGACTGCGAAACCGCCTACAAAGACTGCAGAAAGAGCCGTGAGCATGAATCCGTATGCAGAACGAAAAGAGCCCAATGCTCCTGCGGCTGCAGA
>JARRPL010000189.1:0-6163 GCA_037382905.1 Gemmatimonadota bacterium | reverse complement strand
CCCCCCGGAGCTGGTCCCATCTCTGGCTGTCGGAGGGTTTCGCCACCTACCTCGGAGACGTGTTCTTCGAGTACGCCGACGGTGCCGAGTCCTTCCGGGGCAGGATGGAGGCGTCGGCCCGGAGTTACCTTACCTCGCCGGACACCCTCGGCACGGTGGTGGACACCACCTCCCAGAATCTCTTCGACCTCCTCAACCGGAACAGCTATCAGAAGGGGGGCTGGGTCCTGCACATGCTCCGGGGCGTGGTGGGGGACGACGCCTTCTTCGAAGCCATCCGGGAGTACTATCGCCGGTACGCCAACGGGTCGGCGGATTCGGAGGACTTCCAGGCCGTGGTGGAGGAGGTCACCGACACGGAGCTGGACTGGTTCTTCGAGCAGTGGCTTCACAAGCCGGGCTATCCCATCCTGCAGGTGGAGTCGGGGTCCGACGGGGCATCCGGCGATCTTTCGGTCACCCTCATCCAGGTCCAGGGAGACTACGCCCCCCGTTTTCGTCTGCCCTTGGAGATCGAGTTGCGGTGGGACGGGGAGATCCGGCGGGAGCGGATCCTCCTGGAAGAGGCCCGGGAGACGTTCCGTTTTCCTGGGGTCCCTGCGTCGGCTCAGGTGGTGGTGGATCCCGACGGCCGGATCCTGAAGCGTCTTGCAGGCGGGTCCTGAGCCCGCCACCTTTGGCCTCACGCCCGTCCCACGCACCCCGTGGGAGGGGCGTATCCACCTTTGACACGAACGGGAGGCTGATGTGGCGGCCGGCCCTCATCTAGAGTTCGAGCGGGACATCGTCGAGATCCAGGACCAGATCGAGCGCCTGAACGAGCGGGCGCAGACCCGCGGGATCGACGTGACCGGAGAGTTGGAATCCCTGCAGGCCAAGCTCGAGACGCTTCGGCGCGAGACCTACCAGAACCTGCGACCCATGGAGCAGGTCCAGGTGGCACGCCATCCCCGGCGGCCCTACACCCTCGACTACCTGGACCAGATCTTCACCGACTTCCTGGAGCTCCACGGTGATCGGGCCTTCCGGGACGACGAGGCCATCGTCGGTGGGTGGGCCCGGATCGAAGGGGAGTCGGTGATGGTCATCGGCCACCAGAAGGGCCGGGACATGAAGCAGAACCTCCGGCGGAACTTCGGCATGCCCCACCCCGAGGGCTATCGCAAGGCGCTGCGTCTCATGCGCCAGGCGGAGAAGTTCAAGAGGCCGGTCATCACCTTCATCGACACGCCGGGGGCCTACCCGGGGCTCGGCGCCGAGGAGCGGGGGCAGGGCGAGGCCATCGCCACCAATCTCCGAGAGATGGCACGTCTGCGGATCCCCACCATCTCCGTCGTCATCGGCGAGGGCGGCTCCGGCGG
Organism: Gemmatimonadota bacterium; assembly: GCA_037382905.1. Classification (GTDB taxonomy): domain Bacteria; phylum Gemmatimonadota; class Gemmatimonadetes; order Longimicrobiales; family Gaopeijiaceae; genus Gaopeijia. The sequence goes on along the minus strand of JARRPL010000189.1, from coordinate 4,802 downwards.
TGCCCTGGCGCTGGGCGTCACGGACCGGATCCTCATGCTGGAGCACAGCATCTACTCGGTCATCTCTCCCGAGGGGTGCGCCGCGATTCTCTGGCGTTCCGCCGAGCACAAGGAGAAGGCGGCAGGGGCGTTGAAGATCACCTCGTCCAACCTTCTGGCCCTGGGCGTGGCCGACGACGTGATCTCGGAACCCGACGGTGGAGCCCATGCCGACTGGGCCGACACGGCCCGTCGCCTGAAGGAGGCCCTGGTTCGGCATCTGTCGGAGCTGAACGAGTTCGACGTGGATACCCTCCTGGAGCACCGCTGGGCGAAGTACGAGGCCATGGGAGCCTGGCTGGGCGAGGACCAACCCGAGGGGGCCTGATGCCCACCGGGTTCGCCGAGGTCCACTTCAAGGGCACTCGCAAGGACTACTTCACCTACGCCGACATGGAGCTGTTCCCGGGCCACCACGTGGTGGTGCAGGCAGACCGGGGCGAGGACGTGGGCGAGGTCACGGCGGTGGGTCTCATCGCCGAGCGGAAGTGTTCCTCGTCCGGGGGGTGTGCCACCCCCACGCCGGAGCGGCGCGTCCTGCGGATGGCCCGGGAGGAGGAAGTGGCCCGCCTGGAGGACCTGCGCCGGGACGAGAGCCGCGTTCGGCAGGAAACCCGGACGCTGGTGGAGAAGCACGGCCTCAACATGAAGGTCAGCGAGGCGGAGTGGCAGTTCGACCGGAACCGGCTCATCATCTACTTCACCGCCGAGCGGAGGGTGGATTTCCGCGAGCTGGTCCGGGATCTGGCCCGTACCTTCCGGACCCGCATCGAACTTCGTCAGATCGGCGTGCGTGACGAGGCGGCGCTCCTGGGTGGGGTCGGTCGCTGTGGTCGCGAGCTGTGCTGCTCCACCTGGATGCCCGAGTTGAAGCCCGTGAGCCTCCAGCTGGCCAAGGATCAGCGCCTCTCCCTCAATCCGGCCCAGATCTCCGGCTGCTGCGGTCGTCTCATGTGCTGCCTCATGTACGAGCACAAGACGTACGTCGAGGCCCGGAGGCGCTTCCCCCGTGAAGGCAGGAAGCTCCAGACCGACCACGGGACCGAGACGGTCCTCCACGTGGACGTGCTTCAGGAGCGGATCGTCCTGAGGGACGAGCAGGGCGACCGCCGCACCGTCTCGCTGGACGACCTCAAGACCCAGGTGGGCGGCCCCACCGGCGACGCCCGCCGAGAGGACGACTGACGTGTCCCGTTACTACCTCACCACACCCATCTACTACGCCAGCGGCGAGCCCCACATCGGCCACGCCTACACCACGATCCTGGCGGACGCCCTGGCCCGCTTCCACCGGCAGGCGGGGGACGAGGTCCTCTTCCTGACCGGGACCGACGAGCACGGGCAGAAGATGCAGGAGGAGGCGGGCCGCCGGGGCGTCGAGCCCCTCCGGCTCGCCGATCGCATGGCGGCCCGCTTCAAGGCGGCATGGGAGGAGCTCGAGATCGGCTTCGACCGCTTCATCCGCACGACCGAGCCCGAGCACGTCGCCGTGGTCCAGGCCTTCGTCCAGCGCCTCCACGACCGGGGCCATCTCTACGAAGGGAGCTACAGCGGGTGGTACTGCGTCCACGACGAGCGCTATTGGACCGAGAAGGACCTGGGGGAGGGGCAGACCTGCCCGGACTGTGGCCGACCGGTGCGGGAGATCGAGGAGACGAACTGGTTCTTCCGCATGAGCGCCTTCCAGGACGAGCTCATCCGGCACATCGAGGAGAATCCCGACTGGATCGTGCCGGAGGTCCGGCGAAACGAGATCCTGGGCTTTCTCCGGCAGCCGCTGGGCGATCTTTGCATATCGCGCCCGCAGTCGAGGCTCTCGTGGGGGATCCCCCTCCCCTTCGACGACGACTACGTGACCTTCGTCTGGGTGGACGCCCTCATCAACTACTTCACCGCCTCAGGGGCCCTCCCTGCGAACCCCTCCCCCGAGGACCCGGCCTGGGACGACACCTCCGGCTCCTGGTGGCCCGCGGACCTCCACCTCCTGGGCAAGGACATCCTCACGACCCACGCCGTGTACTGGCCCACCCTTCTCATGGGGGCCGGGCTCCCCCTCCCGCGACGCCTTCTGGCCCACGGATGGTGGACGGTGGACGACACGAAGATGTCCAAGTCGCTGGGGAACGTGGTGGATCCGCTGGAGCTGAAAGAGGAGTTCGGCGTGGACGCGCTCCGCTGGTATCTCCTGCGGGAGATGCCCACGGGGCAGGACACGTCCTATACGCCGGAGCGGTTCCTCACCCGGTACGACGAGCTGGCCAACGTGCTGGGCAATCTGGCCTCGAGGGTGCTGAGCATGACGGTTCGCTATCGCGACGGCGTCATCCCCCAGGGCCCCGACGACGGCCTTGCAGACCCCTGCCGGGAGGCAGTGACCTCCAGCGGAGCCGCCATCCAGGCCTTCCGGGTCCACGAAGCCCTGGCCGCCGCCATGGAGCTGGCCCGTGCCGCCAACGGCTATGTGGAGGAGCGGGAACCCTGGGCCCTGGCCAAGGATCCGTCGCGGGCCGCCGAGCTCGACGAGACCCTGGCGTCTCTCGCCCGGGCCCTGCTGATCCTGACGGCGCTGCTCCAACCCGTCTGTCCCGGCAAGATGGACGACCTGGCCCGTCGCCTCGGGGTGGACGGCGTGCCTACCGTGGCCCGGGCCCTGGAGCTAGAGCTGGCCGGTCGTCCGGTGACCAAGGGAGACCCCCTGTTCCCCAGAAAGGACCGTCCCTGAGACCGCCTCCGCGTTGCGTTCATGCTGCCCTCGGGGGACCCTCCCCGGCGGCCCCCTGACGCCTCTGCGGAGGGGCCCAGAGAATCGTTGACCCCCGTTCTCGGCGACCCGTAGCTTTCAGATCCGACGGTTACGGGGACCCGGAACCTCCCGGGCCCCTTCCACGAGCGGCGGGTGGGAACCCATGTCCCGAGATCGCTGGACATTCATGGTGCTGCAGGGGGGAGACGCCCCGGTCCGGCAGTTCTCCGCCTCCAGCGCGTGGGTGAAGCGCGCGGGGGTGGCGGGGGCGGTGGCCGGCGCAGGGCTCGTGGCCCTGGGTATCTGGGGGGCCTTCGGTGCCTCGGCCCAGATGGAGGCGAACCTCCTGAGGGAGAAGAACGCCGTGCTGACGGCGGAGCTCGAGGCCCTGCAGGAGCGCATCGTCTCGGTGGAAAGCTCCATGGGACAGCTCGTGGAGCGGAATGCCGAGGTCCGCAATCTCGCCGGGCTGGAGGCGATCGACGGTGAGGTCCTGGAGGTGGGGGTGGGAGGACCCGGCAGCCTCCGTCCCGCCGACTATCCCCTCTGGCAGCTGGACGAGGGTACCGGCTCCCGGGCCTTCGCCGCGTCGTACGACCTCAGCGCCCTGGAGCGACGGGCTCGGCTCCTGTCGGAGAGCTTCAGCGTGGCCAACGACTCGCTCCGTGCCCGCGTGGACCTCCTCCAGTCCACACCCTCCATCCTGCCGACCTCGGGTTGGCTCAGCAGTCGCTTCGCCCGGGCGCGGGTGCACCCCATCCTGAACGAATCCCGCCCGCACCACGGGATCGACATCTCCGCCGACGCCGGCACTCCCATCCTGGCCGCGGCCAAGGGCCGGGTGGTCCGGGCCGGTTGGGTTCCGGGGTTGGGCCAGATGGTGGAGATCGATCACGGGTACGGCTACGTGACCCGCTACGGACACTCGTCCCGGCTGCACGTCCGGGCCGGCCAGCAGGTGGAGCGGGGCCAGCTCATCGCTCAGGTGGGCTCCACCGGGCTCGCCACCGGGCCGCACCTCCACTACGAGATCTACGTGAACGGCGAGCCACGGAACCCCATGAACTTCGTCATCCCCGACGACGCGCCCTGACCGGACCACGCCGCGTTCCGGACCGGCTCCGAAACCGACGACGGGTGAACGGGGGGCTGCGCTACGGCGCAGCCCCCCGTCGATGTAATAGAGGGGTGTGGGTCCGCCCCACCCGTCACTACTTTCTCCCGTCTGTCAAACTTCCAGGAGCATTGGAGCGATTTCATGAAGCGCAGTCTACTTCTCGTCGCGGCGGCCTCCACGGCACTGGCCGCCTGCGGTCCGGCAGAGGTCGTGGTCACCACCGAGCTGGAATCCGAGAACCCCGCCACGGGCTCGGCCATGATGAGGCCCGTCTCGGATCTGGAGGTTCAACTCCTTCCCTTTGATCGGGATGCGGTCTTCGACTCTCTGGCCACCGCCTACGGAACTCCCGAGCCCGAGATCCCCGCGGAGATCCTCGCCGCTCAGGAAGAGATTGCGTCGGCCCAGGAGGAGTGGCGTGACTTCGAGAACCGCTGGAACACGCTCCGAGACACGTTGCAGACCATCTCCGACTCCCTCGAGAACTACAACCGGGGCGAGGCGCGGTACGTGGCTCTCTTCAACGAGTTCGGCGATCTGGACACCGAGCTTTCCCAGGTCGAGCGCCAGATGAACCAGGCGTTCGCGCGCTTCGACTCGCTCCAGCGGGCCAACATCGAGGCGGCTCAGGCCATTCGCATCGAGCGGGAGAACTGGGCGAACGACGCCTTCGCGGGAGTCGGCGACGTGTGGGCCGAGAAGGTCCGGGCCTCGGGCCTTACGCCGGCGGCCGACACCACCAACGCCAACGGGGTGGCGACCTTCGCCGTAAAGCCGGGACAGTACTGGGTTCACGCCCGTTACGACGAGGTCTACAACGAGCTGTACTGGAACGTGCCGTTGACGGTGGAGGGTGGTGACCCCGTCACCCTCACCCTCACCCGGGACAACGCGGAGGTCAGG
>JARRPL010000188.1:6219-7777 GCA_037382905.1 Gemmatimonadota bacterium | reverse complement strand
GGGAGGCCTCCGTCCGGGACGGCACGGTGACCGCCGGGTCGGTGCACGGGGGCGTGGTGGTGGGTCTGTTCGACGGATTCGCACCCCAACCCACCCTGGGCGGGCTCCTGGGGCTGGATCTCCTCCTGTCCGGCGATCTGGTCTTCCTCCCCGGCGATCAGGGATTCGACGGCTCCGCCTTCGCATGGGGCTACGGGGTGCGGCTGGGAATCCTCCGGGAGTCCTTCACCCTCCCCGGCATCACCCTCTCCGCGACCCGCCGCCACGGAGACGACGTGGCGGTGCGCCCGCCGGGTTCCTCCACCGAGGTGAGCCTTCGGGACATGACCACGATCTCACTCCGCGGTGAGGTGGGTAAGGAGCTCTGGGGGTTGGGGTTCCTGGTGGGGGCCGGGTGGGATCGCTACGAGGCCGATGCCGCGCTTCGTCTGGACGGTATCTCCGGAGGGAATCCCGAGCTGGGTCTCAGCACCGCGGGCTTCGAAGCGGATCGAGCCCTCTTCTTTGCGGGGGTCTCCCGGACCTTCGTGGTGTGGCAGCTCGCCGGGGAGTTCGGATGGGCCCGCGGATTCGGAGACGGATCCGCAGATGTCCCGGCCTTCGACGCCGGCGAGGGCTCGCTCTTCGGGACCGTCTCCCTCCGATTGACCCTGTGAACGGGGACGGCGCCCGGGTGGAGACGGTCACCGATGCGGATCGGGCCTACCTGGAACGGGCCGCCCTCCTGGGCCGCCTGGGTTGGGGCGGTGTCCACCCGAATCCCCTGGTGGGTTGCGTACGGGTTCGCGACGGGGGGGTGGTGGGAGAGGGGTGGCACGAAGAGTTCGGGGGGCCCCATGCCGAGACCCGGGCCCTGGAGCGGGCAGGCCCGTCTGCCGAGGGGGCGACGGCCTACGTGAGCCTGGAGCCCTGCCGTCATCAGGGCAAGACACCGGCCTGCACGCGGGCCCTCCTCTCCAGCGGGGTCCGACGGGTGGTCTACGGAGCCGCGGATCCCGGCCCGGAGTCGGGGGGCGGAGGCGCCGAACTGGCCGCCGCCGGGGTGGAGGTGGCGGGTCCAGTCTTCGGTCCCGAGCGCGCCTGGTCCGAGAACCCCGCCTTTCATGATTGGGTGGGCAGCGGGCGCACACACGTTTCGGTGAAGCTCGCCCTGTCGCTGGACGGCGGCATCGCCCGAGCTGCCGGAGAGCGGACCCGGCTGACGGGAGAGGAGGCACGGGCCGAGGTCCACCGGCTGAGGGGTGGCTTCGACGGCATCCTCGTGGGTCGCGAGACGGCGCGGGTGGACGACCCTCTCCTGACGGTCCGGGAGGCGCCGCTCAAGCGGCCGGCGCCGGTCCGGGTGCTGCTGGACTCGGGACTCCGCATCGGGCCCGAGGCGGCCCTCTTCCGGGACCTGGAGACAGCACCCCTCTGGATCTTCTGCAGGGAAGACGCCCCGGAAGAGCGTATCGAGGCTCTGGAAGGTGCCGGCGCTCGGGTCCACCCCGTTCCGGGGGCAGGGGAGAGAGGCGGCGTAAGCATCGGCCCGGTCCTCCGGCGGTGTGGCGCCATGGGG
>JARRPL010000188.1:0-6183 GCA_037382905.1 Gemmatimonadota bacterium | reverse complement strand
GCCCGGCGTCTCTACGCGCTCGTGGCGCCGGTGGTTCTGGGTCCCGATGCCGTCCCGGGACTCCCTCTGGCCGACCTCGTCCGGTGGCGTCCGGCCCGGGGTCCGAAGGCGCTGGGGGCGGACGTCCTGCTGACGCTGGACCGGGCCGACTGATGTTCACCGGTATCGTGGAGGCCATGGGGCGGGTGGATACGGTGGAGGACCGGGAGGGACTCCGTCGCATGACCATCTCGTGCGGGGCGGCGCTCCTGGAGTCGGTGACCCCGGGAGATTCCATCGCCGTGGACGGCGCGTGTCTGACTCCGGTGGTGGTGGAGTCGGACCGGTTCACGGTGGAGCTGGTAGCGTCCACCCTGTCGCGCACCGTGGCCGGCGCGTATACGGCGGGACACCTGGTGAACCTGGAGCGAGCCATGCGGCTCGACGGCCGTCTGGACGGCCACCTGGTGCAGGGACACGTGGACGGAATCGGGACGTTGGAGTCGATCACGTCGCAGGGGGAGACTCGCTTCCTGGACTTCCGCATCCCCGACCCGGTCTGGGCTCTCACCATCCTTCACGGCTCCATCACCCTCAACGGGATCAGCCTCACGGTGAACGCCCTGACCAGCCCCGATCGGTGCCAGGTGGCGATCATTCCCCACACGTGGGAGAAGACCAATCTGTCGGCACTTCGGGTGGGCGACGGGGTCAACGTGGAGGGAGACCTCATGGGGAAGTATGTTCGTCGGCTCCTCGAACCCCACCTCACCGACTCCGGCGACTGAGCAGGGGACGGACCATGCCCTTCGATCCTGTAGAAGACGCCCTGGACGACATTCGCCAGGGGAAGATGATCATCGTCGCCGACGACGAGGATCGGGAGAACGAAGGCGATCTGGTGTGCGCCGCCCAGGCCGTCACGCCGGAGATCATCAACTTCATGGCCCGACACGGCCGTGGGCTCATCTGCGTAACGCTGACACCCGAGCACGCGGAACGCCTGAGCCTCCACCCCATGACGGAGGTGAACACCGATCCCAAGGGAACGGCCTTCACCGTGTCCGTGGACGCGGCACCCAGACATGGGGTCACCACCGGCATCAGCGCCCACGACCGGGCCCGTACGATTCAGGTCATCGCCGATCCCGACAGCGTCCCCGAGGATCTGAGTCGCCCGGGGCACATCTTCCCGCTCCGAGCCAAGCCCGGGGGCGTTCTGCGCCGGGTGGGCCAGACGGAGGCGGGGGTCGACCTGGCGCGCCTCGCGGGCTTCGACCCCGTCGGCGTGATCTGCGAGATCCTCAAGGACGACGGGACGATGGCCCGGCGCCCGGAGCTCGAAGTCTTCGCCCGGGAGCACGGGCTGCGGTTCATCACCGTGGCGCAGCTCGTCGCCTATCGCCTGAAGAAGGAACGCCTCGTCCGGCGGATCGCCGAGGCCTCGCTCCCCACGGAGTACGGCGGCTTCCGGGTGGTGGCCTTCGAGAGCCTCCTGGACGGCCGGGAGCATGTGGCGCTGGTGGCCGGGGAGGTGGAGGGGGCGGAGGACGTCCTGGTGCGGATGCACTCCGAGTGCCTCACCGGGGACGTCTTCGGATCCCAGCGCTGCGACTGCGGAGATCAGCTCCATCAGGCCATGGCCCGGGTGTCGGAGGCGGGGCGGGGCGCCATCGTGTACCTCCGCCAGGAAGGACGGGGAATCGGGCTGGGGAACAAGATCCGGGCGTACCACCTCCAGGACCAGGGACAGGACACGGTGGAGGCCAACGAGAGCCTCGGGTTCAAGGCCGATCTGCGGGACTACGGGATCGGTGCCCAGATCCTCCTCGACCTGGGGATCCGCTCGATCCGCATCCTCACCAACAACCCCAAGAAGATCGTGGGTCTGGACGGCTACGATCTCCGGGTCACCGGTCGGGAGCCGTTGACCGTCGAGCCGGGAGAGCACAACGAGCACTACCTGGCCACCAAGAAGAGCAAGCTGGGGCATATCCTATGAGCGGTGCAGGGTCGTATCAGGACGAGCTGGACGGTCGCCTCGACGGCTCCGGGGCGCAGGTGGCGGTCGTCGCGGCCCGGTTCAACGGCGACTTCACCGGTCGGATGCTCGAGTCGACGTTGGCCACGCTGGTTCGCCACGGGGTGGACCCGGAGGACATCGAGGTGGTCCGGGTGCCCGGCGCCTGGGAGCTTCCCCAGGCGGTGGCGGCCATCGCCGAGACGGGGGCGGTGGATGTCGTGGTGGCTCTCGGGTGTGTGATCCGAGGCGACACCCCGCACTTCGACTTCGTGGCTGGCGAGGCGGCCCGGGGCCTGATGGACACGGCTTTGGCCTCGGGCGTTCCGGTCATCCTGGGACTGCTCACCACCGAGACCCGGGAGCAGGCGGCGGAGCGGGCCGACCCGGAGCGGCAGGACAAGGGCGGAGAGGCGGCGTTGGCCGCGCTCGAGATGGCGGCCCTCTTCCGGACCGACGGGTGAGCCGGTCCTTCGCGTCGGAACGGGAGCGTATCGACCGGGTCCGAGCCCGGGCCTGGGCGCTTCAGATCCTCTATCGCTGGGAATCCATGGGAGAGGGCGGTTCGGTCCGGGACGCGCTGGTGGAGACCACGTCGACGCGTCGAATCTCGCCCCGGCGACTCCCCTACGTGCGCACCGTCCTCAAAGCCACCGAGACACATCTCGACGAGGTGGACGAGTGGCTCCGGCAGGCGCTGGACAACTGGCGCCTGGACCGGCTCGCCGTCCTGGACCGGGCGTTGCTCCGGCTGGCCGCGACCGAGATGATCTTTCTGGACGACATCCCACCCCGGGTCTCGATCCAGGAGGCGGTTCGCCTGGCGGAACAGTACGGGGGGCCCGAGTCTCCCCGCTTCGTCAACGGGGTGCTGGATGCCCTCTATCGACGCCTCGCCCCCGCCGACGGGTAACCGGCGTCCCGCGCCGGACGACGCCGATGCGGATCCTCGTGGTGAACTGGATGGACCGGGAGAACCCCCAGTCCGGGGGCGCAGAGATCCATCTCCACGAGACCTTCGGCCGCCTCGCCGCCCGTGGGCACCAGGTGGGGCTCCTCTGCTCGGGTTGGCCCGGCGCCGCCCCCCGGACCCGGTTGGACGGGATGGAGGTCCATCGGACGGGCACCCGCTACACCTTTCCCCTCCACGCATGGCCCCACTACCGCCGCCATCTGGCGGGACGGTGGGACGTCCTGGTGGAGGATCTCAACAAGGTGCCGCTCTTCACGCCCGCCTGGGGCGACACCCCGGTGGTTCCGCTGGTCCATCATCTGTTCGGGACCACCGCGTTCCAGGAGGCGTCCCTCCCGGTGGCGGCGGCCACCGTGGCGCTGGAGTGGCCCCTCGCCCGGGCCTTCCAGGGACGCACCGTAGTGGCCGTCTCCGAGAGCACCCGCCAGGACCTGGTTCGACGCGGATTCCGACGCGAGGACGTCGTGGTGGTCCCCAACGGACTGGATCTGGACTGGTATGCTCCCGACCCGTCGATGTCCGAGGCCGAAGCGCCGTCGCTCCTCTACCTGGGTCGCCTCAAGCGGTACAAGCGGGTGGACCTCATCCTGGAAGCCCTGGCCCTGCTCCAGAGCCAGGGACTGAAGGGGATCCGGCTCCGGGTGGGTGGCAAGGGCGACGATCTGCCCCGGCTCCGGCGACGTGCGTCGGAGTTGAAGCTGACGGAGTCGGTGGAGTTCCTGGGATTCGTCAGTGAAGAGGAGAAGCGAACGCTGATGCGGCGGGCCTGGGTTCATCTTCTGACCTCTCCCAAGGAGGGCTGGGGGATCACCGTCATGGAGGCGGCCGCATGCGGGACGCCCACAGTGGCGAGCGATGCACCGGGCCTGCGGGACTCGGTCCGGGACGGGGAGACGGGCCTCCTGGTTCCCCACGGCGATGTGCCTGCTCTGGCGGAGGCGATCCGGAGACTGGTCCAGGACCGGGAGCTCCGGGAGACCATGGGGGCCCGAGCCCGGCGCTGGGCCGAGGGGTTCGGATGGGACGCCAGCGCCCTCGCTCTGGAGGGGGTTCTGGAGGGCGTGGTGACCCCGTCGAGCCGGGCCTCCGGGCCGCTGGCCCCGCCCTCGCCGGGGCGGTAGCTTGGAGAACGAAGCACGCCCATTCCGCTCTGCCGGAGGTTTCTTTGCGAGTGCAGATCACGGCCCGTCACTGTGACGTGCCCGACGAGACCCGTCTTCGCGCCACGTCCCTCATGGAGCGCCTCGTGAAGTTCGAGCCGAACCTCCAATCCGCGGAGTTGGTCTTCGAGGAGGAGCGGATGGGATATGGGGTCGAGGGGATTCTCTCCATCGCTCGGGCCGAACCCGTGGTGGCTCGTGGCGAGGGGCGGGACTTCACGGCCGCCGCCGACGAACTGTCGGACAAGCTGGCCAAGATCCTCCGCCGGCGCCGGTCCCAGCGCCGGGATCGAGCCCGTTCCTCCACGGTCGAGGTCCTCGAGGACTGAGGCCCCATGGCGTCCCCTCCCGTCGCCCCCTCTCGCCTCACCGTCCGGGAACTCCTCGAGGTCAAGAAGGAATCGCTCCAGCTGGAGCTCATGACTCCGGGCGTCCCTCTGGATCTGCCCCTCGAGGACGAGGACATCTCCTCTCCGGGACTCGCCCTCTCCGGCTACACGGGGCGGGTCCCCGAGGGCCGGCTCCAGGTCTTCGGCGAGACGGAGATCACCTACCTGACCACCCTCTCGCGGGAAACGCGTGAAGCGCGGTTGCGTGGCCTGTTCGCGTTCCGGGTACCGGCGCTCTTCGTGACCAAGGGCCAGGAGGTGCCCGAGCCCCTGGTGGCCGTGGCGACGGAGTCGGGGATCCCGGTCTTCCGCTCGACCCTCAGCACCAAGGACTTCTACCGCCGCATCAAGCCGTATCTGCGCCGGGCGCTGGCTCCGGTCACGAACCTCCACGGCTCCCTGGCGGACGTCTACGGGGTCGGCCTTCTCTTCGTCGGCCGGTCGGGGGTGGGGAAGAGCGAGTGTGTCCTGGATCTGGTGGAGAGGGGACATCGGCTGGTGGCGGACGACGTGGTACGAGCCCGCCGCATGGGGAACGACATCCTCATCGGCGAGGGACTGGCCATGCAGCGCCACCACATGGAGATCCGGGGGATCGGCATCATCGATATCGGAGCCCTGTTCGGGATTCGGGCCATCCGGCAGCAGAAGCGGATCGAGGTCGTGGTCCAGTTGGAGCACTGGGACGACACCCGGCAATACAATCGGACCGGCTTGGAGACCGAGAGCCAGGAGATTCTCGGAGTCCGGGTGCCCCGTGTCACGGTTCCCCTGAACCCGGGTAAGAACATCACCGTGATCTCGGAGGTGGTCGCCATGAACCACCTCCTGCGCTACGCTGGGGTCGACACCGCGCAGGCCTTCAACGATCGACTGAAGGCGTCGATGCAGCCGGTGCTGGAGTACCTGGAGGAGGACTACGAATGATCGAGGAAACGGGACGCGGGGAGCTACGGGGGGTCGTGGTGGCCCATGGTGAGATGGCCCGGGGTCTGGTGAACGCCGTCTCCCGCATCACCGGGATCGATGCCGGGATCCTCCACCCGGTGTCGAACCAGGGCCGGAGTCCGGATCAGCTCCAGGAGAAGATCCTGGAGCACCTCGGGACCGGCTCGGCGGTGGTCTTCACGGACCTCGGGGCAGGCAGCTGTACGCTGGCCGCCCGCCTGTCCTGCCGGGACCGACGCCGGGTGGCGCTCGTCACCGGCGTGAACCTCCCCATGCTCCTGGAGTTCGTCTTCCACCGGGAGATGAGTCTCGACGAGCTTCTGCCCCGGCTGGAAGGAAAGGCCCGGGACGGAATCCGGATCCTCGCCCGTCCTGAGACGCATGTCGATTCAGCTGTTCCGGATTGACGACCGGCTCATCCATGGTCAGGTGATCATGGGGTGGGGACGGAAGCACCGCTTCCGCCGATACCTGGTGGTGGACGACGAGCTGGCCGAAAGCCCCTGGGAGCAGGAACTCTACGCCCTCACCGTGGACGACGATGCCGAGGTGGTCTTCTCGACGGTCGCGGAGGCCTCTGCGGCCCTGTCCGGCTGGGTCGTCGATTCGGTTCCCAGCATCCTCCTGACCCGGGACCCCGGTCATATGGCCCGGCTGGGCGCCGGGGGGGTCCTGGCGGGCCGGACCATCAACGTGGGAGGCCTGCACCACCGT
>JARRPL010000187.1:0-8000 GCA_037382905.1 Gemmatimonadota bacterium | reverse complement strand
CAGCCGGGAGGCCTGTACCGACTCGAGGCGTTCCTGGAGGATCGGGTGCTGCGGCAGAACGGCTATCTGCTGACCGAGCTGGGACTGGAGTCGCAACTGGCCTTCGGATTCAACCTCTTCCGGGAGTGGGGCTACTGAGCACCGCGGTTCCGGCGGGAACCTGGGAAGGCTCGGGCCGTAGGGTATCCGCAGGCGCGGCGGTCGCCCCATCCCGTGGGCGGCCCCGCCGCCGGAACACCGTCCGACCCCACTCCCAGGACCCGACCACAGTGCAGATCGCCAAGGTTGCCGGTCTCATGACCGGGCTGACGCTCCTTCTGGTCGCCGTGGGCGCCATGCTCGGCGGCTCCCATTGGGCCGTCATCATGTTCGCCGTATCCCTGGTCTTGAACCTGGGCACCTACTGGTTCAGCGACCGCATGGTCCTGAAGATGTACGACGCGAGGCTCATCGAGCCCGGGGATGCGCCGGAGCTCCATGAAATGGTGGAGCGTCTGGCGGGGCGCGCCGGCATTCCGGTGCCCGCCCTCGCCGTTGCGCCCCAGGCGCAACCGAATGCCTTCGCCACCGGCCGGAATCCGGAGCACGGGGTGGTCTGCTTCACCGAGGGCCTCCTCGCGGCCCTGCCCGCGGACGAGCTTGAGGGTGTCGTGGCCCACGAGCTGGCCCACATCAAGCATCGCCACATGCTGGTGGGGACGGTGGCCGCCAGCATGGCCGGTGCCGTGGCCACCGCGGCCGCCGTGGCCCGCTGGGGGCTGATCCTGGGGTCGAGCCGAGAGGGCCAGAATCCACTCGGCGCCCTGGTGACGCTCCTGATGGCTCCAGTCGCCGCCACCATCATCCACCTGGCCATCTCGAGGCAGAACGAATTCCAGGCCGATCGGACGGCGGCGGAGATCGCCGGGACGCCTCGGGGGCTCATCCGGGCGCTGGGCAGGCTCGACGCCCTTGGACGCAGGATTCCGATGCGGGTCAACCCCGCCGCCGCCCAGCTCGCCATCGTCAATCCCCTGGCGGGAGGGGGCGCCGGGGGGGTGAGCAGGCTGATGCGGACCCACCCCCCTACGACGCCGGGGTGATGGGGAGGTCCCCGGGCCGGAGCCCGGGTGCCGTCGCTCTGCCCCGGTCGCTACACCGGTCGCCGGATGAGCATGGGGACGTGGCAGTTCCTGAGAACCTGCTCGGCGACACTCCCGAAGAGGATGCGCCGGACGCCCGTATAGCCATGGGTGGCGATGGCCAGCAGATCGGTGCCGGCTTCCTCGGCCACCTCGTGGATCGCCTCGGCCGGCTTCGGGTGGGCCATCACCATGGTGTCCACCCGCAGGCCCCGGGAGCGGATCCGGTCGGCGACCGCCTCCAGATAGGTCTCCCCCTCCTCCAGCGCTTGAGTCCACTGCTCCGGGAGAGCCGGGACCATGCCGCCGGGATTGGGATGACGCGTCGGAAGCACGTGGAGCAGGGTGATCCGGGCGTCGCAGGCGCTGGCCAACTCCACCGCCGGAGCGATGATGGACTCGGACAACTCCGAGCCGTCCAGGGGGATCAGCACGTGCTCGATGTGGAGGGGCGGCCCCACCTCCGCAGCCTCTTCCGCGTGGATCACCAGAACGGGCATGGAGCCGGCGCGGATCAGACCCTCCGCCACGCTGCCCATCCAGGCCCGCCGGGCCCCGGTCCGGGAGTGGGTGGAGAGGACCACGGCATCCGCCTCGATCTCTTGCGCGTATCGCTGCAAGGCCGAGGCGATCTCCCCCTCCAGCAGCGCGGTATCCACCATGGCTGAGGACTCCTGGGCGACCCGTTGCGCCAGCGCCGCCATGTAGCCCCTCTCCGAGCCCCGATCGTGCTCTTCGTATTCCTCCATATCCACACCCTCGAAGTGGAACTGGGTGTTGCTCAGAAGCGCGTCGGGGGGGTGGGGGACGTGGACGTGAGCCAGGTGAAGGGCGGCGCCGGTGGCCTGGGCCACACCCTCGGCCAGCGGCAGGGCGTACTCGCTGAAGCGAGTGCCGTCCAGGGGAACGAGAAGCGAGCGAAGCATGGTCCCTCCCGGTTGTTTGATCCTGGGAAGGTCCCTCTACCTTCCCATCGTCAAGGTACGGGGCGCCGGGAGAGGTCGGTGTAGGGAGGCGTTCCCGGAGCGGTGTCGGGAATTGCCCGAGGCCCTCCAGCCCCGGGAGTTGAGCCCGCGAATCATTTCAGAGACACTTGGAGTCTATGGCGCGCGAATCACTGATCGTCCGGGGAGCACGGGAGCACAATCTCCGGAATATCGACGTGGAGCTCCCTCGCGGGGCCCTGGTCGTGATCACGGGACTGTCGGGCTCGGGGAAGAGTTCGCTGGCCTTCGACACCATCTATGCCGAGGGACAGCGTCGGTACGTGGAGTCCCTGTCGGCCTACGCCCGGCAGTTCCTCGGGCTCATGGAGAAGCCCGATGTCGACACGATCGACGGGCTCTCACCAGCGATCTCCATCGAGCAGAAGACCGTCTCCCGCAACCCTCGCTCCACGGTGGGTACGGTCACGGAGGTCTACGACTACCTCCGCCTCCTGTGGGCCAGGGTGGGAATCCCGCACTGTCCGGAGTGCGGAGAGCCCGTGGTACGCCAGTCGGCGTCCCAGGTCGTCGATGCGGTCCTCGCGCTGGGCGAGGGGACGCGGATCGAGGTGCTGGCTCCGCTGGTCCGGGGGCGAAAGGGCGAGTTCCGAGCCCTCCTGGAACAGGCCCGCAAGGACGGGTTCGTCCGGGCCCGCATCGACGGGGAGACCTACGACCTGTCGGACCCCCCGGCCCTGAACCGTAACGAGAACCACGACCTGGCCATCGTGGTGGACCGGCTCGTGGTGAAGGCCGAGGACCGGGACCGGCTTGCCGACTCCATCGAGACGGCCCTCAAGGCCGCCGAGGGGATGCTGGAGGTCCTGGAGCACCCGCCGGAGCGGAACGCGGACCCGGTTCATCACCTCTTCAGCGAGCACTACGCCTGCGCCGTGTGCGGCACCTCGCTTCCGGAGCTGGAGCCCCGGCAATTCTCCTTCAACTCGCCCTACGGGGCCTGTGAGACCTGCGGGGGGCTGGGAACCCGCAAGGAGGTCAACGCGCAGCTCCTGGTCGGGGACGGCTCCACCTCCATCCTGGAGGGGGTGGTCCTCCCCTGGGGTGAGCCCGGAGGACACCTTCTCCGGTCCGTGATCCCCGGTCTCGCGGAAGCCTACGAGTTCGACCTGGAGACGCCGTGGGCCGACCTGCCCGACGACGTGCAGGACGCCATCCTCCACGGCTCCGGGAAGATGAAGATCCGGTTCCCTTACAAGGGCGGGTCCGGCAAGTTCGAGGGCCACTACGAGGACACCTGGGAGGGGGTGGTGGCCAACGTCCAGCGTCGATACGCCGAGACCAAGTCGGAAGCGGTCCGGAAGCAGCTCGAGGAATACATGTCCACCCTCGCCTGCCACGACTGCCACGGCACCCGGCTTCGGCCCGAGTCCCGGGGCGTCACCGTGGGGGAGCGCTCCATCGGGGAGATCGTGGATCTGCCGGTGAGCGATGCGTTGGACTTCTTCCGAGGGCTGGAGCCCGGCGCCGCCGGGCTTCCGGAGGAGATCGCCGGGCCGATCCTCAAGGAGGTCCGGGAGCGTCTCTCCTTCCTGACCAACGTGGGTCTCAGCTATCTCTCTCTGGGGCGGGCCGCCGGCAGCCTCTCCGGGGGCGAGGGCCAGCGGATCCGCCTGGCGACCCAGATCGGCAGCCAGTTGGTGGGGGTGCTCTATATCCTGGACGAACCCTCCATCGGACTGCATCAGCGGGACAACGAGCGCCTTCTGGCGACGCTCCGCACCCTCCGGGACCTGGGGAACACCGTCCTGGTGGTGGAGCACGACGAAGACACGATCCGGGCGGCGGACTGGGTGGTGGATCTGGGCCCCGGCGCCGGGCGCCACGGCGGCGAGGTGGTGGCTCAGGGGCCGGTATCCGACATCCTGGACAGCGAGCGATCCCTCACGGCAGCCTACCTCCGTGGGGATCGTGCCATCGCGATTCCCTCAGAGCGTCGGTCCGCAGACCCCGAGCGGGCGCTCCGGGTGAGGGGGGCCCGGGGCAACAACCTGGACCACCTGGACGTGAGCTTTCCTCTGGGAACCTTCATCTGCGTCACCGGGGTGAGTGGCTCCGGGAAGTCCACGCTGGTCAACGAGACGCTGTATCGGGCCCTGGCCCGACATTTCTACCGGAGCAAGGACGCGCCGGCCGTGCACGGCGGCATCGAGGGCATCGATGCCATCGACAAGGTGATCGACGTGGATCAATCGCCCATCGGCCGGACACCCCGCTCCAATCCCGCCACGTACACCGGGCTCTTCACCCCCATACGGAAGCTCTTCGCCGAGCTGCCCGAGTCCCAGATGCGCGGGTATCAGCCCGGCCGCTTCTCCTTCAACGTGAAGGGAGGGCGCTGCGCGGCGTGCTCCGGCGACGGACTGGTGAAGATCGAGATGCACTTCCTTCCCGACGTGTACGTCCCGTGCGACGTCTGCAAGGGCAAGCGGTACAACCGCGAGACGCTGGACGTCTACTACAAGGGGAAGAACATCGCCGACGTCCTGGACATGACGGTGGACGAGGCGCTGGAGTTCTTCGACGCGGTCCCGGGCATCCGGACCAAGCTCCAGACCCTCAGCGACGTGGGGCTGGGGTACATCCACCTGGGGCAGTCGGCGACCACCCTCTCCGGTGGCGAGGCCCAGCGGGTGAAGCTCGCCACCGAACTCTCCAAGCGCTCCACCGGAAGTACGCTCTACATTCTCGACGAGCCCACGACCGGTCTCCACTTCGAGGATGTCCGGGTCCTGCTGGAGGTGTTGCACGAGCTGGTGGAGCGGGGCAATACCGTGGTGGTGATCGAGCACAACCTGGAGGTCGTGAAGACCGCGGACTGGATCATCGACCTGGGTCCGGAGGGGGGCGTGGGTGGGGGCCGCATCATCGCGGAGGGTCCGCCGGAGGAGGTGGCGGAGGTGGAGGCGTCGTACACCGGCCGGTATCTCCGTCCCCTTCTCCAGGCCTCCGGATGAAGCCGGCGCGTGGGTTAGCGGCCGGTGCCGCGTCGGGTTAGCTTGCGGGAACCATCGCCGGCGACCGGGAAACAACCCCTGGTGATGGATCGTAGGAGCGCTGGAGTCGGTACGTAATCACCTGCCCAACCACGGCAGAGACCCCATCACGGAGATGACGATGGTCACGCGTGAGGACCTCGAAAGCTTCCTCATCCGCATGGGTGCGGATTTCGAAGAGCTGGAAGAAGGGATGTACCTGGCCCGTACCAGGAACGACGACTATCCCATCGTGCTCCACTATTCGCCTCCGCTGCTCCTGTTGCGTCTGAAGGTCATGGACCTTCCGGAGGAGAAGGGGTCCATGGAGCTGTTCCGGACGCTCCTGGAACTCAATGCGAACGATGTCGTGCATGGGGCCTACGGGCTCGAGGACGGGGAGCTGATCCTCAGCGACACTCTCGAACTCGCGAACCTGGATTTCGAGGAGATCCAGGCATCAATCGAAAGCATTCATCTCGCGGCGTCCGGGCACATGGGCCGGATCCGCGACATGGCCGGCGAAACGTCGGGGGGCTGATCCATGGGAATCTTCACCAAGCTGTCCACCCTGATCAAATCCAACATCAACGATCTGATCAACCGGGCCGAGAACCCGGAAAAGATGTTGAACCAGATCATTCTGGACATGCGGGACCAGCTGGCGAAGGCCAAGCGGGAGGTGGCGGCCGCCATCGCCGACGAGCGGAAGCTCCGGTCCCAGCTCGAGGACGAGGTCAAGCAGGCGAAGGAGTGGGAACAGCGGGCCATGCTCGCCGTGAACGAGGGCCGGGACGACCTTGCGAAGCAGGCGCTCGTCCGCCATGAGGAGCACACGCAGCGGGCCAAGGCGCTGGATCAGACCTGGCGGGCACAGGCGCAGGAGACGGAGAAGCTCAAAGCCTCGCTCCGGCAGTTGAACGACAAGATCGACGAAGCCAAGCGGAAGCGGAATCTCCTCATTGCCAAGCAGAAGAGAGCCCAGGCCCAGAAGCGGATCCACGAGACCATGTCCGGTCTCTCCGACACCTCGGCCTTCGAGGCGTTCAACCGCATGGCGGAGAAGATCGAGGAGTCGGAGCGACGGAGCGTGGCGGCAGCGGAGGTCAACGAGGCCCTGGTGGGTGACACCCTCGAGACCGAGTTCACCCGGCTCGAGGCCGGAAGCGGCGCCGTCGGGATGGATGACCGTCTCCTGGCGCTGAAGCAGCAGATGGGCCTCCTCGCCGGGAGTGCCGACGAGCCCAAGAAGCTGGAGGCCGGTGACGACGACGAGGCCGGGACGGCGGACGCCTCCGCGTCGGGCGATGCCCGGGACGATTCCGTGCGCGACGCCGAGGTCGAGGACGACCACGGGGAGAAGGGGGGCGACGAGGTGATCGCCGAAGCCGAGCTCCTGGAGCGCTTCAAGGAGATGGAGAAGAACGCCGAGGCATGAGCATCGTCTACCTCAATGGAGCCTATCTCCCGGCGGAGGAGGCGACGATCCCGGTGAACGACCGGGGCTTCCTCTTCTCCGACGGGATCTACGAGGTGACTCCGGCCTACCGGGGTCACCTCTTCGGCTTCGAAGCGCACCGGGCTCGTCTCCTGCGGGGTCGGTGCGAGCTGCGGCTCGAGGGTGAGGCGGGAGATCTGGCGGCGGTGCACCGCGAACTCCTCCGCCGCAACGGCCTCGAGGATGCGCCCGTCTCCATCGTCTATCTGCAGATCACCCGCGGTGTGGCGCCCCGTACCCATGCCTTTCCGAAGGAGCGGGTTCCCCTTACGGTCTACGCCTACGCCCGGGAGTTCGTGCGTCCGCCCCGGGAGCGCTGGAACGACGGGTTTCGCGCCGTGACGGTTCCGGATCGGCGCTGGGCCCGTGTGGACATCAAGACCGTGAGCCTCCTGGGGAATGTCCTGGCCCAGCAGGCAGCAGTGGATGCGGGCGTGGACGACGCCATCCTGGTTCGGGACGGGGTCGCCCTGGAGGGTGCCCACTCCAACTTCTTCGGGGTGTTCGACGGCACCGTGGTGACGCATGGGGAGTCGAACGTCATCCTTCCCGGCATCACCCGGGGCGTCGTTCTCGAGTTGGCACGAGAGCTGGAAATCCCGGTACGGGAGGCGCCCATTCAGGTGGAGGAGCTGGCCCGGGCCCCGGCTCTACGAGGCCTTCCTGAAGCGGGTCCCGGACCACACCGAACTTCTCCCTGCTGCCGGCTGACGCCTCCCGGCACTGCGGGCGATCGGGTCACGGGTCGCCGTTCCAGGGGGTGCGGCGCGCCCCGGTGCGCCGCGCGTGGACCATCACCCGGACGACCCGGCGGTCCCGGCAGACCATGGATCCGCCGGGGCTCGTGTGGTCCCGGGCGGAGGTCAGTAGAGCAGGTACTCCTGCGCCGAGGCCCAAAAGGCCCCCCGCGCTTCCGCCCAGCCCCTCTGTAGCTCGTCCAGGCCGAGCCCCGCCTCGATCCCCAGGCGCAGTGCGTCCGTGCCCGCCAGTCGGTCGAAGTGGGATTCCCGCCAGCTCCAGAGCTCCCCCGACATCTCCCGGGCCTCCAGGAGAACCGCCAGGGCGGTGACGACGGCATCGTAGTCGGGGCCCTCCCGGTGCAGCCGCACGCCCTCCACCTCCTCGCCGCCGAACTTTCCGTCCCCCGGAGCGCGCGGCGTGAACCGCACGGCCTCGAAGCGCACCCCCGGGAGGTCACGAGACTCCAGGCGGCGGACCAGCTCCCGGCCGTCCAGCCAGGGGGCGCCCACCTGCTGGAAGGGGTGGTCCGTCCCCCGGGCCACCGACAGGGGCGTACCCTCGAAGAGACAGGTTCCGGGATAGTGGGTGGCGCTGGCCAGGTCCGGCATGTTGGGGGACGGGCCGACCCAGGGAAGGCCCGTCTCGTCGAAGCGGCTCGTGG